>CAZHYF010000022.1:15112-19566 GCA_964536635.1 uncultured Rhodospirillaceae bacterium | reverse complement strand
TAGATTCCCTGGCGAGCGATGGTCACCAGGCGCGGGTCCTCCAGGATCGCGCGCGGGGTTATCAACGGCTGATTGAGCAAGATCTGCTGACACTGGGCGGGGGCGCGAAGCCCTTTGCACTTGGGGTGGCGCTGGGCGCGCCGTGCCAAAAGCGCTTGGACCTCGGGATGGCTGAGATCCAAGTCGCCCAATCGTTGCAGGCGACCGATGTCGAGGCCCTGGCGCTGGTAGAGAAGATAGGCAAATTCGCTGCAATAGGGGCGCTGGTTGTCCAGATCAAACATGAGATCGTAGGGCCGCCCGCGCATTGCCAAAGCTGCTCTGACGATGGCCTGGGCTTGATGGGCCTGCAAGCCAGGGTGGCGCCGAATGATGAAGGCGGCCTCGCGCCCATGGAACACCCAGTGCAGCAGGGCCAAATCGCGCACCACCACATGCGCCTCGATGACACGCGGACCCAGGCGCGTGTTGTGGATAATGCCCATATGGGTTATGGGCGAGCCGGTGGCGCGCATAATGGCCGCGCTCTGGAAGGAGCGACTGGAATGGAAGATCAAGTCGCCGTCTTGCAAGGGCGGCAGGCCCAGCAGCCAATCGGCTCGCGCTGGGCTTAGAGCTGCTTCAGAGCCAAGCCCTAGGGCGGCGAGCGTGCAGCCAGCGACTGCTTGCAGGGTGCGGCGGCGCGGGATGGTAGACTGAGTTGAATGGGCTGTTTGGGGCATGGCGACGACCAAGAAGAGCAGCTGGAACACAAAGACTTGCAAACAAGGCCGCTTCACATCTGGAAACCCGCGGCGGGGAGGCTTATAGATAGCCTTCGGGTTGGAACCAAAGGCCTGTGGTTGCCTCCAATCTAGGGGGCTGCTGGCAATCAGGCCATAAACTAGGGCTTAGGGCCTTGGGACTGGCGGGACAGAAGCAGCGCTGCTGCCTAGGAATTCGATGCCTGAATACGCGCTGCGGGGAGCAAACACACGCCCGCAGGCACCGGCAAGACACAAGAACGATACCACGAGACAACAAGTACGATGAAATTTCTGGATGAATCAAAAGTCTTTGTAAAGGCGGGCGACGGCGGCGGCGGCTGCGTGTCCTTCTTGCGCGAAAAATACGTCGAGTTCGGCGGCCCAAATGGCGGCGACGGCGGGCGTGGCGGCGATGTTTGGGCTGAGGCCAGCGGCGATCTGAACACCCTGATCGACTTCCGCTATGCCCAGCACTTCAAAGCCCAGCGCGGCGCGCACGGCATGGGCAAGGATCGCCACGGCGCCGCGGGTAAGGCGACCACCTTGCGCATCCCGGTGGGAACCCAGATCCTGGACGAGAGCAAGGAACAGATCCTGTTCGACCTGACCGAAGAAGGCCAGCGGGTCTTGCTGGCGCGCGGCGGTGACGGCGGTTTTGGCAATGCGCGCTATAAGACCTCGACCAACCAAGCGCCGCGCCGCGCCGATCCGGGTTGGCCCGGCGAGGAGCGCTGGCTCTGGTTGCGGCTCAAGCTGTTGGCGGACGCGGGCCTGGTGGGCCTGCCCAACGCCGGCAAATCGACCTTCTTGTCGGTGTGCAGCAGAGCCCAGCCCAAGATCGCCGACTACCCCTTTACGACGCTCTATCCCAACCTTGGCGTGGTGGACATCGACCAGGCGCGCTATGTTGTGGCCGATATTCCGGGGTTGATCGAGGGCGCGCACGAGGGCGCGGGCATCGGCACGCGCTTTTTGGGCCATATCGAGCGCTGCGGCGTGCTGATCCACTTGATCGACGGCACCCAAGACGATGTGGTCAGCGCGTATCGGGTGGTGCGCAGCGAGCTGGAGGCCTATGGCCAGGGCATTATGGACAAGCCCGAGCTGGTGGTTCTGAACAAGATCGACGCGCTGAGCGACAACGACCAACACTTTAAAATGGACTTGCTACAGCGTGTTTCTGGCCGGCCGGTCTTTGGTCTGTCTGGCGTGACGCGCCAAGGCCTGGAACCCTTGATGCGCGCAGGCCTGGAGCGCGTGCGCAGCAACCGTCTGGCGCTGAAGGCCCAAGACCAGCCGCGGGCCGAAGCCCCGGCCAATTCGGGATGGCAGCCTTGAGCCAACCGCAAGTAGATCTATCGCAGGCCGCGAACGGGCTGAGTTTGGCCAGCGCGGCGGTGCACAAGGCCAAGCGCCTGGTGATCAAGGTCGGATCGGCGCTGTTGGTCGATGGCCAGGGGCAGATCCGCCAAGCCTGGCTTGACGCGCTGGCGGACGATGTCTGCGCGCTGCTGGATCAGGGCAAAGAGGTGATTTTGGTCTCCTCGGGCGCGATTGCGGTCGGCCGTTTGCACCTGGGCATGCCGGTGACGGGCGAGCTGCGCCTGGGCGATAAGCAGGCCGCAGCGGCCACCGGACAAATCCGCTTGGCCCACGCCTATCAGGCGGCCATGGCGCGCCACAACCGCACCGTTGCTCAGATCCTGATCACGCTGGAGGATACCGAGGAGCGCCAGCGCCATTTGAACGCCCGCGCGACGCTTTCCAGTTTGTTGAAACACCAAGCGGTGCCGGTGGTCAACGAGAACGACACCGTGGCGACAGCCGAAATTCGTGTGGGCGACAATGACCGCTTGGCGGCGCGCATGGCCTCCATGGCGGGCGCTGATCTCTTGATCTTGTTCTCGGATATCGACGGGCTCTACACCGCCAACCCACGCACCCATCCCGAAGCGCGCCACTTGCCGCTGATCGAGGCCATTACGCCTGAAATCGAGGCCATGGCGGGCAAGCCCCTGCCGGGCATCTCGACCGGTGGCATGGTCACCAAGATCGACGCGGCCAAGGTGGCGGTGCAGGCGGGTTGCTCCATGCTGATCGCCAAGGGCGAGGCGCTGCACCCCGTGCAGGCGCTGCTGGACGGCGGCCTGGCCAGCTTGTTCCAGGCTCAGGCCAGCCCGCGCAAGGCGCGCAAAGCCTGGATCGCCGGCAGCTTGATGCCGCGCGGCAGCCTGGTGGTCGATTCAGGCGCTGAACGGGCGCTGTTGCAGGGCCGCTCTTTGTTGCCTGCGGGCGTCGTGTCGGTCGAGGGGCGCTTTAGCGAAGGCGATCCGGTAGCGATTTTGAACCAGCAGGGCCAGCGCCTGGGCGTGGGGCTGTCGGCCTTTGGCGCCGAGGAGGCCGCTCGCATCCAGGGGCAGCAAAGCCAAGACATAGCCAAGATTTTGGGCTACCAAAGCCGCCTAGCGCTAATCCATCGCGACGACCTAGCGCTGACCATGGCGCGCAGCAGCGAGGATGTGGCCACGCGCAGCACCCCAGAAGAGGACGCGGCATGAACAGCCAGACCCCCGAGCTTACCGCCCTGATGCACGACATGGGCCGACACGCCAAACAAGCCGCAGCGGTCTTGGCGTTGGCACCACGCGCGCAAAAGGATGCCGCCTTGATGGCGGCGGCGCAGGCGTTGCGGGCCCGGTCGTCCGCGATCTTGGAGGCCAATGCGCTCGACATGCAAGCTGGGCGCGACAAGGGGCTGTCGGCTGCCATGCTGGATCGCCTGGAGCTGACGCCCGAGCGGATCGACGCCATGGCCAGGGGCCTGGAGGACGTGGCGCAGTTGCCCGATCCGGTCGGCAAGACTTTGGCCGAGTGGGACCGCCCCAACGGTCTGAAAATCAAGCGCATTTCGGTGCCCTTGGGCGTGATCGGCATCATCTATGAGAGTCGCCCCAATGTGACCGCTGATGCGGGCAGTCTCTGCCTGAAGGCGGGCAATGCCGCTATTTTGCGCGGGGGCTCAGATAGCTTCCATTCCAGCGGTGAAATCCTGTTGGCGTTGCAAGAAGGCCTGCGCGCTGCGGGCCTGCCCGAGGCCTGCGTGCAGCGCGTGCCCACCACCGATCGCGCCGCGGTTGGCCTTATGCTGCGCATGGACGATGCCATCGACGTGGTGGTGCCGCGCGGTGGGCGCGGCCTGATCGAGCGCATCCGCAACGAGGCCCGCATGCCGGTCTTTAGCCATCTGGACGGGCTGTGCCACACCTACGTCGATGCCGCCGCGGACTTGGAGCAGGCGCAAACCGTGGTCCTGAACGCCAAGATGCGCCGCACGGGCATTTGCGGCGCGACCGAAACGCTGCTGGTTCACCAAGCGGTGGCCCAGGCGCTGTTGCCCGATTTGGGCGCAGCCCTGCGCGAGCGCGGCTGCGAATTGCGCGCCGACGCCCGAGCCCTGGCGCTGCTGGAGGGCGCGCGCCCTGCGACGGAGGCCGACTGGGACACCGAATATCTGGACGCCATCTTGTCGATCAAGGTGGTGGACGGCCTGGAGGACGCCATCGCCCATATCAACACCCACGGCTCGCACCACACCGAAGCCGTTCTGAGCCAGGACGAGGCCGTGCTGACCCGCTTTGCCAATGAAGTCGATGCGGGCATCATCATGCTCAACGCCTCGACCCAGTTCGCCGATGGCGGCGAGTTCGG
>CAZHYF010000022.1:3753-15012 GCA_964536635.1 uncultured Rhodospirillaceae bacterium | reverse complement strand
CCCTAGGGCCAAGGGCGCGCGAAAGAGCGGCGTTTTAGGCGCTACACAGCGCCTGCTTGGCCTCTTGATATTCGCGGGTCAGGCGGGCGACAAAGTCCGCCACGCTGACGCAGTCCTTGACCGCGCCGATACCTTGGCCTGCGCCCCAGATATCGCGCCAAGCCTTGACCTTTCCGGGCCGGGACAGGTCAATTTTTGAGCTGCTCTCGGCGGTCAGGTTATCCGGGTCCAGCCCTTGCAGGCGCAGCGAATTCTTCAGATAATTGCCCGAAACGCCGGTAAAGTGCGGGGTATAGAGCACATCTTCGGCGCCATCATCGACGATCATCTGCTTATAAGCATCGCTGGCGTTGGCCTCGTGGGTGGCAATGAAAGCCGAGCCGATATAGCCCAGATCGGCACCCATGGCGCGGGCCGCCAGCAGGCTGGCACCGTTGGCAATGGCGCCCGACAGCGCCAGAGGGCCGTCGAACCAACTGCGGATCTCGCTGATCAAGGCCAAGGGCGACTGCCCGCCGGCGTGTCCGCCTGCGCCCGCAGCCACCGCAATCAAGCCGTCCGCGCCCTTATCGATCGCTTTGTGAGCGAAGGTATTGTTGATCACATCGTGCAGAACGACAGCGCCGGACTGGTGCGCAGCTTCGTTGACCTCGGGGCGCGCGCCCATAGAGGTGATCCAAATCGGCACCTGCCAGCGGGCGCAAATCTCGACATCGCGCTCCAAGCGCGTGTTGGTACGGTGGACGATTTGATTGACCGCAAAGGGCGCTGCCGGAGCGTCCGGGTTGGCTTGGTTGTGGCGGTCCAGCTCCTCGGTGATGGTCTTGAGCCAGGCCTCCAGCAAAATCGGCTCGCCGTCTTTTTCGCGTGCGTTCAACGCCGGAAAGGAGCCCACGACGCCCGCCTTACACTGGGCGATCACCAACTCGGGGCCCGAGACGATGAACATGGGCGAGGCGATTACGGGCAAACGCAGATTGGCAAGACTGGCGGGCAGGTTGGGCATGGCATCTTTCCGTCACGAGGTAAAAGTAGGGCACAGCGGCGCTTGGCCGCCCTGTCAGCTCTTGCGCCGAGCGATGAGGCGTCCTAGCGTGCTAGCGATCTGAAAATGGTAGGGGGCGAGGTCGCAAACGGCAAGCCCAGATCCTGCCTCTTTGCGCAATACCGCCAAAGTTGAGCCCGACTTTGGGGGTGGAGCTGCGTTCAAAACAAACAGCAAGCCCCAGTCGCACGCCGTCAGGCGAAGCGACGTGGCCCGACCGCAAACAGAATGGGACACCATGACCGCACCGCTTCCCGACTACGCCACGCCGCCGCGCCCCAGCAATGGCCTGACCCCGCCGGTACGCCGCCAGCAGATCCACACCCGCCGCTATGAGGCACTGGGATTTGAGCGGGAAGACGGCCTGTTCGATATCGAAGTCATGATGCAGGATACCAAGCCCTTTTCCTTCGACAATTTCGACCGGGGCTATGTCGCGGCGGGCGATCCCTTGCATCACATGGTGCTGCGCATCACCATCACGCCCGCGATGGAGATCGTCGATGCAGAGGCTGCAACGCTCAGCTCGCCCTATAATATTTGTCCAGCGATTACAGAGAACTATAAGCGTATGATCGGTGCGCGCATCGTCTCGGGCTTTACCAAAGAGTGCCAAAAGCGCGTTGGCGGAACCTCGGGCTGCACCCACCTGAACGACATGCTGCGGGTCATGGCTAACACGGCCTTCCAGACCGTCTACCCAGTGCAGCGCAAAGAGGCCGCAGAGATGGGCGACGACGCCGAGGGCGATGCAGCCCGAGCCAAGGCCGCGCGTGCGGTGCTCAACACCTGCCACGTCTTTGATCCCAGCTCTTCGATCGTCAAGCGCTATTGGCCGCAGTTCTATGAAGGCGACGAGCAGGAGGCCAGCTAGACCGCGTTGCTTTGCCCCAGTGCCGATTTTGTGCGCTGAACCCGGCGCTTGAGGCGATAAAAGACCTCAAAAAAAACTTTAAACTGAAACTAAGTCAAATCATCTGGAAGGAAACACCATGGACTTTGCGCTCAACGAGCAGCAGCAAGCCGTCTTTGATATGGCCTTTGGCTTCGGTCAGGATGCGATTGCGCCCAACGCCGACCAATGGGAACAAGACGGCACGATCCCGCGCTCTTTCTTAGAAGCGGCTGGCGAGTTGGGGCTCGGCGGCATGCTGGTAGACCCCGATCACGGTGGCTCGGGCCTGTCGCGGCTTGAGACCAGCCTGGCGATTGAGGGCTTGGCCATGGCCTGCCCGTCGGTCTCGGCCTTCTTGTCGATCCACAACATGGTGGCTTGGATGATCGACCGCTTCGGCGATACGGCGTTGCACGAGCGCTACTTGGGTGATCTCTGCGCAATGACCAAGATCGCCTCCTATTGCTTGACCGAGCCTGGCTCGGGCTCAGACGCTGTGGCCATGAAGACCCGCGCTGAGGAGGTGGCGGGCGGTTTTGCCCTGACCGGCAGTAAATCCTTTATCTCCGGCGGCGGCTTTTCCGACCTTTACCTGGTGATGGCGCGCGATGCCAGCTTGCTGCAAGACGGTGCGGAGCAGCCCGCTGCCAAAGTGATCTCGGCCTTTTTGCTGGACAACGGCACTGAGGGCCTCAGCTTTGGCGCGCCGGAGCGCAAGATGGGTTGGCGGGCGCAACCGACATCGCAGGTCAACATGGATAAGGCCGTGCTGCCCGCCGATCAGCGCTTGGGCGAAGCGGGTCGCGGCTTTGTCTACGCCATGAAGGGGCTGGACGGCGGCCGTGTCAACATCGCTGCTGCTGCGCTGGGCGCTGCTCAAACTGCGCTGGACAAGGCCGTTGCCTACGCGGGCGAGCGCCGCGCTTTTGGCCAGTCTTTGGACCGCTTCCAGTCGGTGCAGTTCAAGCTGGCGGACATGGAGACCCAGTTGCAGGTGAGCCGCGTTTTCTTGCGCCAAGCGGCTTGGAAACTGGACCAGGGCGCTCCGGATGCCACCGCGCATTGTGCCATGGCCAAGCGCTTTGTCACCGACACCGCCTTTGCGGTCGCCAACGAGGCGCTGCAAATCCACGGCGGCTACGGCTACCTGGCGGACTATGGGCTTGAGAAGATCGTGCGCGATTTGCGCGTGCACCAGATCTTGGAAGGCACCAACGAGATTATGCGCCTGATCGTGGCGCGCCACCTGCTGGCCAACGCCTAAGCGCCGCCACCAGGACAGACGGAGAGGAACTCGTCATGAAGATTGGATTTATCGGTCTGGGCAACATGGGCGCGCCCATGGCGCGCAACCTGGTCGCCGCGGGCCACAGCGTCACCGGCTTTGACCTGGCCCCTATCGAGGTTGAGGGCATGACCAAGGTCGCCAGCGCCGCAGAGGCCGCCAAGGGGCAAGAGGTGGTGATCACCATGTTGCCCAACGGCCAGATTCTGCGCGCGGTCGCTGCCGAGGTGTTGCCCGTGATGGATCAAGGCGCGGTGCTGCTGGATTGCTCGACTGTCGATGTAGGTTCGGCGCGCCAGGTGGCCCAGGACTGCGCGGCCGCGGGCTTGCTGGCGCTGGATGCGCCGGTGTCGGGCGGTATTGGCGGCGCGCAAGCGGGCACGCTGACCTTCATGGTTGGCGGTTCGGATGCGGCCTTTGCCATCGCCAAGCCCCTGTTCGACATCATGGGCCAAAAGGCCGTCCATTGCGGTGAAAGCGGTGCAGGCCAGGGCGCCAAGATCTGTAACAACATGATCTTGGGCATCACCATGATCGGCACCTGCGAGGCCTTTGCTTTGGCCGAAAAGCTGGGCCTGGATGCGGGCAAGCTGTTCGATGTGGTCTCGACCTCGTCGGGCTATTCGTGGAGCACCAACGCCTATTGCCCCGTGCCGGGCGTCGGTCCTGAATCGCCCGCCGATCGCGGCTATCAGCCCGGTTTTGCTGCCGAGCTGATGCTCAAAGACCTGCGCTTGTCCCAGCAAGCGGCCGAGAGTGTGTCGGCCGACACGCCCTTGGGCCAGGCCGCAACCGACCTCTACGCCACCTTCGTTGAGAGCGAAGACGGCAAGGGACGCGATTTTTCCGCCATGCTGCCGCGCTTTGCTGGCCGCGCGCGTGGCCAATAACCCCACAAGGATGCCAAGACTATGAGCTCTGAAACTGCACTCGGCCCCTTCGAGACCATTGAGGTTGAACGCCACGGCCGCGTCATGCTGATCCGCCTCAACCGCCCCAAGGCGCTGAATGCGCTGAACGCGGTGATGATGGAGGAGGTGACCGGCGTCATGCGCCGATTCGACCGCGATCCTGAGGTGGGCTGCTTCCTGATCACTGGCGCGGGCGACAAGGCCTTTGCTGCTGGCGCCGACATCAAATTCATGGCCCCGCATTCCTACATGGAGGCCTACAACTCCGACATGCTGAGCGGCTGGGATTTGGTGGCGGCCTGCCGCACGCCTAAGATCGCGGCGGTTGGCGGCTATGCCCTGGGCGGCGGCTGCGAATTGGCCATGATGTGCGACATGATCTTTGCTTCGACGGCGGCCCAGTTCGGCCAGCCCGAGATCAAGCTGGGCGTCATGCCGGGCCTGGGTGGCTCGCAGCGTTTGACCAAGCTGATCGGCAAGTCCAAGGCCATGGACCTGGTCCTGACCGGCCGCATGATGGGGGCCGAAGAAGCCGAGCGCGCTGGCTTGGCTGCGCGGGTGATCGAGCCCGAGGCGCTGATGGATGAAGCTATGAAGGCTGCGCAGACCATTGCCAGCTTCTCAAAGCCCATTGCATGCCTGGCCCGCGATGCGGTCAACCGCGCCGAAGAAACCAGCTTGACCGAAGGCCTGCTGTTCGAGCGCCGCGTCTTCCACTCTATGTTCGCCACCCACGACCAAAAAGAGGGCATGGGCGCCTTCATCGACAAGCGCCAGCCTGAGTTCAAGGGAGAATAAGCAGGATGAGCGATGTGATTATTGCCGGTGCCAAGCGCAGCCCGATTGGCAGCTTTCAAGGCTGCTTGGGCGGCGTTGCTGCGCCCGATCTGGGCGGCGCTGCCATCAAGGCGGCTCTGGCTGATGCCAAGGCCGATGCCAACAGCGTTGAAGAGCTGTTCATGGGCTGCGTTTTGCCCGCAGGCTTGGGTCAAGCGCCCGCGCGCCAAGCGGGCTTTGCCGCTGGCCTGGACAAGGGCGTGCCCGCCACCACCGTCAACAAGGTCTGCGGCTCGGGCATGAAGACCGTCATGATGGCCGCCGACCAGATCCGTCTGGGCGCCAGCCAGGTCGTGGTCGCGGGCGGCATGGAGAGCATGACCAACGCCCCCTATCTGCAACCCAATGCACGCGGTGGCGCGCGCTTGGGGCACAAGCAGTTCTTGGACCACATGTTCCTGGACGGCTTGGAAGATGCCTATGACAAGGGCCAGGCCATGGGCGTTTTTGCCGAATTGGCTGCCGAGCACTACCAGTTCACCCGCGAACAGCAAGACGCCTACGCCATCACCACGCTGGAGCGCGCTCTACAAGCGCAAAAGGATGGCACCTTTGCTAAGGAGATCACGCCCTTTAGCGTCAAGACCCGCAAGGGGGAGACCCTGGTTGAGCAAGACGAGCAGCCCTTGCGCTCTGACCCCAACAAGATCCCAACCCTGAAGCCCGCCTTTAAGAAAGACGGCAGCGTTACGGCCGCCAACGCCTCGTCGATCTCTGACGGTGCGGCGGCCATGGTGCTGACCAACGAGGCGACCGCAGCGGCCCAAGGCCTGAACGCGCGCGCGCGCATCGTTGGCTACACGGGCTTTGCTCAAGAGCCCGCTTGGTTCACCACCGCGCCCATCCCAGCGACTCAAAAACTGCTGGATCAGATCGGCTGGAGCGTGGCTGATGTTGATCTGTTCGAGGTCAACGAAGCCTTCGCGGTTGTGCCCATGGCCTTCATGAAGGAGCTGGGCATCGAACACGAGCGCATGAACGTCCACGGGGGTGCTTGTGCTTTGGGGCATCCTATCGGCACCTCGGGCACGCGCATTATCGTTACGCTGCTCAACGCGCTGGAGCAGCGCGGGCTGAAGCGCGGTGTGGCTGCGATTTGCATCGGCGGCGGTGAAGGTACGGCCATCGCAATTGAGCGCTTCTAGGCGCCAGGACTTTTCTAGAATTCGGGAGAAAAACGCATGATCTTGAACGACCAAATCGCGGCGGTAGTGACCGGCGCTTCATCGGGCTTGGGTGCTGGCACCGTGGCCATGTTGCGCGCCAAAGGCGTCAAGGTGGCCGCCCTGGACATGAATGAAGAAGCGGGCAAGAAGATCGCCCAGAAGACCGGCGCCACCTTCTTTAAGGTCGATGTCACCAACCACCAGCAGGTCAAAGAGGCTCTGGCTCTGGCACGCGCGGCCAACGGTGTCGAGCGTTTGGTGGTCAACTGCGCGGGCATTGCACCTGCTGCCAAAGCCGTCTCGCGCGGTGAGCCGCACGATCCCAGCCTGTTCCAGCGCGTGATCGACATCAACCTGGTGGGCTCGTTCAACGTCTCGACCCTGGCCGCTGCGGCGATGATTGCTGCCGATCCCATGGGCCCCGACCAAGAGCGCGGCTTGATCGTCAATACCGCCTCGGTTGCGGCCTATGACGGTCAGATCGGCCAGATCGCCTATTCAGCCTCTAAGGGCGGCATTGTCGGCATGACCCTGCCGCTGGCGCGCGACCTTGCCAAGAACGGCGTGCGCGCCATGGCGGTTGCGCCCGGCATCTTTGGCACGCCCATGCTGTCGGCTATGCCGCAAGAGGTGCAGGACAGCTTGGCGGCGTCGGTGCCCTTCCCATCGCGCCTGGGCACGCCCGAGGACTACGCTGCCCTGGTCTGCCACATGGCCGAAAACACCATGCTGAACGGCGAGGTTATTCGCTTGGACGGCGCCATCCGCTTGGCTCCGCGCTAAGCGACCGCGGGTAGCAGGGGAGGGCTGGCCATGCGCATCGGCTTCATCGGAACGGGCATTATGGGCGGGCCCATGGCGGGCCACCTGGCCAAAGCGGGCCACCATGTTGTGGCCTGGAACCGCAGCGCGGATAAGCTGGCGCCCTTGGCGGCGCTGGGCGTTGAGGCGGCTGCCAGTCCCATCGAGGCCGCGCGCGACGCCGATGTGCTGGTCTCCATGCTGGCCGATGGCCCCACGACCGAGGCCGTGTTGATCGAGGGCGGCGTGATCGCAGCCATGCCGCAGGGCAGCTTGTTGATCGACCAGGCCTCGACGCCGGTCGCCACCGCCGAGAGCTTGTCCGCTGAAGCTGCCATGCGCCAGATTGGCTTTGTCGATGCGCCCGTGTCCGGCGGCCAGCGGGGCGCGGAGCAGGCCAGCTTGACCATCATGGCAGGCGGCAGTGCGGCGGATCTGGAGCGCGCTTTGCCGGTGCTGACCTTGCTGGGGCGGGTCACCCACATGGGCGAGGCCGGCTGCGGGCAGCTCGCCAAACTCTGCAACCAACTGATCGTCGCCAACACCATCGCCACCGTCAGCGAGGCCATGATCCTGGCGGAGCAGGGCGGCGTCGCGCCGTCGGCTTTGCGCCGGGCGCTGAGCGGCGGTTTTGCGGACTCGACCATTTTGCAGCAGCACGGTCAGCGCATGATCGAGGGCAACTTCGTGCCCGGCGGGCGCTGTACCACCCAGCTCAAAGACTGTCGGACCGCCACCGCCCAAGCCGAGGCGCTGGAGCTGGAGCTGCCGGTAACCAAGCTGGTGCGCGACCTCTTTGCCCAGCAGGTGGAGCAGGGCGGCGGCGATCAAGACCACTCGGCGCTCTACCTTTTGCTCAAGCGGCTCAATGGGCTCTAGGCCGCAGTCCGACACCTCAAGCGCCCCAAGCACGACCCCAGATTTCTGGATCGCCTTTTGGGTTTGGGCGCGGATTGGCGTCTTGTCGTTTGGTGGGCCCGCCGGACAAATCGCCTTGATGCACCGCGAGTTGGTCGAACGCCGCGCCTGGCTCAGCGAGCGGGGCTTTTTGGATGCGCTCAACTTTTGCATGCTCTTGCCGGGCCCGGAGGCCATGCAGATTGCGACCTACTGCGGTTGGCGACTGCATGGGCTGCGCGGCGGATTGGCGGCAGGGCTCTGGTTCGTCCTGCCGGGCGCGGGGCTGATTGCCCTGCTGGCGGGGCTCTATCTGACCTATGGCGCGCTGGACGGGGTGCAGCAGGCTTTTCTGGGTATCAAGGCGGCGGTGCTGGTGCTGGTGGTGCAGGCCTTTTGGCGGATCGCCCACCGCGCCCTAGCGAGCGCGAGCCACTGGAGCCTGGCGGCGCTCAGCTTTGTGGCGCTGTTCGTGTTGACCTTGCCCTATCCCTTGGTGATTTCGGCGGCGGCTTTGGCTGGCTTGGCGCTTGCCCTGCCGCAAAGTCCCGGCGCTCACGAGGCCCAGCGCGACAAGCCACGCAGTCTGCGCGCAACACTGCTGGTGGCACTGGTCTGGCTGGCGATTTGGCTGCTGCCTTTGCTGGTTTTGGGCCTGGTAACCGGTTGGGGCTCGCCTTGGAGCCTCATCGGGCGATTTTTCTCAATGCTTGCAGTCGTGACCTTCGGCGGCGCCTACGCGGTTTTGGCCTACATGGCACAGGCGGCGGTCGAGACCTACGGCTGGCTCAGCGGGCCCGAGATGCTGGACGCTTTGGGCTTGGCCGAGACCACGCCCGGCCCCTTGATCTTGGTGACCGAGTTCGTTGGTTTCATCGCCGCAGCCCGGATCGAGGCGCCGTTGAGCCTCGCTTGGGGGCTGCTGGGCGCGGGTCTGGCGCTACATGTGACCTTTGCGCCCTGCTTTTTGTGGATCTTCACCTTTGCGCCCTACGTCAGCCGCCTGTCGGCGGTGCCGGTGTTGCGCCGCGCGCTGGCGGGCATCTCAGCGGCGGTGGTCGGAGCGGTGTTGAACCTCTCCGCTTGGTTTGCGCTGCACACGCTATGGCCCGGCGCCGAGCCTTGGCAGCTCGGTCCTTTGCGCCTGTGGAGCTTGGCGGAAGGCCGTCTGGACCTGCCCGCCCTAGCACTGGTGGGTTTGGCAGCGCTGCTGTTTTTGCGCCTCAAGCTGCCCTTGTTGGCGACCCTTGCAGCCAGCGCCGCAGCGGCGTTGGCCTTGGGCGCACTTGCCTAGCGCAAGCCGCGAATGAGTGGCCACACGAGAGAGCAAGGACTTGCGTTAAAAATCAGTCAGCTAGAGCGGAAGGGCTGTTGCAAGACCAACGCCCGACGCTCTAGCGCGCGTTGCCCAGCTTACCCAGCAGCCGTGCCCAGGCCTCCGCGCCAAGTTGGAAGCTCTCCAGGTCGTATTTTTCGTTCGGCGAGTGGATTTGATCGTCGTCCAGACCAAAACCGATCAGCAAAGAGTCCAGGCCCAAGATGCGCTTGAAGAACTCGGCGATGGGGATCGAGCCGCCGCCGCCGACCAGTACGGCTGGCGCGCCAAAGGCTTCCGAAAGTGCCTCCTTGGCCAAGGCCACCTGGGGCAAGCTGGTATCGACCAACAGGGCCGGATCGCCGCCAAAGCCAATGAACTCGACCTGGCAATCGCTCGGCACGCGGGCGCGGACATGGGCGCGGAAGGCCTCGGCGACCTGATTGGGGTCTTGGTGAGCGACCAGGCGGAAGCTGAACTTAGCGCTGGCTTTTGAAGGGAGCACGGTCTTGCTACCCTCGTCGGTATAGCCGCCGATGATGCCGTTGACATCGCAGGTGGAACGCGACCAGATCTGCTCCAACAAGCTGCGGCCCTGCTCGCCCGCCAGCTCCGACAAGCCGACCGGGCCCAGGAAGTTTTCCGGTGTCACACCCAGGGCTTCCCAGCTCGCCTTTTGCGCTTCGCTGGGCTCCAGCACGTCGTCATAGAAACCATCCAGCGTGATGCGACCGGTCTCGTCGTGCAGGTCGGCGATGATCTTGCTCAACACGCGAATGGGGTTCATGGCGGCACCGCCGTAGGCGCCCGAGTGCAGATCCTTGTTGGCAGCCGTGATGATCACTTCTTCCATCAGGATGCCGCGCAGGCTGGTGGTGACGGCGGGGCGACGTGGCGCAATCATGCCGGTATCGCAGATCAGCGCCATGTCAGCCTTCAAGCGTTCGGCGTGGGTGGTCAAGAAGGGCTCCAGGTGGACCGTGGTGCTCTCTTCTTCGCCCTCAAGCATGACCGTTACCTGGCAGGGCAGGCTGCCGCTGGTCTTGATCCAAGCGCGGCAGGCCTCCAGGAAGGTCATGAACTGGCCCTTGTCGTCCGCCGCACCGCGCGCGCGGATCACCGGTCTGCCGGCAGGGTCTTGATCCAGGCGCGGGTCAAAGGGATCGCTGTCCCAAAGGTTCAGCGGGTCCACGGGCTGCACATCATAGTGGCCATAGAACAGGACGTGCGGACCGGTCCCCGGGTAGTGTGCCAGCACCATAGGATGACCAGGCTTGGCCACCACCTCTGCTGTAAAGCCCATAGAGGCCAGGTCGTCGGCCGCCCATTTGGCGGCCTTGGCGCAGTCGTCGTTGTGGATCGACTGGGTTGAAATCGACGGAATGCGCAGCAGCTCGAACAAACGGTCGAGGGCGCCCTGTCGGTCGTCGCGCAGTTGGGTCAAAACGGTGTCGATCATGGCGGTCCTCTGGTGTGCGTTCGCTGAGTTTTTGGGTGCGCCCAGTTAGCGCCGCTGCGCGCAGCCGGTCAAGCCTCATGCCAAGGGGCGGTAAGGTTGGGGGCTCCACGGCAAGGCGCGACAGTCTGTCATGCGCGATTTTCGAAAAGTTACACGACTGAAACAGAGCTGAAGCGCAGGCGATACAGGGGCCTCCCATCTCAGGATCAGACCCCTAAAGATGAAAGGAAATCATCATGAAAACCTCGCTTGTAACTGCCCTTTTTGTGTCAACCGCTCTGGTCGGTGGCGCCGCCAGCACGGCCTCTGCGCAAAGCCTGCCGCAGCCGGTGCAGGACGCCCTTTATGCGTCGCTGGACGACGAGTATCACGCCCAGGCCTTCTACGCCGCCGTGATGGCCAAGTTCGGGGAGGTGCGCCCCTTCTCCAACATCATCCGCGCTGAGCAGAACCACGCCAATTCGGTTGCTTCTTTGCTGCAAAGCTATAGCCTGAGCGTGCCCGCCAACCCCTACGTGACGGGCGCTAAGCCCTTGGAGGCCGTGCCTGCGCGCTTGCAAGAGGCCTGCGCCATCGGTGTGACCGCTGAGATTGCCAACCTGGCCTTGTATGATCAAGACTTGTTGCCGACGGTGGCGGGCTACGCCG
>CAZHYF010000022.1:0-3653 GCA_964536635.1 uncultured Rhodospirillaceae bacterium | reverse complement strand
GTCGCCGTTTTCGCGTTTCCAAGCCCTCTGCGGGGCCTTTGGCCGCCACTCTCAGGCCGCCGATCTCAGGCCGCCTCCGCCTTACTGGAGCGCGGCACTTGTGCCACCAGCGAGCGGCAGTCGGCGCGTTGGGCCAAGGTGGCCAGCCAATCGGGCAGATCCTCGTCGGTGACGATCAAATCAATGTCCGACAGGGGCGCCGACTTGATCATGGCCCGCCGGTCGAATTTGGTGTGATCGGTGCCAAGGTAGACCTTGCGCGCATTCTCGATCATGGCCTCCGAGGCGCGCACCTTCTTGATATCAAAGTCCAAAATGTAGCCCGAACGGTCGATGCCCGAGGTGCCGATGATGGCAAAATCGCACAGATAGCGCTTGATGGCGTGCACGGCTTCTTCGCCCACCGCCGCGCCGTCTTGCGCGCGCACCACGCCGCCGGTGACGATGGTTTCAAAGTCGTCACGGTCGGCCAAGACCTGAGCCGCTTCCAGATTGTTGGTCACGATCCGCAGGTTCGAACGATTGCGTAGGGCGTGCGCCACCGCGGTCATGGTGGTGCCGACATCCAAGAACAGCGAGCAGTTGTCGGGCACCTCGGCGACCAGTGCGGCTGCGACCGCCGCCTTGTTTTCGGGCAGCATCTTGCGCCGCGCCTCGTGGCCGATGTTCTGCGCCTTGGAGGACTGGACCGCACCGCCGTGAAAGCGCTCCATCAGGCCCAGGTCGCAGAGCCGGTTGATATCGCGCCGGATGGTCTGCTGGGTGACTTGGTGCTCTTTGGCGAGCTGCTCAATCGACACATAGCCCAGGCGGCGCAAGGCAGCGACGATCTGGGTCTGTCGATGGTTCAAATGCGCATGATCTTGGACAGCCAAGGTGTTTCCTTTCTGACACAGCGGCGGGCGATAGCGCCCGGTTCGCGGCTACAATGTAACAATTCGAACCATATTGGTCATACCCACTTTTCCAAATGGAACGCCTGCTGTCAAAACATAGCGCTCGCCTTTGGTCATCAGGCCTGATTGCTGGACAATGGCGTTGGTCTTTTCGACCAACTGATCCATGCCGTCGATGTGGTCGGTGTGAACGCAGTGCAGGCCCCATACCAAGCTGAGCTGGCGAGCAGCATCTTGGGCGGGCGTGACGCAGATAATCGGCACGCTGGGACGCTCGCGCGCGGCACGCAATGCGGTGTTGCCCGAACGGGTGTGGGTGACGATCAACTTGGCCTCGACGCTGAGCGCCACACGGGCGGCGGCGTCCGAGATGGCATCTGTCCCGGTGCTGCGCACGCCCACCTCCAGCGCATCCAAACCGGCCTGATAGAAGCGGCTGGCTTCGGTGCGCGCTATGATGCGGTCCATCATGGAGACGGCCTCCAGCGGATATTGACCGGCAGCGCTTTCGGCCGACAGCATGACCGCATCGGCGCCCTCATAGACGGCGGTGGCCACGTCCGAGGCCTCGGCGCGGGTTGGCGTGGGTGCGGTGATCATGCTCTCCAGCATCTGCGTGGCCACCACCACCGGCTTACCCGCCTTGCGGCAGCGGCGGATGATGTCCTTTTGCAGGTGCGGCACGTCTTCGGGCGGCATCTCGACGCCCAGATCGCCGCGCGCCACCATGATGCCGTCGGACAGGGCAATGATCTCGTCGATGTGCTGAATGGCGCTGGGCTTTTCGATCTTGGCCATCAGGCGTGCGCGGCCCTGGATGATGTCTTGCGCCTCGCGGATGTCGTCGGGGTGCTGGACAAAGGACAGCGCCACCCAGTCAACGCCAATCGACAGGCCGAAGTCCAGGTCATCGCGATCCTTGGGCGTCAAAGGCGAGGTCTTTAGCACCGTATCGGGCAGGTTGACGCCCTTGCGGTCCGAGATCATCGAGCCCGCCATGACCTTGGTCTCAATCGCATCGAGCGTGATGGCGGTGATTTCCAGGCGCAGCTTGCCGTCATCGACCAACAGAGTCTGGCCCACTTCAACGGCATCGAAAATTTCGGGGTGGGGCAGGTGGACGCCCTCGGAGTCGCCCTGGCCGGGCTCGCGGCGCAGTGCAAAGGCTTGGCCACGCTGGAGCGGTTGCTTGCTCTCCGGGAAGGTGCCCACGCGCAGTTTTGGGCCTTGCAGGTCCATCAGCGCGGTGATCGGCGTGCCGGTTTTGGCCTCCAGCTTGCGGATCGCAGCGAGGCGTTTTTCGTGGTCGGTCTGCAATCCGTGGCTGAAATTGAGACGAAAGGCATCAACACCGGCCTTGTGCAAGCGGGCGATCATGTTGGGCGAGGAGGAGGCAGGGCCCAAGGTTGCCAAAATTTTGGCTTTGCGATTGCGGCTCATGCAAGAGTCACTTTCTGAAACTGAACGGCAAGAGAATGCGCGAAGTCTAACAGCCTTGCGACAAGACAGAAGCGATTAATTGCCTCAGGATGTGAAAAATGTTGCTTTTCGAACATTGTGCGCTCATTTAGTGACAAAGCCTCACATAGGGACAAAGCTCATGGCCTTGAAAATTGCGATTAATGGCTTCGGACGCATTGGCCGTCTGACCTACCGCGCGCTGCTGGAGAGCGGGCGCAGCGACCTGGAGTTGGTGGCGATCAACGACCTGGCCAGCCCCGACATGTCTGCTCACTTGCTGAAATTTGACTCGGTTCACGCCACCTTGGCCAACCAGATCGCTGTCGAAGGCGGCAACCTGGTGGTTGATGGCAAGACCATTACTTGCCTGGCCGAGCCCGACCCCGTCAAGCTGCCCTGGGCAGCGATGGGCGTAGACCTGGTGCTGGAGTGCTCGGGCCGCTTCACCAACAAGGCGGCGGCGGCTGCGCATCTGGCCGCTGGTGCCAAGGCTGTGCTGGTTTCAGCGCCCTGCAAAGACGCCGACAAGACCATTGTCTATGGCGTCAACCAGGACAGCCTGACTGGCGAAGATCGGGTGGTGTCCAACGCCTCTTGCACCACCAATTGCCTGGCGCCGGTTGCCCAACTGCTGCACCAAGCCCTGGGCATCGAGCGGGGCTTCATGACCACGATCCACGCCTACACCGGCGACCAGCGCCTGATCGACACCGCGCACAAAGACCCACGTCGCGCGCGTGCGGGCGCTCTGTCGATGGTGCCGACTTCTACCGGAGCCGCCAAGGCGATTGGCCTGGTCTTGCCCGAGCTGGCAGGCCGTTTGGATGGCAACGCGGTGCGCGTGCCGACTGCCAATGTCTCCATGGTCGATCTGACCTTTGATGCCGGCCGCGAGACCAGCATCGAAGAGGTCAACGCCATCGTCAAGGCCGGCGCTGAGGGCGCGTTGAAGGGCGTGCTGGCGGTCAACGAACTGCCGCTGGTCTCTTGCGATTTCAATCACTGCGCAGTCAGCTCGACCTTTGATGCCACCCAGACCCAGGTGGTGGACGGTCGCTTCGTGCGGGTGGTGAGCTGGTATGACAACGAGTGGGGCTTTTCCAACCGCATGTTGGATACCGCCTCAGCTATGGGCCGCGCGTTGGGGCTCTAGAGACGTTCGCGCCATACAACCGTCGCGCCACTGCGCCTAACAAGCTGACAAAGAGCGATACGCCCGGGCACTTGTCACCAAGTGCTTGGGCCTAGAGCGTCGGGCGTTGGTCTTGCAACAGCCCTTCCGCTCTAGCTGACTGA
>CAZHYF010000021.1:16847-20161 GCA_964536635.1 uncultured Rhodospirillaceae bacterium | reverse complement strand
TCACGACCCTTACCTTGGCAAGGTAATGCTCTACCCCTGAGCTACGCCCGCATCCATGTCCGACCTGGCTGACTTGCGTCGTTGCCCCGTCGGTGAGCGGGTTTATAAACCTCCAAAAATGAATTGCAAGCGGAAAGTTGATCTGTTTTTTCTTCCCAACCATTTTTTGCAGAAAGACCCAAGATCCCATGCCGGACACCTCCCCAGCCCCCTTAACTGCCCAAAACATTCTCGACCAATTGGCAGCGCTGGGCATCCCCAGCACGACCTATGACCACGAACCCGTTTTCACGGTCGAGGAGAGTGACAAAATCAAGATCGACATGCCGGGCGCTCACTCTAAGAACCTGTTTTTGCGTAACAAAAAGGGCCAGATGTGGCTGTTTTCCACCCTGGGAGACAAGGCAATCGACCTCAAGCGACTGGGCGATGCGCTGGGCGCCGGTCGTTTGTCCTTCGGCTCGGCGGAGCGGCTGATGGACAACCTGGGCGTCATCCCCGGCGCGGTGACGCCTTTTGCCACCGCCAATGACCGCCAGGGCGCTGTGACCATGGTGCTGGACCGCGACTTCTTGGACTATGAGATCGTCAATTTTCACCCGCTCGACAATGCCATGACAACGGCGCTCAGCCCGCAGGATCTGCTGCGTTTCCTTGAGGCCGTCGATCACCCGGCGCAGATTCTGGACTTCCCAGCAGAAGCCGCCTAACCAAGCGAGCCAAATTTGTGCTGGGCAATTGCAATGCGCCCACGCTTCTCCCATGTGTTGGGCAAACAGGGGCGCAGTCGCCCCCAACCCGCCCCTCACCTTTCAGCCATTAAGGGTTATTCATGTCTTCTTTGCTCGGCCTGACACCGGACGCCACTTCACCCAGCCCCGCAAACGGCGCGGACCCCGTCAAGGACACCAACGAGGCCCAGTTCGCCCAGGACGTTCTTGAAGCCTCGCAAGAGGTGCCGGTCATCGTCGATTTCACCGCTCCCTGGTGCGGCCCCTGTAAGACCCTGATTCCGTTGCTGGAAAAGCACGTTCGCGGCGCAAAGGGCGCGGTCAAGATGGTCAAGGTCAACATCGACGAAAACCAAATGCTGGCCTCGCAGCTTCGCATTCAGTCGGTGCCGACGGTCTATGCCTTCTACCAAGGGCGGCCGGTGGACGGCTTCCAGGGCGCTGTGCCTGAGAGCCAGGTCAAGGAATTCGTCGGCAAGCTGGCCAAGCTGGGCGGCGGCGGCGTTGATGAGGAGGCCGTCCAGCAGGCCTTGCAAGCCGGTCAAGCCGCGCTGGAAGCCAAGGACGGCGTTGCAGCGCTGGAGGCCTTCCAAGCCGTGCTGGGCCATGATGAGACCAACAAGGCCGCCTATGCAGGCCTCGCTTCGGCTGTCGCCCTGCTGGAGGGCCCAGAGGCCGCGCGCGAACTGATCGCCAGCTTGGAAGCCGACTATGCGACGTCGCCTGAGATGACTTCAGCGCTGGCCGCCATCAAGCTGGCCGAAGAGAGCGCGGGCCTGATCGCCGAGCTGCAACCGCTGGAGCAGCGCTTGGCTGCTGATCCCAGCGACCACCAAGCAGCAATCGACCTGGCTTCGGCCTTGGCAGGCATGGGCGAAAAAGAGCGCGCGATCGACACCCTGATCGCTTCGATCCGCCGGGACCGCGACTGGAACGAGGGCGCGGCCAAAGCCAAGTTGCTGGAGCTGTTCGAAGCCTTCGGCGGCGGCGATCCTGCAACCAAGTCAGGCCGACGCAAACTGTCGTCGCTCTTGTTTAGCTAGAGGCCAGTCACGCTTGAAGCCAATCACGCTTGAGGCCAGGCCCCTGACCTGGAGCGCGCGCAGAGCGCATCATTTTCCAGGCTCAGGGCTTTACATTTTCAGCGGCTGAGACATGTTGAGGCTATGACCTCTTTTGCTCCAAAACTCCTGTCTGATCTTCCGTCGAGCCTGCCGATTTTTCCGCTCAGCTCGGCGCTTTTGATGCCCAAAGGCCAGTTGCCGCTCAATATCTTTGAGCCCCGCTATCTGGCCATGGTCGATCACGCTTTGGCGCATGATCGGCTGATCGGCATGATGCAACCGCGTAACCCCGACGCCCCGATGGGCGAAGCACAAGTCTTCAGCGTCGGCTGCGCGGGGCGCATCAGCGCCTATTCAGAAACCGACGATGGGCGCTATCACATCACCTTGACCGGCGTCTGCCGCTTTGCCTACCAAGACGATATCACGACCAGCGGCGGTTTTCGCTTGGCTCAGGTGGACTTTGCGCCCTACGCCGGTGACCTGGGCGATGCTGGCCTCAACGAAGATGGCCAGACGGACAATCGCCAGCGCCTGATGGACAGCTTGACCAGCTACTTCAGCCTCAAGGGATTTGGCGCAGATTGGCAGAAGCTACGGCAGACACCGACCGTGACGTTGGTCAACTCTTTGGCCATGATTCTGCCGTTCAATGCTCTGGAGAAGCAGGCCCTGCTTGAGGTTAAGGCGCTGAGCGAGCGCACCGCTATGCTGACCTCGCTGATGGATATGGCCAGCCAAGGCGGTGGCGACAGCGACGACCCGCAACCACCGCGCAGCTACCAGTAGCGCGCGCTGTTGTGGCACCTGTTGCGATCGACTGGCCTTGCCATCGGGCGATATGTCACTGTTTTGAATGAAAAGGCGCTTGCGATCTTGCAGCCAAGAGCTAAGGCTTTAGCCGAGGGCCGCAGCCGCGCCGCCCCATAAAGGACCAAGATCATGACCCAGCCCGCCCGCGACGTTGACCCCGCTTTGTTGGAGGTGCTGGTCTGCCCACTCACCAAGGGGCCGCTCACCTATGATGCCGAGGCCCAGGAGCTGATCAGCTATGAAGCGGGCTTGGCCTTCCCGATCCACGCTGGTATCCCCATCATGCTGCAAAGCGAAGCGCGCGCACTGGAAGAACGCGAGCGCGCCAAGCCCAAGGCTAAGAGCGCGCTCGACGGCTAGCGCCAAGTCACCGGCGCTCTTGCACCCAAGAGCTTGGGCTTTGATCTAAAGATTTGGGCCGCAAAGTCACCGGCGCTCTTGCACCCAAGTGCTTGGGCTTTGATCTAAGGATTTAGGCCGCAAAGTCACCGGCGCTCTTGCATCCAAGAGCTTGGGCTTTGCGGTTGGCCTTAGCCGCGCAGGATCAACCCCATCTGGCGGTAGCGTTCCGGATCATTCATCCAGTTTTCCCGCACCTTGACGAACAAAAACAGGTGGACCTTGCGGTCAAACAAGGCTTGCAGTTCGTGGCGCGCAGAAGCGCCGACCTGCTTGATCGCCGAGCCGCCTTTGCCCAAGACAATCG
>CAZHYF010000021.1:0-16747 GCA_964536635.1 uncultured Rhodospirillaceae bacterium | reverse complement strand
CGCGCAGAAGCGCCGACCTGCTTGATCGCCGAGCCGCCTTTGCCCAAGACAATCGCCTTGTGGTTGGCGCGACTGACATAGATCACTTGCTCAGCGCGGATCGAACCGTCTTTGCCCATGTCCCAGGTCTCGGTCTCAACGGTCAGATTGTAGGGCAACTCCTGGTGCAAGCGCAGAAACAACTTTTCGCGCGTGATCTCGGCCGCCAACAAGCGGTTGGGCATATCGGTAACCTCGTCCTCGGGGAACAACCAAGGACTGGGCGCAAGCCCGGCGCGCAGATGAGCCTCCAGTTCCGCCAAGCCCGAGCCTGACTTGGCCGAAACCATGAAGATCGATTCAAACAAGCCGGTCTCGTTGAGCTGTTCGGCCAGCGGCAGCAGCTTGTCCGGCGATACCAGATCGATCTTGTTGAGCACCAGCGTCGCCTTGCGGCCCTCCTCGCTCAAGCGCGCGATGATGTGCTCAACATCTTCGCTCAAGCGGCTGGGGGCGGCGTCGATGACCAACAGCAAGCGATCTCCGTCCTGGGCTTCCTGCCAAGCCCGGTCCAGCATGGACTGCTCCAACGGGCGCTTGGCGCTGCGGAAGATGCCAGGAGTATCGACGAAAACGATTTGGTCTTGCTCGACCACCAAGATGCCCGTGACCCGCGTGCGCGTGGTTTGAACCTTGGGGCTGACGATAGACACCTTGGTGCCCACCAGCGCGTTGACCAGGCTGGATTTACCGGCATTGGGCGCGCCCAGAACGGTGACAAAGCCACAGCGCGTGCTGGCGTTGTTTGCGTCAAGGGCGGCAGGATCGGCGTCTTGCGGAGCCGACTGGGAGGTCTCGTTCATTTCATTGGTCATGTCGTAGGGTGCTCGAACACCGGATAGGGCTGCACCACCTAAGGCGCAAGCGTAGGAATATGCGGCGCATGGCGCGCCAGCAAGGCTTTGGCCGCAGCTTGCTCAGCGCGACGTTTGGAGTTACCGCTGCCTTGACTGGCGGGCAGGTCCTGAACCTGCACCTCCATGACAAACTCAGGGGAGTGAGACGGCCCTGAGCGACTGACCTCAGCATAGGTCGGCAGCGGCTTGCCCTTCGACTGCGCCCACTCTTGCAGCGCCGTTTTGGCATCCCTTGGAGGCTTGCGCTCTTGGTCGATAAAGGGTCGCCAGTGCTTGTCTATAAAGCTGGTTGCAGCGGCAAAGCCACCATCAATATAGAGGGCTGCGATCAGCGCCTCCATGACATCGCACAACAAAGACGGATTGCTGCGTCCGCCGTTCTGCTCTTCAGAGCGGGACACGCGAATAAAGCGGTCCAGCCCAAGCTCCAGGCCAATTTGCGCCAAGGTCTCTTTGCGCACCAAGTCGACGAGGCGGCGCGACAAGAGCCCTTCATCTTCGCCTGGAAACCGGCGCCACAGAACCTCGGCGATCACCAGCCCCAGAACCCGGTCGCCCAAAAACTCCAAGCGCTCGTAGGTGCCCTTGGCGGCGCTGGCGTGGCTGCCGTGGGTAATGGCGCGGGTCAGCAGGCTTCGGTCGGCGAATTTGCGACCAAGCAGCGCTTCTAAGGCCTCCAGCGAGCCCGCGTTTTGGGCCATGCGCGGCTCCGATGTTGCGCTGTGCTCGCGATGTACCATAGCGGGAACCTAGCGGATGCTCTTAAAGAAACGGGTCAAGCTGCGCCAAGAGAAGACGATGACCTGCGCGCGACCAACCAGGTTTTCGAAAGGGACAAATCCAACGTCAGGAAAGCGGCTGTCCTGCGAGTTATCGCGGTTGTCACCCATGAAGAAGAAGTGCCCTTGCGGCACCGTGATCTTTTGGGCCTGGCAGCGATATGGGGGATCCGAGATCTGGATGCAATTGCTGGCCAGGTGCGGATCGGGATCAATCGACCCTTCGCGGCGGATGCGGTGCGCTTGGCCGTCTGGGAAGGTCTCTTCAAAGAAGCGCACCAAACCGCCCTGGTAGGCGCCGCGTTCGACAACGCTTCGCTGCTGAGCGACTTGGCCGTTGATGGTCAAGACGCCGTTCTGGATTTCCAGGGTGTCCCCCGGCATTCCGACCAAGCGCTTGATGTAGTCCTTTTTGACATCGCTGGGATAGCGGAACACCACGACGTCGCCACGCTCGGGCTCATCGGCCCAAATGCGCACGGGCAAAATGTCCGGCAACATAGCACCCAGCGGCAAAGAGTATTTAGAATAGCCGTAAGAGTACTTGGTTACCACGATGTAGTCACCGATCTTCAGGCCCGGCTCCATGGACTGGGAGGGAATGTGGAAGGGCTGGATGAACAAGGTGCGGATCACCAAGGCAACCGACAAGGCAATGGCCAGCGTTCGCACCAGGTCAACGACGCGCTCTTTCAGGCTCATGGGTTCGGGGTTGGTCTTGTCCATAGTCGGTGGCTCGATCTTTTTTGGGTCATGGCGGGGGCGCAGGCTTCGGCTCCGGGCGTCCCGCAACGCAGGACGAGCCGGTCACAGCGCCACGCTGCACAGGTTTGGCTGCATATTTGCGGTCTTGGGCGTCAATTCAAGAAAAAACGTCCTTGGAGCGACATTCAATGATGACAATTGCTGTGGCGTAGGGCGGTTCATCGGAGATCGAGACGTGCAACACCGGCTCATAGCCCTCTGGCATCAGACGGGCCAGTCGCGCCTGCGCGCCGTCATGCAGCAACAGATAGGGCTTTCGACCGGGCTCGCGCCGAATTTCAATCCCTCGCCAAGCCACGCCCTGGCGCATGCCGGTTCCCAGCGCCTTGCAGGCGGCCTCCTTGACGGCATAGTGGCGCGCGAAGGCTGCTGCTGGATCAGGCCGCGCCTGGCAAAAGGTAATTTCGCCCGGACAAAAGACCCGGTTGATAAAGCGGTTACCAAAGCGATCCAGCGAATCCTGAATGCGCCTGATATCAATCAGGTCGATGCCTGTACCAAGTATCATTGCCCCCTCTTCCTTGACCTAGCGGCGTGACCGCTCGACTTGCGAGATGTAGCGCGATGCGCGCAAGGAGGCGATGACGTTGTTGAGCTGATCCAGGTCCTTGACCTCGATATCAAGCAGGATGGTGAAAAAGTCGTGGCTACGCTGAGTAAACTTCAGGTTGATAATGTTCCCCGCGTTTTTGCCAATTAGAGTCGAGAGCGTGCCGAGGCTGCCGGGCTCATTGGAGATGATCACCTCCAGGCGTGCGACCTGCCCCGACTCCTTGCCGTCGATGTCCCAGGAGACGGCCAAGAAGCGCTCGGGCTGGTCCTGGTAATTCAGGATGTTGTCGCAATCGCGGGTGTGAACCGTCACTCCTTTGCCGGTGGTGATGATACCAACGATAGGATCGCCCGGAATCGGGTGGCAGCATTTGGCCATGTGGACAGCCAGACCGGGCACCAGGCCGCGGATGGGCACGGCAAAATCGTTGCGAACGGCCTCTTCCTTGTTGACCCGGCCACGGGCCTTGCCCGGCGCAAGGCTAGCGACATTAGCCGGCGCTCGGCTGCGCAAGCCTGGATGCACCGTCTCGACAACCGGCCGGATGGTCTGATTGCCCATGGAGACAGCCGCATAGAGGTCGTCAATACCGTGGAATCCCAGTGCCTTACTGGCCTTGGCAATGGCATCTTCGGTAAAATCCAAGTCCTCTGCTCGGAAGGCGCGGTGAACCATCATCTTGCCCATGGCAATGTGCTGGTCCTTTTCCTTGGATCGGATGAAACGGCGGATCTGCGCTTTGGCCTTGCCGGTAACCGCGAAGACCTCCCAGTCCGGGCGCGGCTCGGCGTTCTTCTTCGTCAGAATTTCGACCTGATCACCGTTCTGCAAGCTGTAGGACAGCGGGCGGATCGAGCCATTGACCTTGCCGCCGATACACTGATTGCCGACGGCGGTGTGAACCGCATAGGCGAAGTCAACGATGCAAGCGCCCTGTGGCAAGACAATCAGCATGCCTTTGGGCGTAAAGACGAAGACCTGATCTTGGTACATCTCCATCTTTGTGTGTTCCAAGAACTCCTCGGAACTGGAGGCGTTGTCCAAGATCTCGCGCAGCTCGCGCACAAAGGCAAATTGCATGCCATCGACATCACCTTGTTCTGAGCTTTGCTTGTATTTCCAGTGCGCCGCTACGCCCCGTTCGGCCTGAAGGTGCATGTCGCGGGTGCGGATTTGCACCTCGATCTTGTGCTTGAAAGGCCCAATCAATCCGGTGTGGATGGACCGATAGCCGTTGTTCTTGGGCGTCGAGATGTAGTCTTTGAACCGCCCAGGCACCATAGGATAGGCCGAGTGCAAGACGCCCAAAGCGTGATAGGCATCGCCGATACTCTCTACCACGACGCGGAAGGCAACGATGTCCGAAAGCTGCTCGAAGTTGACCGACTTGCGCTGCATCTTTTGCCAGATCGAATAGGGCGTCTTGACCCGCCCCGTGATCTCGGCAGCAACGCCGCTAATCTTGAGCTGCTGCATAAGCTCGGCAATGATGCTCTCGGATACCTCAGAGCCCCGCTCCAGGATTTCCCCCATCAGCGCAATGATATTCGCGCGCGCCTCTGGATTGAGCTGCTGGAAGGCGATATCGTCCAGCTCCTCCTTGATATAGCGCAGGCCGATGCGCTCGGCCAAAGGGGCGTAGATCTCTGCCGTTTCCAGCGATATTCGGCGGCGCTTGTCGTCGCGCAAATGCTGGATCGTGCGCATGTTGTCCAAGCGATCCGCCAGCTTGACCATCAAAACCCGGATGTCCTTGGACATGGCCAAGAATAGCTTGCGGAAGTTTTCGGCTGATTTGGAAAAGGCCCCTTGAACCTTGACCTGGGACAGCTTGGTCACACCATCGACCAGCTCTGCGATCTCTGGGCCAAATTCGCGGGCGATTTCTTCGCTGGTCGCCTCAGTGTCCTCAACGGTGTCGTGCAGCAAAGCCGTGATGATCGACTGGTGGTCCAGGCGCATCCCCGCCAAGGTGGCCGCAACCGAGACCGGGTGGACGATGTAGGGCTCCCCGGACTTGCGCTTAACGCCAAGGTGGTGATGATCGGCGAACTCGAAGCCCTTGACGATCAGCCCCTCGGGCAAATAGGGGTCATAGGCTGCGACGGTGGCCTCCAGCGCTGCCACGCGCTGCGCCAGATCTTGGCTATCCCAGGCCTCGACCAAGGGCACCAGATGGCCTGGCGCTTCAATGACGCTGCTGAGATTTTCAAAGTGCAGATTGCTGGTTTCGGCAATGGTGAGCGGCTGATCTGTGCTGGCCTCGGACGGGTCGGAGTTTGGCGTGGGCTCCCCGGCCGTACCAGAGCCATTGGGACCATAGCCGGTCAATCCCGGCTCGCCCAGCGCTGGGTCGGTGGCAGACGCTTGATCACGCGCATCAGGACTTCGATCAGAGGTATCGGCCACGGCCCATTCCCAAAACAATTGCAAGGCGAAAATCTTAGACCGCAAGTTAGACCCATGGCAAGCGCAGAGCATTGCCTGCCCCCGCCTCTCTTGCAGCAAGCTCAAAGCAAAAAAAGAACCGCAAGCCCTTGAGCTGCGGTTCCTTTCAATGCTTTGCTAAAAGCCTGTGCCTGGGGCTCAGTCTTCGGGCACTTCCATCTCAGGCATGTCTTCGAAATGCATGACCGGGCCGTCAGCAGAAGAGGCAGCCAAGCGGCGGAACATCTCTTCGCCCTCGTCATAGCTGGTGCTGGGAGTATCGATAAGCTCGGGCAGCCTTTCGATGTCGTCGTTCTCGACGCGGCGCTGCAAGTTCTTCACCACGCCTTCGCGCAGATCTTGGATATTGAGCAGATCTTCGGCCATTTCGCGCAGCGCGATGACCGGGGTCTTGTCGTTGTCCTGCTCGACCATGTACTGAGAGCCGGCGTTCAGCTCGCGCGCGCGCTGGGCGGCCAGGACCACCAGTTCAAAGCGATTGTCAATGTGCTCCATGCAGTCTTCGACTGTGACGCGTGCCATATTGTGTTTCCAATCGTCGGGGGAATTGAGCGCGGAATAATAGACCAAAACCGGCAAACTTCAAGCCAAGACTTGCTTGCCATCCCGCGCGCTGGCGGTTTTTGTCCCCAAGACCTCAGGGCTGCAGCTCAAACGGGGCCGCAACACGCCGCAAATCAGAGATATCCACCGCCGACAGCAGCTCAGCGGCGGTCACACCCAAGCTGGGGTGCTGCCAGTTGGGCGCCAGATCACACAAGGGTTTCAGAACGAAGCCGCGCACCTGCATGCGTGGATGCGGCAGGATCAAATCGCTGGTCTCGATCTGGCGGTCGCCTTGTGCGATCAGGTCCAAGTCCAGCGTTCGTGCTGCGTTGGCAACGCTGCGTTCGCGGCCGAAATTCCGCTCGATCTCGAGCAGCAGCGCTAGCAAGGCCTCGGGCGCAATTGCGGTCGTCACCATCGCTACCCCATTGATATAGAGCGGCTGATCACTGGGCGGCACAGGCTCGCTTTGGTAGAGAGCGGAGACCTGCACCGGACGCCCCAGCCGCTGCGCCAAAACCTGCAACCCGGCGCGAATCACAGCCTGGCTGTCCGCATAGCCGGGAAAGGGCAGATTTGAACCGAAAGCGATCAGACAAGGCGCTGAATCTTCGAAACTTTGCATTTTTGAGCTTGCATCCTTAGGTTTAGTTTGCCATATTCTGGTCACTTTAGACCGACCGCCATTGAGATTTCAGCGGTCGTCTGCCATTTGCACTCGGTGTCGGCCTGTTACGGCTGTCAACCGGGAAGCGCTTTAGCGGAATTGATGATAATGCGATTTTTTCAAAACGAACGCATCGCCCTTTTTATTGACGGCTCCAATCTCTACGCAACCGCCCGTGCGCTCGGTTTCGACATCGACTACAAGTCGCTGTTGAACGTCTTCGATCAAAATGCCTACATGGTGCGCGCTTTCTACTACACCGCCTTGCTGGACGATCAAGAATATAGCCCCATCAAGCCGCTGGTCGATTGGTTGGACTATAACGGCTATTCGATCGTCACCAAGCCGACCAAAGAATTCACCGACAGCGCTGGCCGCCGCAAAATCAAAGGCAACATGGATATCGAGCTTGCCATCGACGTGATGGAGATGGCCAGCCGCTTGGACCATATCATCTTGTTCTCTGGTGATGGCGATTTCCGCAGCTTGGTGCAGGCCGTGCAACGTAAGGGCGTCAAGGTCTCGGTTGTCTCGACCATAAAGTCCAACCCGCCCATGATTGCCGATGAATTGCGCCGCCAGGCCGACGCCTTTATCGAATTGAGCGATCTTAAGGACCGTATTGCGCGCCCTACCGCCCCTCCGCGCCCGGCATCCAGCCGCCCGATGGGAATGGACTACGAAGATTAACGAAATAGGGCTCGCCAGTCGGACGAGCCCTTTTTTTGGTCTGCATCGCACGAGAAGAACAGCGTGACAGCGATCAGTTGTGATCGGCCATGATCCGTGCCTTTTGGCGCTGCCAGTCGCGGTTCTTCTCGGTTTCGCGCTTGTCGTGCTTCTTCTTGCCGGTCGCCAGCCCCAGGCTGAGCTTGGCGATGCCTTTTTCGTTGAAGAACAGCTCCAACGGGATCAGCGTCACGCCTTTGCGCTGCAGAGCGCCGATAATGCGATTGATCTCGCGCCGGTGCAGCAACAGCTTACGGTGGCGCTTGGGCTCGTGGTTGAAGCGATTGGCGGGCGTGTACTCAGGGATGTGGGCGTTGATCAGGAAGATCTCACCGTTCTTTTCGGTCGCATAGGACTCAGCAATCGACGCCCGCCCATTGCGCAACGACTTCACCTCGCTACCAGTCAGGACGATGCCTGCTTCCATCTGGTCGGTGATGAAGTAGTCATAGCGCGCGCGCCGGTTGAGCGCGATGGTGACATGAGTGGGTTTTGCTTTTGCCATAGACCTTAGATGAGGCCTGCGTGCTGCAATGCAAGATCGACAGCTTCTTTGGACTCATCGCTCGCTTCGACCATTGGCAAGCGCAGCTCTGGTCCGCAAAGACCAAGACGCGTTGCGGCGTACTTGACCGGTGCCGGGCTGGTGTCCGCGAACAGCGCCTTGTGCAACGGCATGAGGCTGCGGTTGATGGTATCGACCTTGGCCAAATCGCCTGCCTTCCAAGCCTCGTGCAGCTCAGAGCAGAGCTTGGGTGCGATGTTGGCAGTCACCGAGATACAGCCGTGTCCACCAGCAGCCAGATAGGGCACGACAGTGGCGTCCTCACCAGATAACTGCAAGAAATCGTCTCCGCAGGCCGCGCGCTGCTGCTCGGGCAACGACAGGTCGGCGGTCGCATCTTTGATTCCCAAGATCCGCGGCAATTTTGCCAGCGCCGCCAGGGTCTCCACCGTCGGGCAGGACACGACTCGGCCCGGCACGCTGTAGATCAATATCGGCAGATCGGTCGCATCGTGGATCGCCTTGAAGTGCGCATAAAGCCCGCGCTGGTTCGGCTTGTTGTAATAGGGCACAACGCACATGGCGGCGTCCGCGCCTGCCTGCTGAGCAAACTGCGCCAACTCGATCGCTTCTTGGGTCGAATTCGAGCCCGCACCGGCGATGACCGGCACCCGCCCGGCTGTCACTTCGATACAAATATCAATGCAACGGCGGTGTTCTTCATGGGTAACGGTGGGCGATTCGCCAGTTGTGCCAACGGGCACCAGGCAGTGCGTCCCCTGCTCGATGTGCCAGTTGATGAAATCAGCATAGGCTTTCTCGTCGACCTTCCCATTCGCAAAGGGGGTTATGAGGGCGACCGCAGAGCCGTGAAACTTTTCCATTGCTAAATCTATCCGATGCATACGGGCCCGCTCTATGCTTGGGACCGCGAGCCTTGGTCCTTGCGCTATTGCTAGAGCCTCTCACCGCTGGGTGCAAGCATCGTGCAGCCTTTGCGCGTTTTTGGCCAATTCGACCAATCGGGCCAAGCCAGGCTAGGATTTCGCATGCTGGAAGCTGATCACCACCAGCTTGACCGCAGCTCTAGGCAAATTGGCATAAACTCGCCTTGTTTTGGCCCTATAGCCCCATGGCTGCGCAGCTTGTCGCAGCTCCGTTTCGCCCTTATGTGTTGCTGAACTGCGCCCTAGATTTGGATGTCCAATTTGTTTGCTCGCCTCTCGGCCCTCTTGTTTTTCCTGACCATTGCGGGCTCAGCCGGCGGTATTGCCCTGATCGCGCTGCCGCAAAGCACGAAGGACGCCCTCGGCCTGGCCTCCTTCGGCCACACTGAGGGTGCAAGCAACGAGGCGCAGTCCGACTGGACCCAACTTGCACAATCAGGCAGCGCGCAGCAGGACCCTCAAACCGTGCCAGGCAAGGCCAGCGCCAACGAAGACCCTGACGAGGAAGCCGAGGAGGACGCGCCTGCCGCCAGCGCTGCGCCCGAGCAGGATCCGAAGCTGGTCGCCGCCAAAGAGGCAGTCGAGTCCGCTCTGCAAGGCGACTACCTTAAGGCCCGCCTAGCCGCGGCGCGCAGCGAAATTCCGGTAACGCGTATCTTGGTTGAGTGGCTCACCGCTCAGACCAACAGCAACAGCTACGCCGACCGCCGCAGACAAGCCTTCTTGGATCAGAACCCCAATTGGCCCGCCCGCTCCATCATTAAGGCCCGCATGGCAGCCCCCAAGCCTCCGAAAGACCCACGCGCTCTGGTGGCTTTTCGCCAGGACAACCGCGCCCAGAAGAACAAAGACTGGTTGATCTACGTTGAAGCACTCAAGAGCCTCGGGCAAGAGGATCAGGCGCTGGAGGTGTTGCGCACCATGTGGCGCAGTCGCACCTTCTATCGCCAAGACGAGGCCGACTTCATCGCTGCCTACGGCGATATCCTGACCTATGCCGATCACATCGCGCGCATGGAGTGGCTGCTCGACAACAACCACAAGGTATCGGGCAAGCGCCACCTGCCGCGTTTGAGCGAGGATGACCTGCCCTACTATCGCGCACGCTTCGCCATTATGAGCGGCCAAGAGCCCGATGAAAAAGACCTCAAGAAGATCAGCAAGCAACGCCTTTTGCATCCTGATTTCTCGCTGGCCGATGTCGCCCGTCTGGAGCGCAAGGGCCACATCTCCAAGGCGCTGGAGGCCTTTTTGCCCATCGACGCCAAGGGGCATGCGCCCGAAGAGCTGATGGACCTGCGCATGAAGCTGACCCGCGCGCTCATTTATCTAGGGCGCTTTGAGGAGGCCTATGCCCTGGCGTCTGCGCATCGCCTGACCAGTGGCAAGCAGGCCAGCGAAGCGGAGGTCTTGGCGGGCTGGCTGGCCCTGCGCCAACTGGAGAAGCCGGAAGCATCAGTGCCGCATTTCGAGCGCGCCATGGCCTGGGACTTTGGTTTTCTACACTCCAAAGCCGCCTTCTGGCTGGCCCAGGCCCAAGCCAAACTCAAGAACGATGCCCAGCGTGAGCAAGCGCTCAAGGCCTGTGCTGCGCGCAGCATCGACCTCTATGCCCAGCTCTGCACCGAGATCTTGGGCCAGGAGCTGAAGGGCAGCTTTGCGCCCTACAAACCCGATCCCAGCAAACTTGCGGACCAAGAGATGGCAGAGGCCGCGCGCCTACTGAGCGCGATCGGCCAACACCGCTATGCGCGGCTGCTGATGCGCGCATTGATTGTCTCGACCGACGACCTGAGCTTGAAAAAGAACGCCATGGCCTATGCGCGCCAGTTGGGCTACCCGCGCTTTTCTTATCAGATGGCAGACGAGGAAATCGCCAAGCAAAACCCCGTCTGGGACTACGCCCGCCCGCTGGTAGACCTCGACCTGACCAAACTCGACAGCGCCAATGATCGCGCCTTCTTCAGCGCCCTGCTCTACCAAGAGAGCCGCTATCAGCCCGACCTGGTCAGCCACGCTGGTGCCATGGGTGTCGCGCAATTGCTGCCTGGCACCGCCGAGGATATGGCGCGCCGCTTGGGTCTTGAGTTCTCGAAGGAACGCTTGCTGAGCGATCCGCAGTACAACGCCGAGTTGGGCTGGCGCTATGTGCTCTGGCTGCGCGAGGTGGTAGGCAATCGCAGTCTCTATGTGATGGCGGGCTACAATGCTGGCCACGCCAATGTGCGCGCCTGGAAAGAGAAGTTGGGCGAGGCGGGCCCCGGCATGTTGGGCACGCTTGATTGGATCGAGCGAATCCCCTTTAGTGAAACGCGCAGTTACGTCGAACGCATCTATGCCAATGTTGTGCCCTATCGCAATCTCTTGGCCCGCAAAGCGCAACCCGCTGATCTAAGGAAGTTTATCTCGCAATGACCCAGAGCCCTGCTCCCAGTTATGCCGATGTTCAAGCGGCCGCCGAACGGCTGACAGGGATAGCCGTTCGCACGCCCTTGCTTCGCGCCTATGCGCTGGAGACCGCCTTGGGTGCCAAGCGCATCTACGTCAAGCCGGAGTGTTTGCAGCGCACGGGCTCGTTCAAATTCCGGGGCGCCTACAACGCGCTGGTCCAGCTCAGCGAAGAAGAGCGCGCGCGCGGCGTTCTGGCCTTCTCGTCTGGCAACCATGCGCAAGGCGTCGCGGCGGCAGCTCATATGCTGGGCACGAAAGCCACCATCGTTATGCCCGAGGACGCACCGACCTTGAAGATCGAGCGGACCAAGGCTTGGGGCGCCGAGGTGGTGCTCTATGATCGCTACAGCCAGTCGCGCGATGAACTGGCCGCCGACCTGCTGGCCTCAAGCGGTGCAGTGCTGATCCCGCCGTTCGACTATGGGCCGGTCATCGCAGGTCAGGGCACTGCGGCCCTGGAAGCGGTGGCGGACCTCAAGGCCGACAAAGATGCGCCCAGTAAGATCGACGCAATTTTGATCCCCTGCGGTGGTGGCGGCTTGACCTCTGGCTCGGCGCTGGTGTTTGAACAAGCCTTCCCCAAGGCGGACTTCTATGTCGTTGAGCCCAAGGCCTATGACGATGCCGGTCGCAGCCTGGCAGAAGGCAGCATCCAGGAAGCCGACCTCAGCAAGAAATCGCTTTGCGACGCGCTCTTGTCCAAGTCGGTCGGCACGCTGAACTTCGAGATCCTGAAGCGCTACGCCAAGGGCGGCCTCGCGGTCAGCGACAAGCAAGCGCTGCAAGCGGTGGCCTACGCCTTTGGCGAACTCAAACTGGTGGTCGAGCCGGGCGGCGCTGTCGCCCTGGCCGCATTGCTAGCGGGCCAGGTGGAGCTGCGCAACAAGTCGGCCATCGTCTATCTGTCCGGCGGTAATATGGACAGCGATATGATGTTGCGCGCCTCCATGTCGATCTGAGACCAGCGCCAAGGGCATTTTTTTTGCTCACTTGTCGCTTTCAAAGAAACCTGGCGCTGTAACACGTTTTTACCCGCTTCGGCTTCATGCTAGGCCCTGAGGAACAACGCAAATCTTCGGGAGGTCGCCATGCCCTTAGCCATGAACCGCAATGTCTTTATCACTTGTGCCGTGACCGGCTCGGGCTCGACCCAGGACCGCAGTCCCGAGGTGCCCCGCTCGCCCAAGCAAATCGCAGACAGCGCGATCGAGGCCGCCAAAGCAGGCGCCGCACTGGTGCACTGCCATGTGCGCGATCCCGAGACCGGCGCGCCCAGCCGCCGCCTGGACCTTTACCGCGAAGTCACAGACCGTATCCGTTCTGCTGATGTCGATGTTGTGCTGAACCTCACCGCTGGCATGGGTGGCGATATGGTCTTTGGCGGCACTGAGAGCCCCTTGCCTCTGACAACTGGCACCGACATGGCAGGCGCGAGCGAGCGTATGGCCCACGTCGCCGAGTGCTTGCCCGAGATCTGTACGCTCGATTGCGGGACCATGAACTTCGCCGAAGCCGACTATGTGATGACCAACACGCCCGGCATGCTGCGCGCCATGGGTCAAATGATGACCGATCTGGGCGTGCGGCCCGAGATCGAGGCCTTCGACACCGGCCACCTCTGGTTTGCTAAGCAACTGGTCGCCGAGGGCATCTTGACCTCGCCCGCTTTGGTTCAGTTGTGCATGGGCGTTCCTTGGGGCGCGCCGGATGACCTCAACACCTTTATGGCCATGGTCAACAACGTCCCAGCCGACTGGAACTGGTCGGCCTTCGCGCTGGGCCGCAATCAGATGCCCTACGTCGCGGCGGCCGTTCTGGCGGGCGGCAACGTGCGCGTCGGCCTGGAAGATAACCTCTGGCTCTCCAAAGGCGTCTTTGCCACCAACGCGCAGTTGGTCGAAAAGGCTGCGGGCATCATCGAGGGGCTGGGCGCAAGCCTCATGACCCCGGCCGAAGTGCGTGAGAAGCTGGCTCTGACCAAGCGAGCACCCCGCTCATGAACCAGGTGAACAAGGTAGCCGCTATCATTGGCGGCGGTGTCATTGGCGGCGGCTGGGCTGCCCGCTTTTTGCTCAATGGTTGGGACGTGCAGGTGTCCGACCCCGACCCGCAAGCCGAGCGCAAAATCAACGAAGTGCTGGCCAACGCGCGCCGCTCGCTGCCAGCGCTCTACGACGTAGCCATGCCCGCTGAGGGGAAGTTGCGCTTTGTCGGCTCGATCGCCGAGGCGGTCGCGGGCGCAAGCTGGGTACAGGAATCTGTGCCCGAGCGCCTGGACATCAAGCACAAGGTCTTGGCCGACATCACCGCTGCGGCCGGACCAGATACCGTGGTCGCCTCCTCCACCTCGGGCTTCATGCCCTCCGAGCTGCAACAGGGGAGCGCCCAGGCTGGCCAAATCCTGGTTTGCCATCCCTTCAACCCGGTCTACCTTTTGCCGCTGATCGAGGTGGTTCCCTCACCCGCTACGCGCGGCGACATCGCTGCCTCGGCGACTGCCATCTTGGACAGCATCGGCATGAAGCCGCTGTTGGTGCGCAAGGAGATCGACGCCCACATCGCCGATCGCTTCTTGGAGGCCGTCTGGCGCGAAGGCCTGTGGCTGATCAACGACGGCATCGCCACGACCCAAGAGATCGACGACGCCATCATCTATGGCTTTGGCCTGCGCTGGGCGCAAATGGGCCTGTTCGACACCTACCGCGTGGCAGGCGGCGAAGCAGGCATGCGCCACTTCATCAGCCAGTTTGGCCCGGCACTGGCCTGGCCCTGGACCAAGTTGATGGACGTGCCCGAACTGACCGACGAGCTGATCGACACCATCGCCAACCAATCCGACGCGCAATCCGCTCACATGAGCATCCGCGAAATGGAACGCATCCGTGACGACAACCTAGTCGGCATGATGCGCGCCCTGAAAAAGAACAACTGGGCCGCGGGCCAGGTTATCGCGCGCCATGAAGAGGCCATCACCCCGCCCTTCCCCGAGATCAAAGCCGAACCGCTGGTGTTGGCGCGCCGCCAGGTGCCCCAGTCCTGGACCGACTACAACGGCCACATGAACGAGACCCACTACCTGGAACTCTACTCCATCGGTGGCGAGGTGCTGTTGGACATGATTGGCTCTGATGAGGCCTATGTCGCGTCGGGCAAGTCTTACTTCACGGCAGAAAACCACGTCATCTACGCCAATGAAACCAAGCAAGGCGACATGGTAACCATCAAGGCACAAGTCCTTGAAGGGCAAGGTAAAAAGCTGCGCGTCTTCTATTGGATCGAGCTGGACGACGGCGCGCTTTGCGCCACCGGTGAACAGATGCTGATCCACGTGGATCTGAAGTCGCGCCGTGCCTGTGACCCGGATCCCGAGGTCATGGCCAAGGTGCGAGCGATCGCCGAGGCTCACGCCGGGCTGCCCATGCCCGATGGTGCCGGACGCGCCATCGGCGCCAAGCGCTAGGCGCCTGTCATGGTATCCCAAGAGCGCCGTTTGGCGATCATCTCAGCCGGTGCCAGCGGTATCGGCCGAGCCATGGCTGAAGCCTTCGACGCGGCGGGCTATACCGTCTGGGTCGGTGATCGTGACGCGGCAGCGCTGGCAGCCTGCCCCACCACCTGGCAGCGGCACACCGTCGATATCACCCAAGAAGATCAGGTCGCAGCCTGGCTGAACGATCTGCGAGACGACCTTGCCGCTCAAGGCGGGCAACTCGCGGCGGTTTGCGCCAACGCGGGCATCGCTGGCCCCACGGCCAAGGTCGAGGACGTGGCGCTTGCCGATTGGAACGCCTGCCTTGATGTCAATCTTTCGGGCGCCTTCTTGCTGGTCAAGCACACGGCGCCCATCCTGAAGACCCAAGGCGCTGGCGCGATCACGCTCACCTCCTCAACCGCAGGCCTTTACGGCTATCCCAACCGCGCGCCCTACTGCGCGGCCAAATGGGCGGTGATTGGCCTGATGAAGACCCTGGCCATGGAGCTGGGCCCGCACGGCATCCGCGCCAACGCCATCTGCCCCGGCGCTGTCGAGGGACCGCGCATGGAAGGCGTCCTACAGCGCGAGGCTGCCGCCAAGGGCATGACCCGCGATCAGGTCTACCAGGGCTATGCCTCTGGCACCTCGATGCAGCGCTGGGTCGAGGCGAACGACATCGCCAACATGGCGGTCTTCTTAGCGAGCCCCGGCGCGCAGCTCGTGTCCGGCCAGGTCATCGCCGTTGATGGCCACACCGAAAACCCCGATCCCAAGGTGCAAGCATGACCTTTCCGCTGACCTCTGAACAAGAGATGATCGTCGAGACGGTTCGCAAGTTCGTCGAGACGGAAATCTACCCCTACGAAGACGAAGTCGAACGCACGGGCGAGGTCTCACCAGAACGGGCCGAGGCCATCAAGGCCAAGACCATCGAGCTGGGTTTTTATGCCTGCAACTTTCCCGAAGAGGTCGGCGGGGCTGGCCTGAACCACCTGGAATTTGCTCTGGTGGAACGCGAATTGGGGCGCGGTTCCATGGCGCTGAACCACTTCTTTGGCCGCCCGCAAAACATCCTCATGGCCTGCCAAGGCGAGCAGATCGAGCGCTACCTGCTGCCCGCGGTGCGCGGCGAGCGTATGGACGCCCTGGCCATGACAGAGCCCGGCGCGGGCTCAGATATTCGCGGCATGAAGTGTAATGCGCGCCGCGATGGCGCCGATTGGATCTTGAACGGCAGCAAGCACTTTATCTCAGGCGCCGACCACGCGGACTTCATTATCGTCTTTGTGGCAACCGGTGAGGACCAAACCGCCAGCGGTCCCAAGAAGCGTATCACCACCTTCCTTGTTGACCGCGGCACACCAGGCTTCACGATCCGCGATGGCTATAAGTCGGTCTCGCACCGGGGCTACAAGAACATGGTGCTGGAATTTGACGATTGTCGTCTGCCCCAAGCCCAGGTCCTGGGCGAGGTCGATGGTGGCTATGCCGTGATGAACACCTGGCTCTATGCGACCCGCTTGACCGTTGCTGCCATGGCGGTTGGCCGCGCGCGCCGCGCCTTTGACATGGCGTTGAGCTATGCCGCCGAGCGCGAGCAGTTCGGCCAGAAAATTGGCCGTTTCCAGGGGATTAGCTTTCAGTTGGCGGACATGATCACCGAGATCGACGCCAGCGACCTCTTGACCCTCAGCGCTGCGCACCGCCTGGACCAAGGACTGCCGTCCAACCGCGAGATCGCCTCGGCCAAGCTCTATGCAACCGAGTGCCTCGCGCGGGTGACCGATGCGGCGCTGCAAATCCACGGCGGTATGGGTCTGATGAACGATCTGCCAATCGAACGCTTCTGGCGCGATGCCCGCGTCGAGCGCATCTGGGATGGAACCTCCGAAATTCAGCGCCATATCATCGGCCGCGAGCTGTTGCGTCCGCTGGGCTGCTAGAGCGTCGGGCGTTGGTCTTGCAACAGCCCTTCCGCTCTAGCTG
>CAZHYF010000020.1:0-20688 GCA_964536635.1 uncultured Rhodospirillaceae bacterium | reverse complement strand
CCGTTCCTTGTGCGCGCTATACAGCCATATCGCGGACGAGTGCCGTCAGCCCTTGGCGAACTGGAAGGGCAGGAGGCGCGCGCGCTGGAAGGCAGCGCTGCCGGTCTCAGCCATGGCCAAGGCAGCCTGACGGAAGCGGGCATAAGAGGCAAATGCCTGCTCGGCTTGGCCATCGCTGGCGAAGGTTTGCTCCAAGACCTGACCGGCCGCCGCGCCCAGGGCGTTGGCAAGGTCGCGCTCGAAGGTCTTTTTCTCCACCCCCTCACGCGCCATGCGGGCGGTTGCAATGCGATTTTGGGTCTCAAACAGCATCCAAGTTTCGTGGCCCGCTGATTGCGCGGCAGCGCCCAGAATTGCGCGGTGGTCGGCATCCAGCTTGTCCCAGGTGTTTTGATTGACCAGCAAGCTGATGATTTGGCTGGGTTGGGTCAGGGCCGGGCCGTAGCAGTGGCTAAGCCGCTTGTCCAAGCCCAGCTCTTGGTCCATCCAGGGCCCGAACCATTCCGCCCCATCCAGGTTATCAGCGCCCAGTTCGCTGACCAGAGCTTGATCGTCCAGGCGGACAGCCTCGGCGCCCAAGCGCTCATAGATGCCGCGCGCCAGGCCAGAGCTGCGCACAACCCAGCCCGACAGGCGATCGCCTTCCGGCAGCGCTTTTTTTGTCCAAAGCCCCGTGCCTGGGCCCAAATCGCCCGCCCAGAGTGGCTTGAGCCCTGTGGGCTTGCTCAAGTTGTCCCAAAACCGCTGACCTTCGGAGAGCAGCCAGGATTGGGTCTCTAGGCTGGTCATACCAAAGGGGATACTGGAAAAAAGGTGCAGGCCAGGGCGGGTTGCCGCGCGATAGGATTCAAAGCTGTGCACCAGATCCACATCGCCATCACGGGCGGCGTCGTAGTTCTGCGCGGCTGGTATCAACGTGCCCGCAGCATAGAGCTTGACGCGTAGCTTACCGTCCGACAGCGCCTCGACCCGCTGGGCCAATAGCTCGGCGGCACGGTGCAGCGGCGCGAGGCTCTTGGGCCAAGCGGTCACCATGGTCAGCACCTTGACGCGGCGGATCAGCGACTGGCAGGCCGCGACGTTCTGGGACATGCTGGGCGTTGGAGTGGTCTGTGCGCTGGCCTTGGCAAGCGGCAGTGCCAGTGCAGCCGTTCCTGCCGCCACCATCAAGGCACGCCGACCGGTCTTGGAGCGTGGCGTGCGATCTGTGGGCCGAGGGGTACGCGCTTGGGCCATGGATGCCTTTTTTTGTTGTCAAGATATCTGTGGGCAGACTCTGCCCGTTAACCGGAGCAGCTCATGCAACCTGCCTTGCTAGGACACAAGATCAAAATCGCTCGCCGGAGAAAGTAATCTCCAGCGGCCCGCATGGAAGACCTCAAGCGGCCGGTAGCTTTGCTTGTAGCTCATCTTCCGCGATCCCTTGACCCAGTAGCCCAGATAGACGTGGGGCAGGTTGGCCTTCGCTGCTAGCGCAATCAGCGACAAAATCATGGCAACTCCAAGGCTACGCTCGGGCTGATCCGGATCGTAGTAGGAGTAAACCATCGAGAAGCCGTCTTCCAGGTGATCCACCAGGCAGGCAGCAAGCAGGCGCTTGTCCTCAGGGTCGCGCCATTCGAACAGATTGGTGCGAACCGAGGTCTCCTCGATCATGGCCGCGAAATCATCTTCATCCATCAACGCCATGTCGCCGTCGAAATGGCGTTGATCCAGGTAACGGCGGAACAGCTCGTAGTGCTCTTCGGTCGCCATGGCCGAGGCCATCTCCAGCCGCAGATCGGCGTTGCGGCGCGCGATGCGCCTTTGGGTCTTGCTGGCCTGGAACTGGGGCACCACCACCCTGGCGGCCATACAGGCCTGGCAATCCGAGCATATGGGGCGATAGACAAAGGCGTTGGAACGACGAAAGCCCGCTTCGTTCAGCGCGGAAAAACGCCTGCGCGCACTGCGCGTGATGGGCGCGATCAGCTTGCGCTCGGTTTTGCCTTCCAGGTAGGGGCAGGCCTGGCTGCGGGTCGATACAAAGGTTACCCCCACGCCCGACCAGCTTACAGGCCCCAAGGCAGCATTGCTAAGTAGCGCGCGCTTAGTGCCACCGACGAGCTCTGCGGTTTGGGGTTGGGGCTCTGGAAAGGACTCCTGAAACGGCTCCTGAAACGGCTCTGGGCGCGGCGCTTTGCGCGCGCTGCCTGCGTCGGCATTTTGCGCCTGCGGGCTTGCCTCTGGTGTCCGTGCGTTGGCGTCAAACTGGGTCACGTCTGGCGTCACATCCTTTGCATGCTGCCAGACCTCCGGCAGCGCTACCCGACTTTGCTCCATACCTGCGCACAGAGCCCCGATACCGGGTCATGGAATTGCTCCTTGATTTGTTGCAGCCCCTATGCTTGTCAAGGATCTGAGCCCAACTTCACCAAGTGATGCGGCCTGAAAAGCCGTTGGCGTCATGTTCGCGTCCGCAGCCATGGCTGTCAACACCAGAGCCGATTTGGCCGCTTTGAGCGGTGGCAATAAACCCGAGGAAAAACGCCCATGAACCAGCCTTTTGATAAGTCCAAGCTGCCAAGCCGCTACACAACGGTTGGCCCGGAGCGCGCGCCGCACCGCTCTTACCTGCACGCCATGGGCCTGTCGGATGACGAGATCGCCGCGCCGCTGGTCGGCGTTGTGACCACCTGGAACGAGGCAGCGCCTTGTAACATTTCGCTGGCCCGTCAGGCGCAGGTCGCCAAAAAGGGTGTTGCAGCCGCTGGCGGTACGCCGCGCGAGTTCACCACCATCACCGTAACCGACGGCATTGCCATGGGCCACGAGGGCATGAAGTCTTCGCTGGTTTCGCGCGAAGTGATTGCCGACTCGGTTGAGTTGACCATGCGCGGCCACTGCTATGATGCCATGGTTGGCCTGGCGGGTTGCGATAAGTCGCTGCCGGGCATCATGATGGCCATGGTGCGCCTGAATGTGCCGTCGGTCTTCATGTACGGCGGCTCGATCCTGCCGGGTCGCTACAAGGACCGCGATGTGACCGTCCAAGACCTGTTCGAGGCCGTTGGCAAGCACGCCACCGGTGAAATCAACGACGAAGAGCTGCACGAGCTGGAGTGCGTGGCCTGTCCATCGGCGGGCTCTTGCGGCGCGCAGTTCACCGCCAACACCATGGCCTCGGTATCTGAGGGCATCGGTCTGGCTTTGACCGGCTCTGCGGGCGCTCCCGCCCCCTACGAGCTGCGCGACAGCTTTGCCTACAAGTCCGGCGAGGCCGTGATGGAGCTGTTGCGCACGGGCCTGCGTCCGCGCGACATCGTCACCCGCAAGTCGCTGGAGAACGCTGCACGCGTCGTTGCCGCCACTGGCGGATCAACCAACGCAGCCCTGCACCTGCCGGCCATCGCCCACGAGTGCGGTATCGAATTCTCGATCCACGATGTGGCCGACATCTTCAAAGATACGCCCTACATCGGCAACCTGAAGCCGGGCGGTGCCTACGTTGCCAAAGACCTGTTCGAGATCGGCGGCATTCCGGTGGTGATCAAGGAGCTGCTGGACAACAACATCTTGCATGGGGACTGCATGACGGTTAGCGGCAAGACCCTGGCCGAAAACCACGAGCGCGTGCGCTTCCCTGACAACCAAGACGTGGTGTTCCGGGTCAAGACCCCCATTTCGCCCACCGGCGGAGTGGTTGGCTTGAAAGGCAACCTGGCACCTGAGGGCGCGATCGTGAAGGTTGCGGGCATGGAAAAGCGCGTCTTCGAAGGTCCGGCACGTTGTTTTGACGCCGAAGAAGATTGCTTTAACGCGGTCGTCAAGGGCGACTACAAGGACGGTGAAGTGCTGGTTATTCGTTACGAAGGCCCCAAGGGCGGCCCCGGCATGCGTGAGATGCTGGCAACCACTGCTGCCATCTATGGCCAAGGTCGCGGCGACAAGGTGGCTTTGATCACCGATGGCCGTTTCTCTGGCGCAACCCGCGGCTTCTGTATCGGCCACGTCGGCCCTGAGGCGGCGGTTGGCGGTCCCATCGGTCTGTTGAAGGACGGCGACATCATTTCGATCGACGCCGATGCTGGCACTATGGAAGTCAAGCTGAGTGACGAGGAGCTGGAGGCGCGCCGCAACGCGTGGCAGCCCCGCGAAACCAACTTCCAGTCCGGCGCGATCTGGAAATACGCCCAGACCGTATCGTCTGCTGAGTTTGGCGCGGTGACCCACCCAGGTGGCGCGAAGGAAGTCAAAGCCTTCGCCGACATCTAGAGCCCGGTCGGCCTGATCATTCAAAAGACGCAAAGAGCTGGGTTCGCCCGGCTCTTTCGCGTTTAAGTCGTGCTTTCGCGGCAAAGCATACCGAAATCTCCACATTTTGAGCGGCTGAAGGGCATAAACCCCGACCATAGTGCCAGCATCGGGCAAACGATATTTCAGCCCAAGACATTTCTAGGCAGCCGGGCAAGCACTTGGCGGCCGTATTCCTTTGGAGATTTTCATGAAGGCCATTCTTATCGCCATGGCTCTGCTGTCGGTTTCGGGCGCGGCGCTGGCACAATCTGCTCAAGAATATGATGTTCCCGAGTTTTCGCTGTCTGCGGACGGCGTGGTGGACTACGGCTACATCCCAGGCGATGCCTTCCAATTGCGTGCCGAGCATGCTGCAAACCCGCAACTTTTCGCGTCCGAGTATCCCTTGCTGGCGCAACGCCTCTGGTCGGGCGCGCAGCAGACCCCGACCGCTGGCGTCTTCACCCAGCTCGGCAATGTGCCGGTCTATCTGCCCGTAGCGCCAGGCGTTGTCGGTCAGCACTGGACCAACACGGCATCGGCCTACAACTATCTGCCGCAGGCGACTTATCCTTACGCAGTGCCAATTCGTTAGAACGCATCGCACAAACGCAGCAAGGGCACTTTCGGGTGCCCTTTTTTGTTCGAGCGCATTCTATTATTAGGCCGCAGTCACCAGATAGCGGGCCGCCTCGTCGCGCTCGAACAAGTAGAGCAGAACCCGCGCCGCTTGACCGCGGACTGAGGCGCGCAAGCTGGGGTCTTGCATCATCAACAAGCGCGCATCTTTGTGGCTGATCGCCACCAGCTCGGGCTGTTCTTCGATGCCTCCGAAACGGAACTTTGGCAGGCCCGATTGGCGCGTGCCCAACAGCTCGCCAGCGCCGCGGATCTTCAGATCCATCTCGGCGATTTCAAAGCCGTCATCACTCTCGCGCAACGTCTGGAGGCGCTTCTGGCTGGTCTCGTTGAGCGGCGGCTTATAGAGCAAAATGCAGGTGGACTTACCAGAACCCCGGCCAATGCGCCCGCGCAATTGGTGCAACTGGGAGAGGCCGAAGCGCTCGGCCTGTTCGATCACCATGATCGTGGCTTCAGGCACGTTGACGCCGACCTCAATCACGGTGGTAGCGACCAGGATCTTGGCCGCGCCCGAGGAAAAGGCGGTCATGGCGGCGTCTTTGTCCGCTGCGGTTTGGCGGCCATGAACCAGCACCACGTCTTGACCGAAAACCTGCTTGAGGCTCTCGTATCGCTCCTCGGCGTTGGCCATATCGACCAACTCGGATTCTTCGACCAAGGGGCAAACCCAATAAGCCCGCGCGCCCTGCTCCAGAGCGCGTTTGAGGGCGTCCACCACCGCGCCTCGCTGGTCGATGGGCTTGGCAATCGTCGTGATCGGCAGGCGCCCCGGCGGCTTCTCGCGCAAGATCGAGGTGTCCAGATCGCCTTGTTCAGCCAACAGAAGGGTGCGGGGAATAGGCGTGGCGGTCATCAGCAAAATATGGGTGCCCTGGCCTTTGTCGGATAGACGCAAGCGTTGCTCGACGCCAAAGCGGTGCTGTTCGTCGATCACCACCAGGCCAAGGTCGCGAAACTCCACGCCATCTTGGAACAGTGCATGGGTGCCAACCGCGAGCGGCGCGCTGCCCTCGGCCACGGCCTGGCGGGCTTGGCGTTGGGCCGCGGCCCCGTCTTTTCCGGTCATCATCACGCATTTCAGCCCCAGCTTGAGAGCCAAAGGCGCGATGAATTCGAAATGTTGCTGCGCCAAGATCGCGGTGGGAGCCATGATCGCAGCTTGTCGCCCGGACTCGACAGCTTGCAGCATGGCCAGCAACGCAACCACGGTCTTGCCGGCGCCCACGTCGCCCTGGACCAAGCGCATCATGCGCTCGGGCTGCTCCAGGTCGGTGGCGATGTCCAACAAGGCGCGCTCTTGGTCGCCCGTCAGGCTGTAGGGCAACAGAGCCCGCAACTGGCTTTGCAGCTTGCCAGTGCCTTGCAAGGGCGGCGCCGGGCGTTTGCGGGCCTGCTGGCGCACCAAGGCCAGCGCCAGCGCGTTGGCCAACAGCTCATCGTAGGCCAGGCGCTCTCTGGCGCGTGAGGCGTCCTTGCCGTCGGGGGCATGCAGCGCCGCCAGCGCCGCGTTGAAGCTCGGCCAGTGGCGTTGTTGCAACAAGCTGGGTTCGATCCACTCAGGCACCTCTGGCAGCAATGCCAAGGCTGCCAGTATGACCTTGTGCAGCCGTTGGGTGGTCAGGCCTTGGGTCAGCGCATAGCGGGGCTCGAAACGCGGAATGGCCGCCTGATCGTCCTGCGCCACGATATAGTCAGGGTGCAGCATGCGAAAGCGGTTGTTGTACTGGCCCAGCTCGCCCGACAACCAGCGCGGCATGCCGGTTGGAAGCTGGCGGTGCAGGTAGTCGCGCGAGGCGTGGAAGAAGGCCAGCTCCAGGGTCTCATCGCCGCTGGCCCCGATAATCCGATAGGGCATGCGCTTGTTGGCGGGCGGGTGATGCTCGCGGGCTTCAAAGGGCAGAGTTACCAGCCGGTTGAGGTGCTCTGTATCCGGCGCGCTCAGGACTTTGCGTTCCTGGACGTGCGATGGTGCATGAAAAAGCAGGTTCAGCACATAGGGGCCCGTCAGCTTCTTCAGAGCCGCAGCGATCTTCGGCCCGATCCCGGGCAGGGTCTCGACGGAACAGAAGACCGGATCGAGCAAGCTGGGGCGTCGCGCTGACATGCGATCATTCATCCCGTTGGAGTGGTGGCCCTGAGCGCGCTATATGCAAGCAGAACCCGCCTGGCGCTCGACGCAGGCCCTAGTTATGGACAAGATTGACGCTATGAACAAGCCAGGGAACACATCAGGCGAGGCCGCTGCGCTCGCCCCACAGCCTGCCAGCGATGACGCAAGCATTTTGCGCAAGAAACTGCGCTGGCGCGCTTGGCACCGCGGCACGCAGGAGCTGGACCTCATGCTTGGCACCTTTGCCGATCGCTACCTGGAGACCATGGACCTGCAAACCCTGCACGATTTCGAGCTGTTTATGCTGGCCGAAGACCCGGAAATTCAGGCCTGGTTGCAGGGCGACAAGCCCTTTCCCAGCGATGTGCCCGAGGCGCTCGCCGCCCTGTTTGCGGGCTATGACTTTTTGGTGGAACGGCAAATCCAGCTCAAGCGCTAGGCCGGGCAAGCCTTTCCCAAGAGCACAAAAGGGGAAAGTCGCTTGACCTTGGCCCCCAAGGCGCTATTTCCTGCTTGCCTTCATCTGCCAAGGTAAAAAGGCGGCGCGCTCCTGTGTCTAAGCAAACGACTTCCCAAATTGACGCCAAGTCTGACAGCGGTTTGGTGCTGGTTGAGCGCGTGCCGCAGGGCATGGAGGGCTTGGTGCTCGCCGATCTGCTCAAGGCCCATCCCAAGCAGCAGCTCATCTTTGTCGCGCGCAATGACAGCGAGTTGGCAATCACCGAGCAAGTCTTCCGCTTCAGCCAACCCGACGCCGAATGCATCCAGTTGCCCGCATGGGACTGTCTGCCCTATGACCGCGTGTCGCCCAATGCCGAAGTGCTGGGCAAGCGCTTGCGCTCGCTGGTCAAGTTGCTGCGTCCGGCCAAGGGCCCCCGTCTGGTTTTTACCACCGTCAACGCCTTGTTGCAGCGCTTGCCGCCACGCGCACAAATCCAGCAGTCCAGCTTTCGCATCGTCGCGGGCGAGAGCATGGACGAAGCCGCGCTGTCCGCTTATCTGGTGTCAAACGGCTATGCGCGCGTCGGCACGGTCAACGACCCGGGTGAATACGCCATACGAGGTGGCCTGATCGACGTCTTTCCCATGGGTTCGGCCAACCCGGTGCGCATCGACCTGTTCGGCGACGAGGTCGAAAAGCTCCGCCGCTTTGATGCCTTGAGCCAAAGAACGATCAAGGAGATCGCCAGTATCTCCTTGTTGCCGGTCTCTGAGGTGATCTTATCAGGCGACGCCGTGGCGCGCTTTCGCTCGGGCTATCGGGCGACCTTTGGGTCGGTGTTGGATGATGACCCGCTCTACGCCAGCATCTCTGAGGCGCGCCGTTTTCCGGGCATGGAGCACTGGTTGCCGCTGTTCTATGACGGATTGGAAAGCCTGCTGGATTATCTGCCGGACGCCGGACTGGTGTTCGAGCACCAGGTGCAAGAGGCCCGCAACGCGCGTATGGAGAACCTGCGCGACTTCTATCAGGCACGCCGCAGCCTACTGGATGCCAGCGACCAGGGCGAGAGCGCCTATAAGCCCATTGCCCCTGAAGCCCTTTATCTGACCAACGAGGAATGGGACAGCCTGGCACTGAAGCGCGCGGCCTGGCAGCTCAGCCCCTTTGCGGCGCCTGAGAGCGCGGGCTTGATCCAGATTTCGGCTGACGGCCAACCCGGCCTCAACTTTGAAGCCCAGCGCAAGGATCCCGAAGCCGATCTCTACAAGGCCTTTCGCGATCACATGCGCAGCCTGCAAGGGCAGGGACGGCGCGTGGTGCTGGCGGGGCTCAGCGAAGGATCTAAGGCACGGTTGGCGAGCCTGCTGGGCGAAAACGATATCTTGATCCGTCAGAGCGTTGCCACGCTGGCCGACATCAAATCCATGCCCAAAAAGACGCTGGGCCTGGCGGTGTTGCCGATTGAGCGCGGCTTCGTTGCGCCAGATCTGGCCGTCATCAGCGAGCAAGACTTGCTGGGTGAGAAGATCGCCCGCGCCGGTCGCCGCAAGAAGCGTGCTGAGAATTTCTTGGCCGAGGTCTCGGCCCTTTCGACCGGTGATTTGGTGGTGCACCTGGACCACGGCATCGGCCAGTATCTGGGTCTGGAGACCATAGAGATCGGTGGCGCGCCGCACGATGTCTTGCAGCTCAAGTATTCGGGCGACGACAAGCTCTACATCCCGGTCGAGAACATCGAGGTGCTGTCGCGCTTTGGCGGCGAGGATGCGGGTGTGCAGCTCGACAAACTGGGCGGTGCTGCCTGGCAGTTGCGCCGCGCCAAGGTCAAAAAGCGCCTCAAGGATATCGCGGCCCAACTGATCAAAATCGCAGCCCAGCGCATGATGAAAAAGGCCGTGGTGCTGGAGCAGCCCGAGACCTTGTTCAACGAGTTCGCTGCGCGTTTTCCCTATAGTGAGACCGAAGATCAGCTCAACGCTATCGACGATACCCTGGAAGACCTGGGCTCGGGTCGCCCCATGGATCGCCTGGTCTGCGGTGACGTGGGCTTCGGCAAGACCGAAGTGGCCATACGCGCCGCCTTTATCGCCGCCATGTCGGGCGTGCAGGTGGCCCTGGTCTGTCCGACGACCCTGCTGGCGCGCCAGCACTACAACACCTTAAAACAGCGCTTCGAAGGCTGGCCCATTCGGGTGCATCAGCTCTCGCGTTTGGTCGTAGGCAAGGAAGCCGCTCTGGTCAAAGACGAGCTGTCCAGCGGAAAGGCCGACGTGGTGATCGGCACCCACGCCTTGCTGGCGCAGTCCATTCACTTCAAGCAACTTGGCTTGCTGATCGTCGATGAAGAACAGAAGTTCGGCGTCAAACAGAAGGAGCGGTTGAAGTCGTTGAAATCGGACGTCCATGTGCTTACGCTGTCCGCGACGCCCATTCCGCGCACGCTGTCCATGGCCATGTCAGGGGTCAAGGAGCTGTCGCTCATTACCACGCCGCCGGTAGACCGCCTTGCCGTGCGCACCTTCGTGTCGCCTTGGGATTCGATGATTGTCCGTGAAGCTCTGATGCGCGAGCACTTCCGCGGCGGCCAGTCCTTTGTCGTCTGCCCCCAGATCCGCGATATCGACAAGATGCTGGAGCGCCTGGCCAAGATCGCGCCCGAGCTGAAAGTGCGCAGCGCCACGGGCCAAATGGCAGCGAGTGAGCTGGAGCAGACCATGAACGATTTTTATGATCACAAGTTCGACGTGCTGCTGGCGACCAACATTGTCGAAGCGGGTCTGGATATTCCCAACGTGAACACGCTGATCGTCCATCGTGCCGACCGCTTTGGCCTGGCTTCACTCTACCAGTTGCGCGGGCGGGTCGGGCGCGGCAAGCAGCGCGGCTATGCCTATCTGACCTATCCAACCGACAAGCCGCTGACCCCGCAGGCCACCAAGCGACTTGAGGTGCTGCAAACCCTGGACAATTTAGGCGCGGGCTTCCAGTTGGCCTCGCACGATATGGATATCAGAGGGGCCGGCAACCTGGTGGGCGAGGAGCAGTCCGGCCACATCAAGGAGGTCGGGGTCGAGCTGTACCAACAGATGCTCGAAGAGGCGATCACCCAGGTCAACAGCCAGGCTGAGAGCGACGGCGACGAGAATTGGTCGCCGCAAATCAACCTGGGCACGGCGGTCCTGATCCCCGAAGCCTACGTCGAAGACCTCAATGTGCGCATGTCTTTGTATCGCCGTCTGTCGGACCTGGGCTCTCCGCGCGAGCTGGAAGCTTTTGCCTCTGAGTTGATCGACCGCTTTGGTGCGCTACCGGACGAGGTGGAAAACTTGATGAGCGTGATGGCGATCAAGCTCATGTGTAAGCGCGCGGGCATCGAAAAGGTCGATGTCGGGCCCAAGGGCATCGTTCTGCAGTTCCGCAACAACAAGTTCGCCAATCCTGACAAACTACTGGCCTGGGTCGAGCAGAATAAGAAGTTGATCACTGTGCGCTCTGATATGCGTTTGGTTTACAAGCGGCGCTTGGATAGCGAGGACGAGCGCATCAAGTCCGTCAAATCCCTGGCCAAGAACATGGCTGCCTTGGCGGGATAGAGCGCGCAACATTCAGTTTCTGCCTACGATCGTATTGAGCTAGGGTTTTGCGTTAGCACGGCATTTGGCCGTAATTTGGCGCAAGTGTTTCCTAAACCGTCGCGCATGGCATACTGCCGCAACCTTGCGAAAGCCTTGGCCTCCAAGGCTTCGTCGCTTATTTTGGGGCAAATTTGGAGAAGAACGCACATGGCTGACGCCACCCTTGTCACCAACGCCTTGGACCCAGAGCTGAACGCAGGCTCGCTCATGCGGTCAAAGAAGAGCCTGCTGGACGGGCTGTTTGCACAGCTTTTTAAGAACCTGGTCTACCCGCAAATCTGGGAAGACCCCGAGGTCGATATCGAAGCTTTGGCTTTCAATCCCGGCGCAAAGATCGTTACCATTGCTTCAGGCGGTTGCAACGTCTTGAACTATCTGACCGCCGAGAACGTCGAGATCACTGCGGTTGACATCAATGAGACTCACGTCGCCTTGAACCGGCTCAAACTGGCCGCGCTCAAGCATCTGCCGAGCCACGAAGCCTTCTTTCGCTATTTTGGATGCGCGGACGAAAAGGCCAACAAACAGGCCTACGAGACCTTCATCAAGCCCAAGCTGGATGAGGAGGCCCGGCGGTATTGGGAGGGGCGCACGCTGGTCGGCAACCGCCGCATCTCTATGTTCCAGCGCAACTTCTATCGCTTTGGTCTGTTGGGGCGCTATATCGGACTGGTGCATCTGATCGCCTTTTTGCACGGCAAGAACCCCAAGCGCTTGCTGGAGGCGCAGACCAGCGCCGAGCAGCTCTGGCTCTATGAGAACACACTTGGCGTGATCTTTAAGTCACCCGTCGTGCGTTGGACGTGTAATCTACCCGTTTCCCTCTATGGCTTGGGCATTCCGCCGGCGCAATTCGAAGCGCTGCGTAAATCTAGCGAGTCTGGCCACATGGCCGATGTCTTGGACGAACGCCTGAAGCACCTGGCCTGCGACTATGAGATATCGAGCAACTACTTTGCTTGGCAGGCATTCGGACGTCGATACGACACCAAAAAGCGCCAAGCTATTCCGCGCTATCTTGAAAACCAGCACTACGCCGCCCTGCAAGCACGGGCTGGCAACGTGACCATCAAGCACTCGAATTTTAGCCAGCACCTGGAAGGCGAAGGGGACGCCAGCCTGGATGGTTACGTCCTGTTGGACGCGCAGGACTGGATGAACGATGCACAGCTCACCCAACTGTGGCAACAGATCGACCGCAGCGCCAAGCCCGGCGCCCGGGTGATCTTCCGCACCGCAGGCACCGAGACTATCTTGCCCGGTCGCGTACCTAATGAAATCCTGACTAGGTGGCGCTACCTGGAGGAGCCGTCGCTTGCTTGGCACAAGCGCGACCGCTCGTCGATCTATGGTGGCTTCCACGCCTATGAGAAGATCAGCGAATGAGCGAGGTCAGCCGCGATCAACATGGCGCTTTGATGGACCAAATCTATCGCCACACGCGCCACGTCTATGATCTGAGCCGAAAGTACTTCTTAGTCGGGCGTGATCGTTTGATCCGCGACCTGGACCTCAAACCCGGAGAGCGCGTCTGCGAAGTTGGTTGCGGAACCGCGCGCAATCTGGTGGTGATGGCCCGACGGTATCCCCAGGCGCAGCTCTGTGGATTTGATGCCTCCAGCGCCATGTTGGAGACTGCGCGCACCAACTTGATCCGCGCGGGCTTGTCGAATGTGCCGCTTGCCCAGGCCTATGCCGAGGAATTCGACGCCGCCAACGACCTGCCCGAAGGATACGCGCCGATTGACCGCTATGTCTTCTCGTTTTGCCTTACCATGATCCCGGATTGGCAAGGGGCCTTGGATCGGGCATGGCAAACCCTGCCGCCTGGCGGGGGGATGGCGCTGGTTGATTTTGGCGACATGGCGGGCTGGCCAGCTCTTCTGCGGCGTGGCTTTTTTGCCTTCTTGGCGAGCTTTCACGTCAAGCCTCTGCCGGGAATTCATGCTTGGGCTTTCGAGCAAAACGATGCGGAGGTCAAACAAACCCGCATCCTGGGCGGCTATGCCATCTTGACCCAGGTCTCCAAGCGCCCAGGTTAGAGTTCTAGCCCGCCCGCTCCGTAACGAAGGCCCGATCATGAAGAATTGGATGCAACGCAATCGCGATCTTATCGCCTTAGCCTTTGCAGGATTGAGCCTCTTGGTGTTGGAGTTCGGGTTGCGGGTGCCGCCGGTGACGGCCTTTGCGGTAGCTTTGGTGGTCTGGCTGGCCATCTGGCTGAGTCTCGCACCGCGGTCGAGCCGGAATTCAGCCGAAAACTCAGCCGAGGGCTCTGGCAAGGAACCGGGCAAGGGGGCGCGCCGGGGGACAAAGCGTGCATCGGGGCGGGGTGATCAGGCTCAAGGCTCGGAGCAAGCTGATGCCACTCCCCATCCGAGTGCAGCGGATATGCAGACGGTGCGCGCCACACTGGCGGCATTGGAGGCCTTGCGTCCGGCGTTGCGCCCGCTTGGTCCAGAGTTGAACGCCGCGGTTCAGTCCGTTTTCAGCGACGCCAAATCCATGCTCAGCGAGGCAGAAGACAAGCCCGAAGGCTTCCGTCACGATCGCCGCGCCCTGTTGCACTATCTGCCGCAGGTCCTAGCGCTGCTTGAGCAGTCCGTGGAACCCGGTGCCAGCCATGACCCCGAGGCCAAAGCGCGACTGGTAGCAACCTGCCAACGCTTGGCCGAGCTGTTTGCGGGTTTCCGAAGACGCAAAGCTGAGCGGCAAACACGGGCGCTGAATGTGCAAATCGACGTGTTGGAGGCGCAGTTGCGCCAGGAGGGATTTCCGCCGCCACGCGACACGCCAACTCCGCGCCTCTAACCTGAGTCTCTGATCTGAGTCTCTGATCTGAGCTATTGGATCAAATAGTGAGCTTAAATCCAGCCGCTGCGGTGGATATGCCCGAATAACAAATTGCTGCCACGCCTTTGTCGCAGTAATCAGGGCCTGAGTTTGCCGCTGTCGGCCACTCACGGACGCACAACAACCGTTTTGGACCTCATGCCTTCTCGACTATTTCGACCTTTTGCTCTGCTTTTTGCCCGCCAAGTGCCGCGCGCGCTCGCGCTGTCGCTGGTCTTGCTTGGCTGTTGGCTCGGTTCTGCCCAGGCCTTCAGCTCGGTTGCCTCGCAAGCATTCGTGGTCGATCTATCTACCAATACGATCCTCTATGAGCGCCGCGCCGACGAGCCCATGGCGCCTTCGTCGATGACCAAAATCATGACCGCCTATGTGACCTACCGCATGGCGGCGATTGGTGAAATCAACTTGGATGATACGGTAAAAGTCAGCAAAAAGGCTGCCGACAAGCCCGGCTCGACCATGTTTTTGGTGGAAGGCGAAAAGGTCGCTTATCGCGATCTCCTAACCGGCCTTATGATCGTCTCAGGCAATGACGCGGCCATTGCAATTGCAGAGGGCGTCGCCGGGTCAGAGGAAGCTTTTGCGGTGTTGATGAACCAGGCTGCGGGGCAGCTTGGCATGCGCAACACCCATTTCGTCAACGCCAGCGGCTGGCCCGACCCTGGCCACATGTCAACCGCCCGCGACATCGCCTTGGTGAGCGCGGCTTTGATCCAAGAATTTCCCGAAGAATACAAGATGTTCCAACGACGCTCCTTCAAGTGGGGCGGGGTCGAGCAAGCCAACCGAAACCCGCTGTTGGACGACAACTTGGGTGCCGACGGCTTGAAGACTGGCCACACCGAACTTGGCGGCTACGGCCTTGCGGGATCGGCCAAGCAGGGCACACGGCGCGTGGTGATGGTGCTCAACGGTATGGATTCTAAACTTCAGCGCGCCAAAGAGGGCCGCCGGGTGATGGACTGGGCGCTGCGAACCTTCTCAACCTTCGCGGTCGTACACGAAAACCAGATCGTCGAGCATGCACGGGTCTGGCTCGGAACCAAGCCCTATGTGCCGCTCAAGGTCTCCAGCGGTCTCACCTTGACCATCCGCAAGGCCGATGAGCATAAATTGACCGCCAAGGTCATGTACGACGGTCCAGTCGATGCGCCGATCAAGGCCGGCGACGTGGTGGGCGAGCTGGTTATTTCCGGTCCGGGGCTTGATACCCAGCGCATCAGCCTTGAGGCGGCCTATGACATCCCACAGGTCAATCGCTTTGTCGCAGTGACCCGAAGCCTAAGGCAAAGCATTTGGGGCGACCCTTTGGGAACCCCTGAGGGCATCATCCGCTAGCCGGGTGGAGCGCTATGGCCGCAGACATGGCTCCGACACTGGCACCTCTTGGCGAGCTTGCAGGCCTTTTCGAAGGCATCCTGGGGCAAGACCGCGCGCTGGGCCAGCTTGCATCCAGCCTGACAAGCGGACGCCTGACCCACGCTCTGGCTTGCGTTGGCCCCAACGGGGTCGGCAAGGCTCTGACCGCAAAGCGGCTGGCTGCTTGGTTGCTGGCCGGCGGCCCCGGAACAAGAACAGAAGACTGGCAAGCCGAGCAGCGGCTGATGCAGGCCCAAGCGCATCCCGATTTCTTGACGCTCGTGCCAGACGACAGCATGGCCAAGCCCGAGATCAAGGTTGAGTCGGCCCGCAGGCTGGTCAGTTTCATGCAACAAACGCCTTCGCGCGCGCGCTGGCGGGTGGCGCTGGTCGAGCAAGCTGAAAAGCTCAACCGCCAGGCCGCCAACGGCATTTTGAAGATCTTGGAGGAGCCACCTGCTTCTGCCACCATCATTTTGCTGGTGAGCGACCTAGAGCAAGTCCTGCCCACCATTCGTTCGCGCGTCACGGCCTTGCCCTTCGCCCCCTTGACACCCGAAGCGATGACCGCCATAGCCCAGTCCCAAGCCCTCAGCCTGAGCCCAGAAGCCATGGCGGCGAGCGGTGGCTCGCTGGAGATCGCGCGATCCCTGAGCGACGCCAAGGCGCGCGATGCCCTGGCCCAGATCCAAGCCTTGCTGGTTGGGCGCCTTGATCCCGCACAGGAAGCCGCGCTGCTGACCTGGTGCCTTGCGAACCCAGAGCTGGCCTTTAGCCAGGTCATGCGCCAGCTCAACGCAAAGGGGCGCAGCAGCGGGCAGGCAGGGCTAGCAGACGCCTACTTTGCTATCGCTGACCTAGAAAAGCGGCGCCTGTCCTACAATCTCGACGTTCAAGCCTGTTGGCTCGACTACCTCGCGACGATCAAGAAATGCGCGAAAGTACAGCAGGGACGTTGAAGTTCTGGCGCATGGGCCCTAAAAGAAGCCGGTCTGCCAAGCGCGCGATCATCGGAGCGCCGTTGTCATTCGGGCGGGCCAATTCCATCATAACTCCCACCAGAAAAAGACCCTGCTTGTGAGCCGTCCCACCTACTACATCACAACGCCCATCTACTATGTGAACGACAAGCCACACATCGGCCACGCCTATACCAGCCTGGCTTGCGATGTGATGGCACGCTTCAAGCGCATGCAAGGCTACGATGTCCATTTTCTGACAGGCACCGACGAGCACGGCCAAAAGATCGAGCAGGCAGCCACCAAAGCTGGCATCGACCCCCAAGCCTTTACCGACCAGGTTTCGGTCAGCTTCCGCGCTTTGGCCGACGACATGGGCTTTTCGCACAACGACTTCATCCGTACCACCGAGGCGCGCCACAAGGCGGGCGTGCAGGAGTTGTGGCGCCGACTGGAACAAGCGGGCACCATTTATGAAGGCGGCTATGAGGGATGGTACGCGGTCTCAGACGAAGCCTTCTACAATGAAGATGAGACCGAGGTGCGCGGCGATGGCAAGCGCTACGCTACGGCTTCGGGCAAAGAAGTCGAATGGGTGGTCGAGCCCTCCTATTTCTTCAAACTGTCGGCCTTTCAAGACAAGCTGATGGCGCTCTATGAGAGCCAGCCCGATTTCATCTTGCCCGCCAGTCGCCGCAACGAGGTGATGAGCTTCGTTAAATCGGGTCTGCGCGATCTGTCGATTTCTCGCACCACCTTCAGCTGGGGTATCCCAGTGCCAGGCGACGAGAAGCACGTCATGTACGTGTGGCTGGATGCGCTGGCGAACTACATCACGGCATTGGGCTTTCCAAACGAGGGTGAGGGCGGCGACTACCAACGCTTTTGGCCTGCGGACCTGCACATGGTGGGCAAAGATATCTTGCGCTTCCATGCGGTCTATTGGCCGGCCTTCCTGATGGCTGCTGGCCTACCGTTGCCCAAGCGTGTCTTCGCCCACGGCTGGTGGACCAATGAGGGTCAGAAGATCTCTAAGTCGCTGGGCAATGTCATTGATCCCTACGCCCTGGTTGAGAAGTACGGCCTGGATCAAACCCGTTATTTCTTGTTGCGCGAAGTGCCCTTTGGCAACGACGGTGATTTCTCGGCTGCGGCCATGGAGACCCGCATGAACGCGGATCTGGCCAACGCCTACGGCAACCTGGCGCAGCGCGTTTTGTCGATGATTTTCAAGAACTGTGATGGCGCTATGCCGGCGCCTGGCGCGCTCAGCGCAGCCGACGAAAGCATCCTGGCCAGCAGTGAGGCTGCGCTTGAAAAGGTCTCGGCTCAGATGGAGGTTCAGGCTTTCCACCGTGCCTTGGAGGCGATTTGGTCACTGGTCAGCGAGGCCAATGTCTACGTTGATGAGCAGGCACCTTGGGCCTTGAAGAAGACCGACCCTGATCGCATGCAGACGGTGTTGTATGCCATGGCCAATGTCATCCGCCGCATCACTCTGCTGGCGCATCCGTTCATGCCGACCAGCACTGCTAAACTGCTGACCTTCTTGGGCGAGGCAGGCGAGGGCGGCTATAGCCTGGCGGCCTTCGAGACCATGATCGAGCCGGGGTTGCGCATCGACAAGCCAAGCGGCGTCTTCCCGCGCTACGTCGCACCGGAACATGAGGCCTAGCGGCATGCTTGTCGATAGCCATTGCCACCTGGACTACCCTGAGCTTGAGCCAGAGCGGGCGGGGATCTTGGAGCGCGCGCGCCAGGCGGGTGTTGGCTGCATGGTCTCCATCGGCGTGCGTTTGAGCCAATTTGAGCGGGTCTATGCTCTGACCCAAAGCCACCCGCAAATCTATGCCGCGGTGGGGGTGCATCCGCACGAGGCCGGGCGCGAGGGCCTGTCCGATGCTGCGCCGCTGTTGGATTATGCCAAGCGCGATAAGGTGGTGGCGATCGGTGAAAGCGGCCTAGACTATTTCTACCAACACGCGCCGCGTGATGATCAGCAGCGTAGCTTTCGCGCCCATATCTCGGCGGCACGCACAACGCAGTTGCCGCTGGTGGTGCATACCCGCGATGCCGATGACGACACGCTAGCAATTTTACGCGAAGGCCACCAAGACGGTGCCTTTCCTTGCGTCATCCACTGTTTCACCGGTGGTCTTGAGCTGATGCGCGGTTGTGTTGAGATGGGCCACTACATTTCCATTTCGGGCATTGCGACCTTCAAGAAGTCCGAGGCGCTGCGCGAAATCTTCGCACAAGTGCCGCCCGAGCGGCTGCTGGTCGAAACCGACTCACCCTATCTGGCACCCGCCCCGCACCGCGGCAAACCCAACGAGCCCGCCTATGTTGCGCACACCGCGCGCTATATGGCCGACTATATGGGCTACAGTTTCGAAGACTTCGCCGCGTTGACCAGCTACAACTTCTTCCGGCTGTTTTCCAAGGTACCGCGCGCTGCGGTCGAGGACGGCTATAGGCAGGCGGCATGAAGATCCAAGTTCTGGGTTGCGGTGGCTCGACAGGGGTGCCGACCCTACTCGGCGGCTGGGGCCAATGCGATCCGTCGGAACCCAAAAACCAGCGGCGGCGCTCCTCGATCTTGTTGGAGTTCAACGGCTATAGCCTGCTGGTTGATTCCGGCCCCGATATCCGCCTGCAACTTCTGGACGCCGACTGGAGCCACATCGACGGGGTCTTCTATACCCACATCCATGCCGACCACATTATGGGCATCGACGAGCTGCGGCTCATTCCCATGGTGCAAGGCACGGGCTCCATGCCGGTCTATTCGACCGAAGAGGTGCTGGCCAGTATCGATACCAGCTTCGTCCACGTCTTTCGTGGCTTTGGCATGTACGATCCCTTCATGCGCGCTTGCCCTTTGGACGAGACGCAGGGCTTCTTTGAGCTGGCCGGACAGCGGATCGACTTCTTCCGCCAGCCCCACGGGCGCATCGAGTCCTTGGGACTTCGGATCGGCGATTTTGCCTATTGCACGGATTGTGTGGACCTGGACGAGAGCCACTTCGCCAAACTTGAAGGCCTTGAGGTCTTGATGGTCGATGCAGTGCGCCGGAAGCCGCACCCGGCCCACGCCCATCTAGAAATGGCGCTAGACTGGATCGAGCGGCTGAAGCCCAAGCAAGCCTATTTGACCCACATGAGCAATGATATGGACTATGGCTGGCTCTGTGCGCATCTGCCAAGCCATGTGCGCCCGGCCTACGACGGTCTGGTGATCGAGCTTGAGAGCCCTGCGACCTGAAGGGCAGGAAAACCAGGACCGGAAAGCCAGGACTGTGACGACGAAAAAGGGCCCCTTCGACATGAAGAGGCCCTTTTCCTTGTGGCCCGATGGGTCGGGCCTTGATGATGGTTAGTCGTTGTTGTGACCAGCCATGCCGCCAGAGACTTCCTCGGTTGCTTCTCCGGCCAGCTCAGCGGGCAGGATCAGGTTGAGGATAATCGCCAAGACGGCGGCCGGCAGCAAGCCGGTGGTCAGCAGGTTCTTCAACATAGTTGGAACGTGCTGGAGCGCGCTGGGCTCCAGTTGCAGACCCAGGCCGACCGACAGCGAAATCGCGAAGATCACCATGTTGCGGCGGTTCCACTTGACGTCAGACAAGATCGAGACGCCAGCGGCGACAACCATGCCAAACATGACGATCACACCGCCGCCCAGTACCTCAATCGGGATCGTACGGATCACCGCACCAACCTTGGGAACCAAGCCGCAGAGGATCAGGAACAGACCACCAACGGTCACAACGTGACGGCTCATGACGCCGGTCAAAGCGATCAAGCCAACGTTTTGGCTGAAGGAGGTGTTGGGCAGACCGCCAAACAGGCCCGCAACCGCAGTACCCAATCCATCGGCGAAGGTTGCGCCGCGGATCTCGCCATCGGTCGCCTCGCGCTGAGCACCGCCCTTGGTGATACCGGAGACGTCACCCACGGTCTCAACCGCTGAAACGAAGGCCATCAGGCACATGCCGATGATGCCGCCAATGGCCGCTGTCGAGAAGTCCCAGCCATAGGGGGCGAATTCAGGACGCGCAAAGCTCGCTGCACGCTCCCACTGGCCCGCAATGCCTGCGATGGTCAGACCGCCGGGCATGATCAAAGCGAACAAGTAACCGGCAATCAAGCCGACCAACACGGCTGCAATCGACAGCGTACCGCGCGCGTAGAACTTTACGCCCAAGGTCACGACGATCACCACCAATGCAGGGGCCCACTTGGCCAGCGAGCCGTACTCGGGCTTGCCGATCAACGGCACACCGCCTGCTGCGTATTGGATCCCAACCTTGATCAGCGCCAAACCGATCATCAACACCACCAGGCCTGTTACCAGCGGTGGCAAGGCAAAGCGAATGCGACCGATGAAGAAACCGATGCAGGTGTGGAACA
>CAZHYF010000019.1:14474-21378 GCA_964536635.1 uncultured Rhodospirillaceae bacterium | reverse complement strand
TTGCTCTGGTTCATGGCTCAGGCTCCTTTGCGCAGCAACAAGATGCTGCCGTCGGCTTGAATGATGGCGTCAAACGGCGAGCTGACGATGGTCGAGGTCTCTTCTTCCACGATCACCGCCGGGCCGGTGAGGCGCTGGCCCGCGCCAAGCTGGTTGCGCTCAACGATCTGGCTGTCCTGCTCCTGGCCCAAGGCGGCATCGAAGACCGCGCGCTGGTTGCCTATGACCTGCGCGCTGCCCGCCTGTCCCTGGCGATCCAAGGTCACCGGTTGGGGCGCTGGGCGCTGATCCTGGGCTTTGACCGACCAGGTGACGAATTCGATCTCGGGCCCTTCGACCGGGCGGCCAAAGAACTGGGCATAGCGCTGGCGGAAGCTCTGTTCGATCATGGCCGCGTCGTCGCTCGTAAAAGCGCGGTCGGGCAAGTGAACCGGGATCTCCCAACCCTGGCCCGCATAGCGCATGTAGGCCACAATCTCGCGCTCGATGGTGCCGCTGGTGCCCTGGCGCACAAAGCGCTCGGCGGTATCCTTGAGGTCGTTCAACAGGGCGTTGATGTTATCCGCGTCGAAGCGCGACAGGGCTGTGATCTGCGAGCTGAGCGCCTCGTAGCCAAAGGGTGCCTTCAGGAAGCCAATCGCCGAGCCGACGCCCGCGCCTTGCGGGATCAAACAGGCCTCGATGCCCAGCTTTTCGCACAAGCGCGCGGCGTGCAGCGGGGCCGCGCCGCCAAAGGCCACCATCAGATTATCGCTGATATTCTTGCCGTTCTCCACCGCGTGGACCCGCGCGGCGTTGGCCATATTTTCGTCCACCACCTCAACGATACCGAAGGCCGCCGCTTGCGCGTCCAGGCCCAGCTTGTCGCCGACCGCGCGCTGAATGGCGGCCTGCGCCTCGGCGCGCGACAGCTTGATTTTGCCGCCAGCAAAGTTGTCGGCATCCAGCTTGCCCAACTCCAGATCGGCGTCGGTGATGGCCGGGCGCTGGCCGCCGCGCTGATAGCAGGCGGGCCCCGGCTCGGAGCCAGCCGATTCAGGCCCCGTCTGGATGCGTCCCATGGCATCGACCCAGGCCAGCGAGCCGCCCCCTGCGCCGATCTCGATCATCTCGATCACCGGGATCGAGATGGGCATGCCCGAGCCTTTGCAGAAGCGGTAGGAGCGTGCCACCTCAAAGGTGCGCGCGGTCTGCGGTTGAAAGTCCTCGATCAAGCAAATCTTGGCGGTCGTGCCCCCCATGTCATATGAGACCACCCGCTCGATCCCAAAGCGCTGGGCAATGTCGGCGGCGAAGATCGCACCGCCTGCCGGACCGGACTCGACCAGCCGCACCGGGAAGGCGGCAGCGGTCTCGACCGAGATCAGCCCGCCGCCCGAGTGGATCATGAACAAGGGACAGCTTGCGCCCATGTCCTGCAACCGCTCTTGCAGGCGGTAGAGGTAGGATTCCATCTGCGGGCGCACATAGGCGTTGGCGCAGACCGTATTGAAGCGCTCAAACTCCCGCATTTGCGGCGAGACCTCTGAGGAGATCGAGATGGGGATATCCAGCTTGGCCGCCAGAATTTCGCGCGCGCGCTGCTCGTGGGCGGGGTTGAGGTAGGAGTGGATGAAGCCAATGGCCACCGCGCCAAAGCCTTCAGCCTTGATCTGGTCCGCCAGCGCTTCCAACGCCGCCTCGTCCAGCGCCAACAGCTCCTGCCCCTGAGCGCCGATCCGGCCCGCGACCACGAAACGATCTTCGCGCGGGATCAGCGGCAGCGGCAGCTTGAGGTTCAAATCGTACTGCTCAAAGCGGCTCTCGGTGCGCATTTCGATCACATCGCGAAAGCCCTCGGTAGTGACCAGCGCCGTGCGCGCGCCGCGCCGCTCGATCAGCGCGTTGGTGGCCAGGGTGGTGCCGTGGATCACCAGCTCGATATCGCTGGTGGCGATGCCCGCCTGCTCGATCACCACCGCGATGCCGTCCAAAATGGCCTGCTCGGGAGCGGCGTAGTTGGTCAAGACCTTGGTCGAGAAGAGCTGCCCGCGGCAGTCCAATGCGACGTCGGTGAAGGTGCCGCCAATGTCGGCTCCCAAACGAATTGACTGGTGATTTGACTGGTGATTTGACTGGCCGAATGACTGAGATGAGGTCATGCCTGGTCCTTTGCTTTCAAGGCTGCTGCGCGCATCTGGCTCAGCGTCATGCGGGGTGTGATGGCGTCAGCCGCGATCGCCAAGTCCAACAAAGCGCCGGTCTTGGAGGCCAGAGCGCGGTCAAAGGCAGCGGCAAAATCCGCTGTCGTCTCGACCCGCTCGGCGTGGAAGCCATAGGCGCGGGCGAGAGCGGAAAAATCAGGGTTCACCATGTCGGTGCCCGACACGCGAGCCGGATAGTTACGCTCTTGGTGTGCGCGGATGGTGCCGTAGGTGCCGTTGTTCAGCACCAAGATGATCGGCTGCGCGCCCGCCTGCAGGGCGCTGGCCAGCTCCTGGCAGTTCATCTGGAAATCCCCGTCGCCAGCAAAGCAGACCACGGTCTTTTCGGGCTGAGCCACCTTGGCGGCGATGGCGGCGGGCAAGCCATAGCCCATAGCACCCGCCTGTGGGGCCAACAGGCGCGCCTTGGGGCCAAACTTGAAGACCTTATTGGGCCATATGGTAAAGTTGCCTGCGCCGTTGGTGATGATCACATCGTCGGGCAGCACCTCTGCCAAGCGAACCATGACCTGGCCCATATCGACCGGCGAGGGTTGGGGCGGCAGGTCAAAGCCTGCCTCGTAGGCCGCCCGGCCTTCGGCGCGCCACTCCGCCCAGTCGCCCTGCAAAGGCTCCAGCGCCACCAGGGCCTCGGCAAAGGCATTGGGGCCAGCCTGGATGCCCAGCTCTGGCTGATAGACCTTGCCGATTTCCAGGTCCGAAGCGTGGACATGGATCAGGCGTTGCTTGGGCTGAGGCACGGCAAGCAGGCTGTAGCCGTCGGTGGAATTTTCGCCAAAGCGGTTGTTGATCGCCAGGATCACGTCGGCCTCGCTCAGCAAGCGCTTGACCGAGGGCACCATGCCGACCCCTGCCTCGCCGCAAAAGACCGGCGAGTGGTTGTCGAACTGGTCGATATAGCGGAACACCGACACCACCGGAATGTCAGACCCCTCAGCAAAAGCTCGCAGCGCCGCGCTGGCCTGAGGCCGCCAGTTGCAGCCGCCGTAAAGGATCACAGGACGCTTGGCCGCGCTCAAAATGCGGGCAACCTCAGCCATGCTCGCGGCGCTTGGTGCTGGTTCGGCGACCGGCTGAAGGGCGCGCAGGGGCTCTACGTCGGTCATGCTGGTCAGCATATCCTCGGGCAGCGCGATGACCACAGGGCCGGGACGGCCGGTCGTGGCGGTCTTCCAGGCGCGGGCCAGGATTTCAGGAATGCGCTCAACCCGGTCGATCTCAACCGCCCACTTGGCAACGGTGCCAAACATAGCGCGATAGTCGATCTCCTGGAAGGCCTCGCGGCCCTTCATGTCGGTGCCGACCTGGCCCACAAAGACGATCATCGGCGCCGAATCCTGCATGGCGGTGTGAATGCCGATCGAGGCGTTGGTGACGCCTGGGCCGCGGGTCACCATGCAAAGGCCGGGACTGCCGGTCAGCTTGCCGTAGGCGGCGGCCATATAGCCCGCTCCGCCCTCGTTGCGGCACAGCACATAGTCAAGCTGGCCTTGAGTGTCATAGAGCGCATCAAGCACCGCCAGATAGGATTCACCCGGCACGCCAAAGGCTTTGCGCGCGCCCAGCGCCAGCAGGCTGGCGACTAAAAGCTGGCCGCCGTTGCGATGATTGGAAGACACCATGAAAGACCCCTTGATCTGCGAGCATGCTTGCGGGCAGCGCTGGCGCGGCGCATCCGCCGCGCATGGCCAAACAGCTCTGCCCACACTGCGCTATCATGCGCGTTTTGCGGGCCTGGGGGAATCAAGAAAAGCAACCGATAGACAAGATTTTCTTAACGATCGGCTCTCAGAAGACCGGCAATGGTGCCGCCTCTTCCTCGGGTCTGCTGGTGAGAATGACACCAGGGTTCAGCAGGCCCCGCGGGTCCAGAGCGCTCTTGATCGTCCGCATAAGATCGCGCTCCACAGGCGAGCGCAGGGCGTCGGCCATGGCGATTTTGGCCCGGCCCAGACCGTGTTCGGCAGCAAAAGAGCCGCCCATATCCTGCGCCAGAGCCCCCAGACGCAGCGCAAAGTCGCCCGCCAGTCCGGCAAAGTCAGCTTGTCCGACCGGCGGTGTCAGATTGTAGTGAACATTACCGTCGCCCAGATGCCCAAAGGGATTGATGCGCGCACCAGGCAGCATGGCTTGCACCACCGCCGAGGCTTGCTCAACAAAAGCGGCCAAGCGTCCGGGCGGCAGACTAATATCGTGCTTGAGCTGCGGCGCCTCCAGGCGTTGCCCCTCGGGCTGCTCCTCGCGCAGCCGCCAGAGCGCGTCGCGCTGTCCTTGCGAGGCTGCCAGGGTGCCATCGACAATCCAGCCTTGTTCCATGCCGTATTCCAAGGCCGCCTCCAGCAAGGCGTCAACCGGGATCAGGGGCGAGCCCGCCTCCAGCTCGACCAGCAGATACCAAGGCGCGCGGCTGGCCAAGGGATAGTCCAGTCCTGCGACATGCTTTTCGGCCAGGGCAAGCCCCAGCTCGGGGAAGAATTCCAGGCCGCTGATCAGCTCGCGGGCCTCAGCGCGCAGGTGGGTGCCAAAGGCGACAACAGCCTCTAAGCTGGGCAGCGCCAACAGCGCGGTCGCGCGCGCCTTGGGCTCGGGATAGAGCTTCAACACCGCACGGGTCACGATGCCAAGGCTGCCCTCGGCGCCGCAAAACAGCCGCCGCAGTTGATAGCCCGCATTGTCCTTTTGCACCCAGCGCAGGCCGTCCCAGACGCTACCATCGGCCAGCACAACCTCAAGGCCCAACACCAGATCTTGCATCATGCCATAGCGCGCAGCATGGCTACCGCCCGCGTTGGTGCCAATCAGCCCGCCGATCTGCGCGCTGCCCTCAGCGCCCAGGTGCAGCGGGAAAATCAAGCCGTGGGGCTCCAGCGCTGCGTGCAGGGCCGCCAGGATCGCGCCCGCTTCGACCTGGATTGCACCGCTGTCGGGATCGGGCGCGCCGATCTGGTTCATGCGCTCCAGCGAGACCAGCACCGCCCCCGCCTGCCCCGGCACCGAAGCGCCACACAAGCTGGTGTTGCCGCCTTGAGGGGTCAGGCTGACGCCCGCCGCCCGGCAGGCCTTGACCAGCGCCGACACCTCTTGCGTCGAGGCTGGACGCGCCAGCCCCAGCGCGGGTTCGCCGTAGCGATCGAGCCAGTCGCGGCCGCGACGCGCCAGCTCCGCGCCGGGCAGCCAGCCCGCTGGTCCCAGAAGCTGCACAAGCTGCTGGCTCACATCTTGCATCGGCGATCAACCCGCAAACAGGTAGGAGGTCTTGACCCCGGTATAGAACTCCATGGCCATGGCGCCCTGCTCGCGGTTGCCCAGGCTGGAGCCTTTGCGGCCACCGAAGGGAACGTGATAATCGACGCCTGCCGTTGGCAGATTGACCATCACCATGCCCGCTTGCGAGCCACGCTTGAAGGCGGTCGCATGCTTCAAGGAGCCGGTGCAAATGCCCGATGAGAGGCCAAAACTGGTGTCGTTGGCCACGGCCAAAGCCTCGTCGAAGTCGCCGACCTTGATCACGCTGGCGCAGGGGCCAAAGATCTCCTCGCGCGCGCTGCGCATGGTGTTGTTGGCGCCCAGGAACAGGGCTGGCGTCTGGAAGGTGCCCGGGCGATTGAGCCGCTCGCCGCCGCGCACTTCGCAGCCCTCTTGCGCCGCCAGCGCCACGTATTCCAGATTGCCCGCAAGCTGCTGCTCTGAGACCACCGGCCCCATCTGCGTGCTGTCCTCCAAGGGATCGCCGACGCGCAGAGCCGCGCGCGCAGCGTCCAGTTTGTCCACGAAGGCGTCGTGAATGCCCGCCTCGACGATCAAGCGCGAGGAGGCCGTGCAGCGCTGACCGGTGGAGAAGAAGGCGCCGTTCAGCGCGCAATTGACCGCTATGTCCAGGTCGGCGTCGTCCAGGACCACCAACGGGTTCTTGCCGCCCATCTCTAGCTGGACCTTCTTCATGCCCGCCGCGCAGGCCGCAGCGATGCCGCGCCCCACCGGCACCGAGCCAGTGAAGGAGATGCCCGCCACGTCTGGGTGCTCGACCAGTGCTTGGCCGATGACGGAGCCCGAACCCATGACCAGGTTGAAGACCCCGGCTGGCAAGCCCGCCTCGACCAAGATCTGGGTCAAGACATGGGCGCAAGCGGGGGTCAAATCGGCGGGCTTCAGCACCACCGCATTGCCCGCCGCCAGTGCAGGTGCCGCCTTCCAAGCCGGAATTGCAATGGGGAAGTTCCAAGGGGTGATCAGACCCACCACGCCCAGCGGCTCACGGGTCACTTCGACCTCGACGCCGGGGCGTATGGAATCGACCTTGAGGCCGGCCAGGCGCACGGCTTCGCCGGCGAAGAACTGGAAGATCTGACCCGCGCGCGCCGCCTCGCCGACGGCTTCGGGCAGGCTCTTGCCCTCTTCACGGGCCAAAAGGCGGCCGATGTCTTGGGCGCGCTCCAAGATCAGAGCGCCCGCGCGTGCCAGCACATCGGCGCGCTGCTGCGGGCTGGCAGCCGCCCAACCGGGTTGCGCCGCCTTGGCTGCTGCCACGGCCTCGTTGAGCTGGTCGCGTCCCGCTTTGGCGTAGAGCCCCACCAGGTCGTCCGGGTTGGCTGGACTGCGGTTTTCGCTCGACGCCTCGCCTTCGACCCAAGCGCCGCCTATGTAGTTCTTGTTCAGCTCTGTCATTGCGTGATCCTTATCGTGTCAGCCGTTTTCTGCTC
>CAZHYF010000019.1:8768-14374 GCA_964536635.1 uncultured Rhodospirillaceae bacterium | reverse complement strand
TTCTTGTTCAGCTCTGTCATTGCGTGATCCTTATCGTGTCAGCCGTTTTCTGCTCCATGCTAGACGCAAGCAGCGGCCCTGTGCGGGCCTTTTTGCCTGGTGGTATGGCGCAGCCCGCCGCCTGTCCGCCGCCTACTCGGCAGTCTGCCAAATTTTGCGGATGGCGACAGCCAAGAAATTCTGCCCAACGGCAAGCCTAGCGTGCAAGCAGCCCTCCGGCTAGCCCAGCAGGTGCGGCAGGCTATCCCAGATCAGCTTGATCGAGATGACGAACAAAGCCAGCTCGACAAAGGCAAAGAACAGCCGTTCGGGCAGGATCAGCGCCAGGCGGTAGCCCAAGAAAGCGCCCAACAGCGCCACCGGAGCCAGCCAAGCCACCACCCGCATGTCACCCCAGTGCAGCAAATCCAACGCCAGATAGGGCGGCAATTTGGCAAGGTTGATGACCGCAAACAAGATGGTGGCGGTGCCCGCAAAGGTCATCTTGGGCAATTTCTGGGGCAAGGTGTAGACTTGAAACGGCGGCCCACCGGCGTGCGCCACAAAGGAGGTGAAGCCCGCTATGCTGCCCCAAAATAGACCCTGAGGGATGCCCGCGCGCTTGGCGCTGACCTGGCCCCGCACCCGCCCCACCAAACGTAGGGCCACAAAGAACAGCCCCACCAAGCCAGTTACAAAGCGCACCACCATATCGTCGGTCTGGCCCGCCAGCAGCCAGCCTGCCAGGATGCCCAGCAAGCTCGCCGGGATCAAAATCGCCAAGTTGCGGACCGAAAAGGTGCGTCGATAGAGCCAAAGCCCATAGATATCGCTGACGATATAGACCGGCAGCAACAGAGCGGCGGCCTCCAGCGTCGGCATAAACAGCGCCATCATCGGCACGCTGAGCGAGGAGACCAGCGGCAAGCCGCCCTTGCTGGCTCCGGTCAGAAAGGCCGCTGTGAGCGCGAGGCTCCAAAACAGAAGGGGATCAGGCACCGTCGGCCTTTGGCAAAAGAGGATAGAGACCAGCGCCGTTGCGCGCTGCCCCTCGTGTTAGCAGCGGTGGGAGCGCTGCGTCTAGCTTTGAAAGATCGGGGTGCCGCCTGCAGCTCAGGCCGCGAAGTGAGCATCCACCACGCGCTGAACCATGGGCGCGAAGTCGGCAAAGCTGGGAGTGTCCATGCCTGCCTCTTTGCCCGCATCATCCAGATAGCGCACGGTGACGATATCCTCCAGATTGTCGAGCTGCTCGAAGGCCGCCACCTCCTCGGCCTTCATGGGGCCGCCTTGCAGGTTCAGCGAATGGATCGAAGCCTCGGACAAGCGCTCGAAGTACTCCGGGCGCGTGGCGCAGAGGTAGCGCTTGGCCGCCACATGATAGCGCACACAGTCGGTGACGATCGCCGGGAAGAAGCGCTCCAGCACCTTGGCGCCCGCCTCCTCGTGGTAGCGGTCCTGGGTGTCTAGCATGCTGAAGGTGCCGAACTCCGAAGTGAAGTGGCCGATATCGTGCAGCAGAGCGGCAACGATCACAGGCTCGGGCAGGCCTTGGCGCTGCGCCAGGCTCGCGCCTTGCAGCATGTGCTGGGCCATGGTGACGGGCTCGCCCAGATATTCTTCGCCGCCTCTGCGCTCGAAGATATCTTGCAGGAAGGCAACGATGGTGCCTTGGGTGAGATCTTGGCTCATGCCGCCGCCTCCAGCTCAAGGGCCGCTAGGGTCGAAAGCAGCCCGTCCTTGTCCGCATAACAGCCCTGGAGCCAGCGCGAGCCAGCGCCCGAATAGCCCTTGCGCGCGTGCAGCACGCGGGTGTTATCAACGATAAAGCTCTCGCCGGGCTCCAGCTTGAAGGCCATGGCCATGCCGGGATCATCAACGATCTCGGCGAAGCGGCGATAGGCGGCGTAGTAGGCCTCCATGTCGTCATAGGGTACGTCAAGGATGGGCGCGGTCGAGCGGTTGTTGAAGCGCACTGCGAGCAGCGCACCGTCGGGGGCCAGCTCGATCATGGGGCGGCGCGATTGCAGCCGCACGCCCTGGCTGCCCGCGTATTCGAAGCGCGCGCAATACTTGGCCAAAAGCGCAAAGCCTTCGGGATTTTCCTCGCGCAGTCGCTGGGCGACCGCGAAGCCATCCACCACCAAGGAGTCGCCGCCATCGGCAGAGTTCTCAAGGCAATAGAGGATCTGCAAGGTCGGCACCGGGTCGCGATAGGGATTGTCGGTGTGCGCCTGCAAGCCGAGGCCAGTGTAGGCCAGATTGCTGGGGTTGACCTCGGTACGAACCTCGAACCAGCGGCCATAGTTGGTCTCGCGCACATAGCCGAACAGGGCCGCGACCTGCAACAGAGCGCCGCTTTCGATCGGGCCTTGGCTGACCTTGGCGACACCATCGCGCGCCACGGCGGCCAGCCAGGCCTTGAGAGTTGCCGGGTCGGACTGCAAGCTGGGCAGCGCGGCGCCATGAAGCTGGTCTTGGTGGCTGGCGTCCCAAGTTTGAGCGGGCGCCGTCAGCCAGCCCGGCGCAAGATTTCTGCTTGGTCGGTCGTAGCTCTGCTGGGCGAGCCAACGTGCCGGGAAGACCACCGCCTTGCCCTCGGGCGCGAAGGTCAGCGCCAAATCTCCGGCGGTCACCGAAGCCGCGCTGATGTGGGTTGAGGCCGGGATATCGCCGATGGTGATCAGCCGCTGGCCGTTGCCCGGCGCGCGCGTCTCGGGGTCCAGCGCATTGTCGCGCAGCCAGAGCGCGTGAAAGCGCGCCGTTTGGCCCGTGTCGAAGGTCAGCGCCACCGCGCGCCCTTGGTCAATCAGGCTTGCATCTTGGATTTGCATCTCGGCCCCTCCTCTTGGCTGTCGCAACAGCCTAGCCTAGCAAGGCCGAACGCAGGTGCCCCACCGAATGCGGCGCGCAAGGTCGGTCTTTGACCAAGGCCGCGGGCTATGTGGCGGCGCGTCGTTAGACCTTATCTTGTTTGCGCTTGTCGCGGATATAGACCAGATCGCCCTTCTTTTGGACCTCGAACAGTCCGATGGCCTCCATAAGCTCCGAGAGCTTTTGGTAGCCGTAGTTGCGCGGGTCGAACTCGGGGATGGCCTTGGTCATATAGAGCCCCAGCGGCCCCAAATAGCACCAGCCTGCCTCGTCCGAAGCCGTGGCAATCCCTTTGCGAATGGCTTGCATCAGCTTGGAATTGCCCCGCAGGTCTTTGGCGGTTTGGGTTTTGATGGCCGAGGTGGTGGCTGCCTCGGTTGTTTCGTCGGCGGAAAAGACCTCGGTTTAGATGAAGCGGTCGCAAGCGGCGACAAAAGGCTTGGGCGTCTTCATCTCGCCGAAGCCGTAGACCAGTTTGCCCGACTCGCGCAGGCGTGCGGCCAGACGCGTAAAATCGCTGTCGCTGGACGCGATGCAAAAGCCGTCGAACGGCCCGGTATACAGCAGGTCCATGGCGTCGATGATCATGGCGCTGTCGGTGGCATTCTTGCCCGACGTGTAGCCGAATTGCTGGATCGGTTGGATCGAGTGCTCCAGCAAGACCGCTTTCCAGCCGCCCAGGTTCGGCTTGGTCCAGTCGCCATAAATGCGCTTGACGCTGGCAGTGCCAAAGCCCGCGATTTCGGCCAGCAGGCCGTCAATGATGGCGGGGCTGGCGTTATCGGCGTCAATCACGACCGCCAAGGCGCGCTCTTTGTTGGCCATGGCGGGCTCTCCTTTGTCTCTGGCTCCGGCGACACACCAGAGGCAAACCAAAGGCTAGCACAAAAAAGGAGCCAGCCAAGCTCCCCCCTTGCGTTTTACCTCTAAAGACGCGGCTTAATCCTCCGCTGGCAGTAAGAAGCCGTCAAAGAAGGCCGACAGGGCGCCGTAGGCGTCCAACGGCAGAATGTTGGCAATGTACTGGTCAGGACGCACCACGATCATGCAGCCCTTGGCCCGGTCGATACCGCGCAGCTCGAAGATGTCCTGGCCGCTTTTGGCGTCGGCGCTGAAGACCTTCTCATAGTCGCGCAGGCCCAAGGCACCTTTGGCCGGACGCAGCAGCGCGGGCATATTCTCGTAAGCCAAGTCTTCCCAGCTTTGCTGGAAGACCGCGCGCAGGTCGATCAGACCGTCAATGTCCTCATCCTTGCGGGTAAAGCGCAGCACGGGAGAGCTAGGGTCGTTTTCTAGGAAGTCGCACAGCTTGTGGATCTCTGAACCCGGCTCAGAGCTATCGCCTGCGCCTGCAAAGGCATAGATCCGCCAGCGGCCGTCGGCTTCAGCGATGTGCCCCAACTGCATGGCCATGGCGTCGGCCACCCGCACAACCGGCGCCGAGTGGAAGCGCTTGCCCATGACTTGGCCAGTGGCCAGGGCCTGATATTTGGGCTCTGCGACCAGTGCAGATGGCTGATAACAAACCGACAGACCCGCCGTGAAGACGCCGTTTTCGATGAACTGCTTTTGGAAGCGCGGCATGTCCGAGCCGTCCAGCTCTGATTCGCCCGGAGGCGCCGACATGATGCGCGCCCAGGCGTGGTCGGTGTCCACCAGGGCCTTGGCCGCTGCCTGGCGCTCGTCGGAATAGGTGTGCAGCAAGCTGGCGTCCGAACGGCCTTTGAGCACCTGGGCCAGCTTCCAGCCCAAGTTGAAGGTATCGCCCATAGAGACGTTCATGCCCTGGCCCGCCTTGGGGCTGTGAGTGTGGCAAGCATCGCCCGCGGTAAAGACGCGAGGGTTGCGGGTGGCGGTTTCACCGGCGGGCACGTCGTCGAACTTGTCGGTCAGGCGGTGACCGATTTCATAGATAGACCACCAGACCACCTCTTTGACATCGATGGTGTAGGGCTTCATGATGCGATTGGCCGCCGCGATCATGTGCTCCTGGGTCAGATTGCGGTTGGCCACGCGCTCGTCGGGGTTCAACTTGTCCAGCTCGACGTACATGCGGAACAGGTAGCCGCCCTCGCGCGGCAGGATCAGCACGTTGCCCTCGGTGGCGGACTGGATCAGGCACTTCATGCGCACGTCCGGGAAATCAGTGTTGGCCAGAATGTCCATCACGCCCCAGGCCTGGTGCGCCGCATCGCCGTGCAGTTGGCCACCAATCGCCCTACGTACATTCGAGCGCGCGCCGTCGCAGCCCACGACATAGTTGGCGCGCAGGGTAACGATCTGGCCAGCATTCTCCTCGTCGCAACGCTCCAGCGTTACCGTTACCGGGTAGTCGTCGGTGCTGGTATCGACGCTCAAATCCTTGATTTGCAACGAATAGTTCGGCTCCAAGCGGCTGGGCGAATTGCGCATAAAGTTCAAGAACATCTCGTGGATACGCGCCTGGTTCATCAGGGTGTGGGGCATCTCCGACAAGTCGTCCGCCACGTCTTGGACGCGTCCAACGCGCGCGATGTGGGCGGGGTTCTTGGGGTCGGGGGTCCAAAAAGTCGTTTGGTTCACCCAGTAGGATTCGCGCTTAACGGTCTCAGCAAAGCCAAAGGCCTGGAACATTTCCATCGAGCGCACGTTCACGCCGTCGGCCTGGCCCTTTTCGATGGGTCCGGGCTTTTGCTCGACGATACGCGTGGTGATCTCAGGGAAAGCCGAGAGTTGCGCTGCAAGGCAGAGCCCTGCGGGGCCGCAACCAACGA
>CAZHYF010000019.1:4947-8668 GCA_964536635.1 uncultured Rhodospirillaceae bacterium | reverse complement strand
GGGAAAGCCGAGAGTTGCGCTGCAAGGCAGAGCCCTGCGGGGCCGCAACCAACGATCAGAACGTCGATCGTCTCGGGCAGGTCTGGCGCACCCAGCGCGCGCCCCTCGGCCGCAGGCAGGATATCGGGGTCACCGGGGCGAAAGCCGTCACGGTAGTACTGCATAACGTGTTCTCCAAACCAAGCAGAGCGGGCCGCTGCTTATCACGATCATTTAGTAAGCATGCATACTAACTTGCGTCAAGCACAAAAGTAAGTATAGTTACTAAATCACCGCCAGAGCCAAAGGAGCCCGCGTGCAAGCCCAGGCCATGGCCGGACACTTGATCCGGCGCCTCAATCAGATTTCGACGCATGTGTTCAGCAAGCAGATGCAGGCGGCGGGCCTCGATCTGACGCCTGTGCAGTTTGCCGCTATGGACGCCATCGCCAGCCAGCCGGGCATTGACCAGGCCAGCGTGGCGGCGCTGATTGCTTATGATAAGGCCACCATTGGCGGGGTGATTGACCGCTTGGTCACCAAAGGGCTGGTCGAGCGCAGCGTCAGCGCAAAGGACCGGCGCGCGCGCGAGGTCTGCCTAACTGGCGCTGGCGAAGCGCTCTATGCGCAAATCTTGCCGCTGGTTCAGGGCTTGCAAGACGACATCCTCACCGGTCTAGACGCCGAAGAGCGCACCACCTTCCTTAGACTCGCCCGCAAGGCGGTGGACAGTGGCGAGGCCAAATGATGAGACGCGACTAAATCGGCTCCAGCCCGCACCAGCCCGCAATAAACAAGGCCGTCGCCTGGGTCACGCGGCGCAGGCTCTCCAGCTCGACCCGCTCGTTGAAGCCGTGGATGGCCTCGGCCTTGGGGCCATAGACCAGGGCTGGCGTATCGGCATAGAGCCCGAAAAAGCGGGCATCGGTGGTCGCGGTGATGGCCAGGCGATCCAGAGCCTTGCCGCTCACCCGCTGGTGGGCGCCCTCCAGGGTTTCAATGGCCGCCAGCGTGCCGGTGCGCGCATCATCGCTCAGCGCATAGCCCTCGGCTTGGAAGCCATGGTAGACGATCTTGGGCGCGTGCTTACGCAAGAAGGCATTGCTCTGCGCGGCCTCTTGCAAGCAGGCCTCGATCTCCGCCTTGGCCGCCTGCATATCCTGCCCCGGATAAAGCCCCATGCGCAGATCAAACACGCACCAGGCGGGCACCGAGCTGGTCCAATCGCCGCCCTGGATCTTGCCAACGTTGAGGTTCAGCGGGTGGCTGTGGTCCGCATAGTGGCAGGAGCGCGCTTCGGGCTGGTTCCAGCGCGCCTCCAGCGCGTGCAGGGCTGCGATCAGCGGCACAGCGGCCTCGATGGCATTAGCGCCGTCGCCTGCATAAGCAACGTGGGTCGGCAGGCCCTGCAAGTGCACCTGGAACCACAGCACGCCGACCTGCGCCGTCACCAAGGCCTCGGCAAATGGCTCGGGGATCAGCACGGCTTGACCGCTGTAGCCGCGTTGCAGGCAGGCCAGAGCGCCGTTGCCGGTGCACTCTTCTTCGACCACCGACTGAAAGTGCAGGTCGGCAGCAGGCGCGAACCCGCAAGCCCGGAGCGCGTCCAGCGCAAACAGGTTGGCCGCGATGCCCGCCTTCATGTCGCCCGCCCCGCGCCCATACATCCAGCCGTCGGCGATGTGGGGCGCATAGGGCGGTTGGTCCCACATCGCCAAGGGGCCTTCGGGCACCACATCCATATGGCCGTTGAGTATCAAGCTGCGTCCGCTCTTGGAGCGGCTTTCGTGGCTGCCCACCACGTTAACCGCGTCGTCATAGCTGCCGATAACAGGCGAGAAACCCGGCAGATGCTGGATGTCTTCGACCTGGACCTGCCAGCGATCTACCGCATAGCCGCGGTCGTTCAGCGCCCCGGCCATGAAGTCCTGCGCGGCCTGCTCCTGGCCCCGCGTCGAGGGGAATTGTACCAACTCGGCCAAGAAGTCCAGCTCGCGATCAAAGGCAGCGTCCACCGCGCTCAGGATTTGGGTTTCAAGGCTGGCATCCATGCTGTGGGCTCCGGAGGTGTTGGTTGAGGTCAAAAGCGCGGCAGCGGCGCATCAGGCAGGGCGAGCGGCGCGCCGGTGGCGGCAATCACAGCCTCCAGACTGACGCCTTCGGCCAAAGCGCGCAAGGCAAAGCCCCGGGGCGTCACGTCGATCACGGCCATGTCGGTGATGATGCGGTCTACGCAGCGCTCGGCAGTAATTGGCAGGCTGCAAGAGCGCAGCAGCTTGGCCCCCCCCTTGCGGTCGCAGTGGGTGGAGAGCACCACCACCCGCCGCGCCTTTTGCGCCAGCTCGATCCCACCGCCAACGCCCGGCGTGAAGCGCCCTGGGATCTGCCAGTTGGCCAAATCGCCGGTCTCTGCGACCTCAAAAGCGCCCAGCACCGTCAGATCGAGCCGCCCGCCGCGCACCATGGCAAAGGAGGTCAAACTGTCAAAAAAGGCCGCGCCCGGAAGGGTCGAGACATAGGCTCCCCCGGCGTCGATCAGGTTGCGGTCGGCCGCATCGTAGTCCAGCACCGGCCCGGTGCCGGTCAAGCCGTTCTCGCTGTGCAGGCAGACCGGAAAGCCCGGGGGCAGATGGCCCACGATTTGGGTCGGCAGGCCAATGCCCAGATTGACCACCATGCCCGGCTGCACCTCTTGCGCAGCGCGGCGGATCATGCGGGTTTTGGGATCAAGATTTGCTAAATCAGACATGCTGCCCCCTGCGCACAACGCCATATTCCGCGCTTAACGGTCCCAACGCAGCCAGGTCTACCACGGCATCGACAAAGGGCCCTGGCGTATGAACGTCGTCGGGCGCCAGAGCGCCCAGCGCCACCACCTGCTCGGCTTCAACTATGACCTGGTCGGCCGCGGTCGCCATGACCGGCGCAAAGTTGCGCGCCGTTGCTCTGTAGCGCAGGTTGCCGAAGGGGTCAGCGCTGGCGGCGTGGATCAAGGCGAAGTCCGCCCGCAAAGCGGTCTCCAGCACCAAGGTCTGGCCGTCCAATTGCTGGTGCGGCTTGCCCTCGGCCAACAGCGTGCCAACGCCGATATCGGTCAAGAAGGCCTTCAGCCCCGCCCCGCCCGCGTGCAGGCGCTCGGCCAGCATGCCCTGACCGCAGAACTCCACCGCCAGTTTGCCGCTGTTCATCAGCTCGATGGCGCGCGGATTGAGGCCGATGTGGGTGACGATCAGCCGTTCGACCTGGCCGCTGGCCAGCAGATGGTCGATCCCTAGCCCGGTCTCGTTGGCATCATTTTTGACCAAGGTCAGCCCCCTTTGCCCCTGGCGCAGCAGCTCTTGGATCAGGGTAAAGGGCGTTCCGGGCACGCCAAAGCCGCTGATAAATACGCGCGCGCCGTCGGGAATGCGCGCGATGGCCTCCTCGACGGAGCGTCGCTTGTCGGGCAGGCTCATGCTGGGCTTCCCTTGCTGTTGGCCAGGCTCTGGAAGGCGGCTCCGGTCAGCGCCAGTGGCTGCATGCCCGTGCCCGCTTCAAAGCCCAAGCGGCGATAGAAGGCCAGCGCCTTGGGGTTGCTGGTGTGGACCGAGAGCGCCAGATAGCGCGCCTGCCACTGCTGCTCAGCATAGCCCTTGACGGCGGCCAGCAAGGCCTGCCCCAGCCCCTGGCTGCGCTGCGCTTCGTCTACCCACAGGTCTTGGATATAGGCCCCGGCACAGCCGCGCGTGGTCGAAAAATGGGG
>CAZHYF010000019.1:0-4847 GCA_964536635.1 uncultured Rhodospirillaceae bacterium | reverse complement strand
GGGCAGACCAGAAAGTGGTCCCCCGACAGGCCGCCGCGCGTGCGCCGCGAATAGATGATCAGCCCCTTATCATAGGCGATATCCACCAGGCGATTGTAGGCGTTCAGCGCCTTGGGCAGCGGCGCCATGCGGATGCGATCCGACACCAGCTCAAAGGCCAGCAACAGGCCCTTGCCGCGCACATCGCCGATAAAGGGAAAGCGGTTCATCAGGCCGCCCAAGCGCGTCTTCAGCTTGGCGCCCATAGCCGCAGCATTGTCGATCATGCCCTGGCGCTCGATCTCTTCGATCACCGCTAGGCCCGCCGCACAAGCCAGCGGGTTGCCTGCATAGGTGTGACCGTGCATGAAGCCGCCATCGTCCAGCACCGCTTCAACCATGTCATCGCGCGCCACCATGGCCCCCAAGGGGACGTAGCCGCCGCCAAAGCCCTTAGAGATCGCGATCAGATCGGGCGCGGTCTGCCAGTGCTCGGCGCCCCAGAACTTGCCGGTACGCCCACCGCCCGACATGACCTCGTCGTGGATCAGCAGCACGCCGTAGGCATCGCAGATCTGGCGGATGCGCTGCATATAGCCCGCAGGCGGCACCAGCGCGCCGGTCGAAGCGCCGCCGACCGGCTCGACAATGAAAGCCAGCACCGTCGAGGGGCCTTCGTCCAAAATCTTCTGCTCCAGCATGTTGGCGTAGTGCAGACCAGTCGCGGGATCGTCCAGGTCCAGCCCATCTAGGTAGGCGCGCGGCGCCGGGATCTTGGGCATGGGCCGCATCATGGGATCAAAGGGCTCGGCCAAGGGCGCGTAGCCGGTGACCGCCAAAGCGCCCAGCGTCGAGCCATGGTAAGAGGGCATGCGCGAGATGACCTTGTAGCGCTGGGCCTGGCCTTGGCTCAGCGCGTACTGGCGGGCGAATTTGATCGTGCTCTCCACCGCTTCCGAGCCGCCCGAGACGAAGAAGACCCGGTTCAAACCCTCCGGGCTCAGCGCTGCGGTCTTGGCGGCCAGCGCCTCGGAGGCTTCGGTCTGGAAGTGCAAGCGATAGCCGAAGGTGGACTTGTCCATCTGGCACCGCATGGCCTCCAGCACCGCCGGGTTCGAGTGGCCAATGTTCGAGACCATGGCGCCCGAAGAGCCGTCCAGATAGCGCTTGCCCGCCTTGTCCCACATATAGATGCCCTCGGCGCGCTCCAGCTCGGGGCGCTGCAAGCGGCTTTGGTAGAACAGCGGGCTCGACATGGGCGGGGCTCCTGACATGGCGCTGAAGGTGCGCGCGCGAAGATAGGTCGGAAAAGACTTGCACAGGCCGCGACTTTGGCCAAATTGATTATTTGTATGAAAGACATTGTTTCAAATAATGACTCGCTCGCACGCGCCACCAGCCCCAGTCGGTTTGCTGACGCCTTGGATTGGAACCTGCTGCGCAGCTTTGTGGCCATCGTCGAGGCGGGCAGCATCACCAAGGCCGCTGAGCGGCTGGGGCGCGGCCAGCCTGCCGTCAGCCTGGCCCTGCAGCGCCTGGAGGCTGCCTTGGGTGCCCGGCTCATCGCCCGTGGTGGCGGCAGTTTTGAGCTGACCGCAAGCGGACGCCTGCTCTATTCCGACTGCGCTGAACTCTATGGCCAGGTGGCCCAGCTCAAGGACTTGGCCGCCGATGCCAGCGCCGAGATTTCGGGCCAGGTCGCCATCCATCTGGCTAGCCACGTCACGACACCTCTGCTGGACGGCCTGCTGCAAGACTGCCACGCCCAGCACCCCAAGATCGCCTTCCGCCTGCGCTCAGAGGCCAGCGTCGCGGTGGCACAAGCGGTGCGCGATAAGGCCGCCAGCTTTGGCATTTGCCTGGTGGGGCGGCGGCTGGCGGGGCTGGACTATCGCCTGCTCTACCGCGAGTTTTTCGGCTTTTTTTGCGGCCCCAGCCACCCGCTGTTTGGCCAGGGCGTCGTGACGCCAGAGGCCCTGCGCGGCCTGCCCGCCGTCGGCTTTGAGACCGAGGCGCTGAACGATGCGCTGCGGCCAGTGGCGGCTCTGCGCCAGCGCTTGGGGCTGGATCAGCACATCGTTGGCCAATCGTCGAACCTGGAAGAAGTGCGGCGGATGATCGTTTGCGGGTTGGGGATCGGCGCCCTGCCCTTGCATGTGGCCGAGCCCGAGCGCGCCGCCGGCCAGCTCTGGCGCTTGCCACCCTTCGAGGCGCCGCCTGCCGTCGATATCTTCTTGGTGTCAAACCCCGCCAAGCGCCTGAACCGCGCCGAACGCCTGGTGCTGGAGCGCCTGCAAGCCGCCATCGCCCAGACGCCTTTGGCCCAACGCACCTATGGCGCGAACGGCGCCAGCTAGTTTGCCAAGCGCGCCACGGCGATGCTGTCCGGCTCCAGCCCTTCGGCCAGGATGTCGGCGGGCAGGGCCTCGCCCAGCGCCAGAGCCGCTGCGTAGCGCGACAGCGCCGGGCTGGATTGGATGCCATAGCCGCCCTGCCCTGCCAGCCAGAAAAAGCCCTCGGCGCGCTGCGACCAGCCCACCACCGGTGCCTTGTCGGCCACGAAGCTGCGCAACCCTGCCCACTTGTGCGCAATGCGCCGGATCGGCAAGTTGAAGGCCTGCTGGATGCGGTCCACGCAGAGTGCCACGTCCAGCTCGTCGGGCTGCACGTCACAAGGTGCTTCGGGGTCTTCGTTTGCCGGGGAGATCAAGAGGCGACCCGCGTCGGGCTTCAGGTAGAAGGCTTCGTCGATGTCCACGATCAGCGGCAAGTCCTGCGTGGCCAAACCCTCGGGCGGATCGACCAGCAAGGCGGTGCGCCGGCAGGGTGTCAGGCCGATGGTCTCCGCACCGGCAAGCGCGCCGATCTGATCGGCCCAAGCGCCGCTGGCGTTGATCACCGCCTTGGCCTGGACCACGCCTGCGCTAGTCTGAATATCCCAAAGACCGCTCTGGCGGGTGAGGCTTTGCACCTCGGCCTTGGTGACGACCTGGCCACCGGCTGCGCGAACGGTCGCCAAGAAGCCCGCCAAAAGCGCATGCACGTCGATATCCGCGCCCACCGGGTCATAGGCTCCCGCCGCTGCATAGCCGGGCTTGAGTAAAGGATAGCGAGCCTCCAGCTCGGCACCGGTCAGGCGCTCGACACCGGGGTATGCGCCCAGCTCCGCCAAAAAGCCCTCCAGGGCCTGCACTTGGTCGGCGCGCGCCAGAAACAGCCCCGCGCGTGGGGACAGCAAGGGCCCAGCGCAAAAGCCTTGGGGCGGGGCGTTGAAGAAGTCCGCCGAAGCGCGTGTCAGGGCGCGGATCGGCGCTGGCCCATAGGCGGGCTCGAACATGGCGGCCGAGCGCCCGGTGGTGTGATAGCCCGGCTGGGCCTCGCGTTCGAGCAGCACGACCTTGGCCCGCTCCGCCAGGCGGCTCGCAACCGAGGCACCGGCGATGCCCGCACCGATAACGGCAAAATCAACCGGGCTGTCTGGCAGCATAAATTGGCCTCTCTGATGCTAAACGTCGCGATGGCCAGCGCGCGGCTGACGGATCAGCCCTAGCCCAGATCATCCGCAATTGCCAGAGCCGGGCGCAGACGGGACGAACCTGGAACCATCTGAAATTTCCGAAAAAATCGAACCAAGATAGCCCTAAACTTCGGTTTAGGCCGCCAATGACGCCGCTTTTGACGCTCTAAGCTCAGGGCTCGCCCCATCACCGCATGACCTACAGCACATTGCTGCGCCAGACATCGCGGGCTTTGATTGCGGTTCTTCTGACAGCCAAGCGTTGCAAGCCCCATGACCGCGCCAAATCCGGCTCCTCCGCCCGACCCTGCTACTGAGCTCCCAACTGAGCTTCCTCCAGCTCAGGCCCACCTGCGGGTTTGGGATCGCTTTGTGCGCCTGTCGCACTGGGTGCTGGTGGTCTGCGTCACCATCGCTTTGATCAGCGGCCTCGTCGGCGGCCTGCCGCGCTTGGCGCTGCATCTTTCGGTTGGTATCGCTGCCTTGATCACCGTCTTGCTGCGGATCGTCTGGGGCTTTACCGGCCCTGGCTCGGCGCGCTTTGCCGACTTCCTGCGCGGCCCCAAGGCCATCGCAGCCCATCTGCGCGGCGCCGATGGTCGCCACCTGGGCCACAATCCCTTGGGGGCGCTGATGGTGCTGGGTCTGTTGGGCGCCGTTTTGGCGCTGGCGTTGACCGGCGGCCTGGCGCTGGGCGGCATGTACAAGATCGGCCCCTTCGCAGCAGAGCGCTTCACGCTGGGCGCGTTCAGCCGAAATTTACACGAATTGCTAGCCTACCTGTTGATCGCGATGATCCTTGCCCACCTGGGCGGTGTCGTCTTCGAAAGCCTGCGCAATCGCGAGAACCTGGCAGGCGCCATGGTGACCGGCAAAAAGCCCAGCCGTGCGGGCGACCACCCTCCCAGCGCCGCCCCCGCCATGCTGCTGGCGAGCATGGCGCTGGTCGCGATCTTAGCGATCGTGGGCCTCACCAGCTACGCCAGCTTGGCCGCGCGGCCCGTGCAGGGCCTGCCGGTGGCAATGAACGAGACAGTCGCCGAGGAGTGTGGCGCCTGCCATATGGCCTTCCCGGCCAGTGTGCTGCCCGCCGACAGTTGGCGCCACCTGACCGCGACCTTGGACGAGCACTTTGGCGAAGACGCCAGCCTGGGCGACAGCCTAACCGCCGAGATTAGCGCTTGGCTGACCGCCCACGCCGCCGAGACCGCCGACACCTACCCCGCCCACGCCTTTGCCGAGGCGGACCCGCAGGCGATCGGTCAAATCACGGCCACGCCGGGCTGGAAAGACATCCACGAAGACATAAGCCCCGAGGTGTTCAAACGCGCCCCGATCTTTACCACCGCCA
>CAZHYF010000018.1:10260-21592 GCA_964536635.1 uncultured Rhodospirillaceae bacterium | reverse complement strand
GCCCCCAGAAAAAGCCGAATACAAAGTAGGTCAGCAGCTCTATGCCAACATTGACATAGAGCGCTTGCAAGAGACCGAGCTTTTGAAGGAGGTCGTCAAACATGACGCTGGTGAACAGCACCAGCAGCACATTGAGCCCCGTCGCCAGCGCAAAATAGGGCGCGCGGCCCAGCCTTGCTTTCGGACTGGCGAAAAGGGCGCTCGCCAAACCTCCCGCTAGCATGAGGCCCGCGATAAGCGCCATGCGCGTGCTGGGCTGGAGTGTCAGGTACTGGAAAGCCAACTGAGTCGGTGTCATGGGAACCTCTGAACAAGGAGAAGGCGGCGGTCAGACTGACGCGCCGCCAAGGCCCTCCCCTATTAGGTTCAATTTTTATTTACGCAAGCAGTTGTCCACTCCATAAAGAATCATCGTAAATATTTACACAGTTTGCGACTGCACGCGTTCTTCACCTTCGACCGCCCCCAGAAAGCCGCCCGCCTGGCGCTGCCAAAGCTGGGCATAGAGTCCAGGCTCGGCCAGCAGCGCCGCATGGCTGCCAACCTGCACGATCTTGCCCGCCTCCATGACAAATACCCGGTCGGCCTGCTGGATCGTTGCCAAACGGTGAGCAATGGTGATGACCGTCTTATTCTGGCTGACCAGCTCAAGCTGCGCTTGCAACTCGGCCTCGGTCTCAGAATCCAGCGCCGAGGTCGCTTCGTCGAACACCACGATGGGCGCGTCCTTCAACAAGACCCGCGCCAAAGCAACCCGCTGGCGCTGGCCGCCCGACAGCTTGACCCCGCGCTCGCCAACCCGGGCCTGGTAGCCGCTGCGACCCTCGGGATCGCTCAGCTCGGCGATAAAATCGGCAGCGCTGGCCCGCTGGGCAGCGTGCTCGATCTCAGCTTCCAGCACCCCCGGCCGACCGTAGGCAATATTCTCAGCCACCGAACGATGCAGCAAGGAGGTGTCTTGGGTCACCAGAGCGATCTGCGCCCGCAACGACTGGCGCGTGACCTGAGCGATGTCCTGACCGTCGATCAAAATGCGCCCGCCGTTCAGATCATAGAGCCGCAGCAGCAGCGCCGTCAGCGTAGACTTGCCCGCCCCCGATGGGCCAACCAGAGCGATCTTCTCGCCCGGCTCGATGACGAAGGAGAGATCCTCGACCACCGCCGTCTTGGCCCCGTAGGAAAAGCTGACCTGCTCGAAAGCGATGCGGCCTTGGCGCACCGCAAGCGGCGAAGCGTCCGGCGCGTCCTGCATGTCGGGCTCCAGAGCCACGGTATCCAGAGCCTCTTGCACGGTTCCCAGCGCTGAAAAGATGCTGGTCGCCATGCGCATAACCCAGTTGGACATGGCCATGACCTTAAAGCCAATGGGCAAGGCAATGGCGATCGCACCTGCGCTCACCAAGCCCAGGTTCCAAAACCAGAGCGAAACGGTGAACAGCCCAACGATCATCGCTGTATTGAGCAGCTCCAGTCCCAGGTCGGCCAAATAGAGCAGCAGGTTGACCGCTCGGCTGCGATCGCGCGACTGACGCATGGCCTCCAGCACGAAGCCGTCCTCCTCTTCAGCGTCGCCGAAAAGCTGGACCGTCTGGATGTTGGTATAGGCATCAACGATGCGCCCCTGTACCTCGGACTGGGCCCTGAAGGCCAGTTTGTTGCGGGCTTGCAGGCGCGGCACCAGCCAGCTTATGCCGCAGACATAGGCCAGCATCCACAGCCCCAGCGGCACCATGAGCCAGGGGCTGATCGCGGTCAGAATGGTCAGCGCCACCAACAGGTAGGCAAAGACGTAGGAGACGGCCTCCAAAAGATCGCCCACGACTTCACGCGTGGCGCGGCCGAGGCCACTCACCTTGTTGGCGATGCGCCCAGCAAATTCGTTTTGGAAGAAATTGTAGGACTGACCCAGGACGTGGCGGTGCGCCTGACGGGTCAGCAGGGGCTCGAAACAGGTGCCGAAGACGAAATAGGTCATCATGCCTTCGACGAAAAACAGCAGCGGTCGGGCGGCCAGCGCCAGGACCGCCAGCGTCGCAAAGGCAGCCGTAGACAGGCGCGGGCCCTCGGCGCTGGGCAGAATGTAGGTGTCGATGGTCAGCCCCAACAGCACCGGCAGCAGCGCATCCGTCGTGCCGTACAAGACAGCGGTCACCAGCATGGCCGCAGCCACGCTGCGCATTTGGCCGATACTGCTCAGGATATAGCGCCAGGCGCCCTGCGGCGGACGGACATAGGGGGGATTTTGCTCAAGCGGCAACAGGCGGTCGAGCCAGCGCCACAAGTGCCAGGACGTGCGAGCCATGGGTGCTCCGGGTTCTGCAAATGCGGCGGTTTGTCATACACGCAGTCCCTAGTGCAAGGCAAGGCACTGCGGCCTGGTTCGGGATAACCCCAGACATCGGTTGGCAAAGGGGACCTCCCTCACCCGGCCCTCACCCGGGCCCTCACCCGGCCCTCACTGGGCCCCCACTGGGCCCTCACTGGGCCCTCACTGGGCCCTGTCCAACCCTGGGGCTTGGCCCCTGTCCGGCCTGGGGCTTGGCCTTTGCCCCAAACCAGGCCTCGTCGAACAGACCCGACCTTGGGCGTTCTATCTCATTGATTTGGCATTAAATCCACCTTCGCAATGACCTTCAATTGCTCGGGTTTGGCTCTAACGCGCTGCGGTCTCGCGGGCGCGGTGATAGATCAAGGGATGCAGCGAGGCCTTGTCCGAGCGCGCCTTGTAGGTCTGACCATCAGTGGCGTGCACCGCGTAGTGCAGGTGCGAGTTGGCGCCCCAATTGGCGATCCGCCCCAGGAGCTGGCCCTTGCGCACCTGCTGACCCTGGTGCAGCTTGCCGGAGGGCTGGATGTGCCAATAGGTGAAGTGATAGCCTTGATCGCGCCCCTGCCCGCGCAACACAAGACCGCCATTGCGACCAGCGTTTTCGGCATACTCCAACACCCCATCGGTGACGGCAAAAATCGGCGTGCCCTTCTTGGCCATGATGTCGATGCCGCCGTGGAAATCCTTGCGGCCCCAAAGCGAGCGCCAACCATAGTCCGAGCTATAGTCAGCCTTCTGGTCGGCCAGCAGGAAGGGCAAGCTGTGGTCCCATGGCCGCTTGACCCACTCCTTGGGCGTGCGGCGGGGGCGCTTTTGCACATCGAACTGCTGGTCCATGCGCCGCATGGCGCTCATGATACGATCACGCTGGGCGCTATAGGCGCCAAAATCAGGCAGCGGCGCCGGCACCAGCGATGCACTGGAGCTGGCGATCAGATCGGCCAGAGGGTCTTGCGCTGACGCCCTGTTGCTGCGCGCCGTCTGGCCCGCAGCGGAACTTTTGTAGGGATTGCCAGGAATGGCGTCTTTAAGCAGACTAAAACTGCGCACCTCTGCTACTCGAGGATCCGGGCTACAGCCGCTCAGGGCAACCACCAGGGGCACAAACAGCGAGGCAAAAACAAAACAACGCATATTGGCGAAGGTCCGACTAAAATACATGGTCGCCCGCAGGCCCAAGCAAATCCCAGGCGCAAGGACGCTATAAATTTATCTTCGAACACAAGAAATCGTGCGTTTTCTGAGCCTTAGCTCCGATCACCTGGTCAAAAGACCAAAGACGACGCGGCAGACAGGGCCCTGACTGCTCTGCGGGCCGCTTGTTGCGGTCTCCATGGTTCCAGAGCAAAAAAACGCTGCGGTCAGGGTTAGCCCCCAATCGCAGCGATAATAAGACAAACGGACGAATGTTTTAAAATTCTCGTCAGGTGCGGCGGGTCCGTCCGAGACCCGCCTCAAGCCTTAAAGCATGAAGGCCGCGACGTAGTAGGGATGGATCGCGTTGGCCTGGTTGGCTGCCGACAGTTGGTTGGCAGGCACAAAATGCACCGCGTGATTGAACTGACCGCTCTCTGAAACGGTGCCAAGGATCACGTCATTGCTGATCGGTTGACCAACGCGCAAGTGACCGCCGACTTCCAGGTTGCTGAATTCGAACTCCAGGCCGCCAGAGCGGACAGAGATGCTCGACTTGTCATCGGCAAAGGTGATCTTGGAAATGGTGCCGTTGACCGGCGAGACAACGGGGGTGCCGATTTGCGCACCGATCACCATGCCGTCCTTGAAACCATCTGTCGGGTTGGCTGCATCCCAGCCGAAATCACGCAGCACGCTGGCTTGCAGGTCAGAAGGAATGAAACGCATCAGCTTGGGCAGGCGCTGGCCGCGCAGGGCAGACGCAATCGAGCTTTGCTGACGCGGGTCTGCGTAAGGGAAGCCCTGCAAAGCTGCGATCTGGGCCTGAGCAAACTCGGGCAAGCTCAGCTCACGGTCGGCGGGCATAGGGATAGAGGGAATGCTGCCGGGGATGGGCAGCTCAGCAACTGCGGTCGGGCCAGCGGGAAGGCCGCCGGCGGGCATACCAACGGTTTGCAGCGCTGCGGTTTGGATCGGCTGCGGCTGAACCAGCGCGCCAGGTGCGCCCTGCTGAGGAATGGCCTGCATCTGGCCAGGCTGCAAACCAGCGACGGCAGCGCTAGCGGGCATACCAGCTTGCGGAACGGCGCTCACGGCGCCAGCTTGACGCGCGAAACGCGGCTGTTGACCTGCCGCAACGGGGTAAGGATAGGCTGCAACGCCCTGAGGCGCTTGCATAGCCTGAGGCACAACGGTGCCATAGCCAGGCGCATAGGCGTTGCCGGTCTGCTCAACCGCCAGGGCGGCGGTCAGCGGCACTGCATTGGGAGCGGTCTGGTACTGGTAAGCGCCAGCTTGGTAGGCGCCTGGGTAGGTCTGAGCCTGAGGTGCTGCCTGAGGTGCAGCCTGAGCTGTATCGACGACTGCTTCGTCGCTTTGGCCCTTCAAGCCGTTCTTAAAGGCACCAAACTTTTCGCTCATCGTGCCCTGGCATCCCGCCAGCGCGAGGCCTGACACACATGCCAAGCTCACAATCCAAGTCTTTTTCATTATAGGCTCCCCTAAAGCCGGGTGTGGTATTTCTGTGGGGAGCAGCAGCCTACGGGGTTCGCTTGCGCGCGCTCTGACGCGTTTAACGAGTAATACCGGCCTGGTCAAAATACCGTTCAGCACCGACATGCCGCGGGGCAGTTGCTCCAACTCCAGCCATTTTATCGGGATCCAAACGGCCCAACAAAGGATGCAGCTCGCGGAACGCGTCTAGGTTGTCAAAAACAGCCTCGGTTATCGTGTAAGCCGCTTCATCAGGCAGACTGTCGGTTGAAACAATTGTCGAAGAAAACGCTAAGGTATTAATGTCGTTCTCTAAGCCCTCATAGGCCGTAGAGGGGATGGTTACCTCAGATAGATAGGGATTATCGCGTATAAGGCGATCAAAGGTCGGACCCGAAATCGGTACAAGTGTGGCTCCGCAACCCAGGATCAGCTCTTGGATGGCCGCCGAAGGAATGTTGGCTGGCAGGAAAGCGGCATCGATGCTCTCGTCGATGCAGATGGCCTTATAGATCTCCTGCCCCTTCAGACCGAATGTGCCCGAAAATGAGGATTGGGCATAGCCAGCCACCCGCAAGATGGCTTCCGACAAGACCCGCTGGCCGCTGTCCTCTGGGCCCAAGCTGATGCGTCGGTCCTTGAGGTCGGTCATATCCTGAATATCCGCACCGGCGCGCGCCACCAGCATGATGGCCCGCGATTGCAGCGAAAACAGGTGGCGCAGCGTGGTCAGCCGCAGCCCAGGGATGTCGCCATTATAGATGTATGACTGCCAATCGGATTGGATCAAGAAGGCGCTGATACGGCCGTTCTGCATGCCCAGAATATTGTCACGGATGCCGTTGTTGGGCATGACCCAGCACTCGAAACCGTGGCGCGCGCTATCGCGGTTGATGATGGCGCAGATCGCCCCGCCCACAACGTAGTTAGGGCCGTTGACCGGTCCGGCGCCGATGATCAGCCGCCCGCGCAGTCCGCCCTGCTGTTGCGCAGATGCGGGTTGCAGCCCCAAGGCTGCCAAAGCCAGGGTTAAAGCCAGCAGGGCGGGCGCTGCCTTGAGGGCTGCACGCAGGCGCAGGTGACGTGCCAGTACGGAACAGAGCAGGGTCTGAAACATAGAAGGTCGGCTCACAGACAAATTGGGGAGCTAGGGCCGCAGCATCATACGACGGTAGCCTTGGAAGGCAAGCAGGCCGAACAGCAACATCGCAGTGCCAAAGGGCAAGGCATTGTGGTGGATGTTCTGCATGGCAGCCCCCAGCAAGGGCGCGCCGCTGACCGACCCCACTTCAAAGGACACAACGAAGATGGCGTTGGCCGCCGCCAAGCGCTCGATGGTAAAGCGCGCGCCCAACAGGGCCAGCGGCAGGGTGAAGAGGCTTTGCAGCAAGGCCGCATAGACAATGGCCAAGGCGAGCTGCCAGGACTGGTAGTCCAAGAAGGGGATGAACAGGCTCAACGCACCGGCCAGCGCCAGCGAGACATAGATCATCTGGCGCGCGCCCAATTGGTCGGCCAGCCAGCCAATCGGCAATTGCAGGAAAAGGCCACCAATGATCAGCAGGGCCAACAGCTCGTTGCCCTGAGACACGCTGTAGCCCAGCCGGTCGGCATAGATCCCCGTCAGCCCAAAATAGGCCACCATGAAGAAGCCACCCAAAAAGGCCGCCGCGAACAAGAAGGGCGCTTCGGTCATAACCGTGAAATCACGCTGCTCGACCACCGGACGATCAGTTTCGCTGTCAACCAGTTCGATCGGATCGTGCGGGACCAGCAAGAACAAGGGCGCGGTCGCCAGCGCAATCGTCACCGCCAGCGCGTAATATGGCAAATCGCCGTCGATACCGACGAACTTGAGCAGCACCGGCCCCAGGCCATAGCCCAGCATGAGGAAGGCACCATAGGCCGAGGTGACCTTGCCACGGTGCTTGTCGGGGCTGACTTGGTTGACCCAGGCCTCCAGCAAGACCCAAGGCACCGACAACAGCAAACCGAACAAAAAACGCGCGGCGAACAGCAGCTTGAAGGTCGGAAAAGTGGGCATGAGCGCATAGAGCAAGGCCATGGCCAAGCTGGCGATGATGATCGGCCAAACATAGCCAAAGCGGCGGGCGATCATGGGCACCATAGGGGCAGCAATGGCCGTAGCCAGCGAGGCCAGGCCGGTGTGAACCCCGATCAGAAATTCATTATAGCCATGGGTCGCCAGGACCGCGTTGACCAGCAAGGTGCCCATCGAAAAGCCAAGGCCTGCAATCAACGAACTAAAGATCAGGACCGCCAGCACCCCCCAGGTGCTGTGCAGTCGGACTGGCTGGACCATGGACTGTCCTTAGGAAGCGCGTGCGGCGCGCGGACGCGGCTGGATGTAAGCCATGTCGTAGTGTTTTTGGCAGTAGGGCTTGTGCGGCATGGAGGGCGCATCGCAAAAGCGGAAATCGTCCTCGGCGGGGTCGCCGATGGGCCAAACGCAGGTATGGCCGGTGGCGCGCAGACCGATGCTGGTGGTGCTGGTCTTGCGGCGCGTCTTGGTGGCCTGCGCGGGGCGCGCTCTGCGGATCGGCGAGGGTCGCGGCGGCAAACCCAGGCGGTGGGCTTTGCCGATCACCGCGTTCTTGGTCACGCCCAGCTTTTTGCCGATGTCTTGGGCGCTGAGGCCTTCACCCCAAAGCTGCTTCAATTCATCGATGCGTTCATCGGTCCAAGACATGCGGTCTTCCATCTCTTTATCGTCTTCGCGCAAAGCGAAGGGCTGTTATCGGGCCAGGCCACTCAACAGGGGCGCCAAGCCCCCACATTGGGCGGGCCAAAGGCCAAGCAAAGGCCTGCTCGGTGCGGCTCTGGGCTTCTTTGTGCCTCAGCACGCGTCGCCTCGCAAGGCGGCAGCCTGGCGCGGCCCCCGGAATGCGCGCGGCGCGCTGGTTCACGCGCTCAGCGGCGGCCTTATGCCAAAGCGTCGAAGGCTTCTTGCGCCAAAGTTTCGGGCGCAAGCTGCCCGTCTCTTATCGCCAGGTGGCGACCGTCGATCAAGGCATCAATCCACAAAATGAACGCCGAAAACAAATAGGTTTCATTTTGCGCCACGCTGAGGCTGTCTTTCTTCTTATGCAAGTCCCGGAGCTGCTTTTGCGTCCGGCGGATGATGGCCTGGCGGTGGGGCTTTTTAATGTCGGACTGATCGTTCATCTCTTGCACCATGGCCGCAGTGACCACGGGAAACGCGATGGCCTCGCCACCAAGCACGAACTGGGCCTGGCGTGCGGCGCTATCGTCTTTCCAGGACATGAGTTGATTGTCTTGCATTACAGCTCCCCGCGCTTCTTGGCGATGTATTTTTGGTGGTAGTCTTCGGCAGGATAGAAAGGCGCTGAGGCTTCGATCACCGTGGCGATGGGTTTAGCGAATTTGCCAGACTCTGCAAGCGCTGCAATTACCGCAGCCGCGGTCTCGCCCTGCTCGGCGGTGGTGGGGAAGATGGCGCTGCGGTATTGCGTGCCGACATCCGGGCCCTGGCGATTGACCTGGGTCGGATCATGCAGCTCAAAGAACAGGCCCAGCAGAGCTTCATAGCTCAGGACCGCCGGGTCAAAGTCCAAGCGCACCGCTTCTGCGTGGCCAGTGGTGTTGCTGCAAACCAGCTTGTAGTCGGGGTTCTGCACCGCGCCGCCGATGTAGCCCACTTCTGTGCTGAGCACGCCAGCCGTTTTGCGCAACGTTTCTTCAACGCCCCAAAAACAGCCAGCGGCCAAAATTGCGGTCTCGGACATAGCGCCCCCCCTATTGTCTGCCTAGGTGTGTGCCGCGCTCATTCTAGCGGCACAGCGTCTGATTATATGGGGCAGGCGCAAACCGCAAGCAAGGCTTGATGAGCGGCCTTCTAACCGCGAAGCCAAGGCGGCAGGGGCAAGTCGCGTTCTTGCAAGAAGGCCTTGTTATACATCTTGGAGGCATAGCGCGCGCCGCCATCGCAGAGCATGGTGACGATGGTGTGGCCGGGGCCAAGGTCGCGCGCCAGAGCCACAGCTCCCGCCAGGTTGACACCCGACGAGGAGCCCAACACCAGGCCCTCGGTCTCGATCAAATCGAACAAGATCGCCAAGGCCTCAGCGTCGGAGATGCGGTAGGCGTGATCGACGCGAAGGCCTTCCAGGTTGGCGGTGATCCGGCCTTGGCCGATGCCCTCGGTGATCGAGGAGCCCTCGGACTTCAACTCGCCGGTGGTGTAGTAGGAATAGAGCGCGGCGCCGTAGGGGTCCGCCAGCGCGATCTTCACGTCCGGCTTGACGCTGCGCAGCCCCATAGCGGTGCCGGCCAGGGTGCCGCCCGAGCCCACTGCAGATACGAAACCATCCACCGCGCCGTTGGTCTGGCGCCAGATTTCGGGTGCCGTGGTGTCGATGTGGGCTTGGCGGTTGGCCACGTTGTCGAACTGATTGGCCCAGATGGCCGAGCCCGGATTGGCGGCATTCAATTCCTCGGCCATGCGGCCCGAGATTTTGATGTAGTTGTTGGGATCTTTATAGGGCTTGGCGGGCACCTGGATCAGCTCGGCACCGGCTTGGATCAGGGCGTCCTTCTTTTCCTGGGTCTGGGTCTCAGGGATGATGATCTTGGTGGTATAGCCGCGCGCACGCGCCATGACCGACAGGCCAATACCGGTGTTGCCCGCCGTGCCCTCGACGATCACGCCGCCCGGCTTCAAGCTGCCGTCGGCCTCTGCCGCCTTGATGATGCTGACAGCCGCGCGATCCTTGACCGATCCGCCCGGGTTCATGAATTCACACTTGCCCAAGATGCGGCAGCCGGTCTGTTTGGACAGGGCGCGCAGCTCGATCAGGGGCGTGTTTCCAACAATATCAAAGACGTTGGGATAGGAGGCTTGGCTCATGGGACTGGCTCGCAAGGCTAACGGATTGGGCGTTGAACCTTAGCTAAGCACGCGGCCAGGCCAGGTCAAAGCCCCGAGCGCCCTTCAACCGGAAAATTATTGGCCAGAGGCGTTGGATTGCAGGAATTCTGCGATTTCTGCCGGGAATTGGCCGACTGACGGGAAGTTTTCACGACTAAATTCGGGAATTTGGTTCGATCTGACTTGCGCGTAGTTGGCGGCTGGACTGAAGACGACACCGCCACCGACGCGGTCAGCGCTCAATTCGCCCAGGGCGCCCAGCAGGCTGTAGCTGGCCTTGATGTACTCGGCTTGCGAGCGCGCCAAAGAGATGCGGGCATCTGACAGCGCCTTTTCGGTCTGCAAGACGTCCAGCGTGCTGGCCTGACCCTGGCGGGCTTGCTCGGACACAGCGTTATAGGAGGCCTCGGCGGCCACCACCTGCGCCTCGAAGGCTTGGATCACCGCGCGCTGGCTGTTGTAAGCGTTCCAGGCCTGCATGATGGTCGAACGCAAGCTCTGCTCTTGGACCTGAACCTCGGCCAGGGCCTGGGAGCGTTGATGCTTGGCCTGGCGCACCTTGGAGAGGGTCTCGCCACCAGCAAAGATCGGCACGGACAAGGTGGCGCCTATGGTAAAGGCATTGCCAGCGGTGACCGCGCTGCCCTCGGTTCCTGCCCAGCTCCGCGTGGCGGTGCCGCGTGCGGCCAGCGTCGGATAGAGCGCGGCTTCTTGCAGGCGGATATTGTTGTCGGCGGCTTGCAATGCCAGACGGGCCGCCTTGATGGCGGGCGACTGGGCCAGGCCCCGGTTCAGCGCATCGTCCAACGAATAGGGCAGGTTGCCCGGCAGGCCAGGGTTGTAGACATGGCTCGGCACTTCGCCGGTCAGCTCAAACAAGGCCGACTTGGCGATTTGGACGTTTTGGCGCGCGAAGGTCAGATCCGCCTGCCCTTTGGCAACGGCGGCCTCAGCCTGGGTCACGTCGGTGATCGTGGCCACGCCAGCATTGCGGCGCGCGTTGGCGGCCCGCAGTTGCTCGGCGCTGAGGTCAAGCGCGGCCTGATTGAGCGACACCACGGCCTGGCTCAGCACGATATCCATATAGCGTGCAGCGGTCTGGGTCATGAGCTGCTGCTCGGTCGCTGCCAAACGCTGCCACTGGGCGCGCACGTTGGCATCGGCCAGCTTCAGGCCACTGTCCACCGCGCCCCCCGCATAGAGCACCTGATCTACGGTCAAGCCCAAACTATGATTTTGCGAGAAGACGTCTGACTTGGCCAGCGACTCGCTGTAGGTCAGCGAGGAAGAGGCCGCGCCTTTGATTTGCGGCAGCGACTTGGCGATGGTCTGGCGCACGCTCTCATTGGCCGCCCGCACGCCCGCACGCGCTGCGCGCAGTGTCGGGCTGTTCTGATTGGTCAGCATCAGGGCTTCTTGCAGGCTCATAGCGCTGGCCGGAGACACCAGAACCAAGCCGGACGCCA
>CAZHYF010000018.1:8892-10160 GCA_964536635.1 uncultured Rhodospirillaceae bacterium | reverse complement strand
CCAAGCCGGACGCCACCAAGGTGGCGCCCAGAAGGCGCAGCCCACCGCCGAACACAGCGCGGTGGCGATGCTGGCGACCATCTTGGGTCAGATGTCCTGGCACAAGAGCCATGGGCTGAGGGTCCTTCAAAGACAGCTAGAAGCGGAAGCTGGGCGCTGCGGTAAATTCGGGCAACAAGGGCACGGAAGCGTCAAACAAGACCTGACGCTGCCACCCACCACCATCGCGGCTCAGGCGCAGAGCAAGGCCCGGCACCATGGGGTTGGCGCGCTCAACCACCAGCAGACGCGCATCATCGCTCAAGATAGGGCTGAAGGCCTCGGCGACAAGCGTCGCATCAGAGACAGCGCCACCGACCAGCAGCAAGCTGATGGGGCCTGCAACGCCGTCGCAACGGGTGACATCGGCGATGACGAACTCGACATTGCTGGCTTCCAGGGCCGTCGCTTGGGCGCGAGCATGATCGACCAGCAGGCCGTCGCTCTCCAGCCCAACCGCCGAGGCGCAGAGCCCGCCCAGTACACAGGCCGCATAGCCCGATCCGGAGGCCACAACCAAGGCCGTATCAGACGCTTGAGGCGCAGCCGCCTCCAACAAGCGCGAGAAGACCATCGGCTCCATCAAGGAGCGGCTGGCACTGATGGGCAGGTCTTCATCGACATAAGCAACGCCCGCCATATTGGGGGCGACGAAATTTTCGCGCGGAACGCTTGCCAAGCTGGCGAGCACCGCTTCATTGGTAACCTTGTTGGGCCGCAACTGGCCGTCGATCATGCTGGAACGCTGAACTGACATGTGGCTTGAGCAACTTTCTAATTATTTGCCTTTTGGACAGACCGCGACGGCGGCCTTTGGACCAAGATTTGGATGGTCAGGCGAACCGCAGTTACACGCAGTTTGCCCGGATGGATCAATCGCTGCCTATGCTGGAGCCCAAACCGCCGCCCCGCGCACAACCACAAGCTGGCGGAAGGGTGCTTCCAGCGATAGAATCGCGATTGAAAGTTGCAATAATTCGCCCGGATCGCTAGGTGACAGGCTGGCTCTGTGGATAACATCTTGAACCTTAAATTGTACGCTCTAGCCCAATAACCGCCATAATCCGCGCCGCGCGGCCATGCTGGCCTCAGGGGCAGGAGTCGTGCTAGGCCAAAGCCTTAGTGCTGGCCAAGCGCCGCACCCTTCCGCCAACCGCGAGACTCCGCAGGAGCAGCCCCCATGCCCAGCCCCAGCCAGCGCGCGCTCCAGCCGCATGGCCAAAACCAGC
>CAZHYF010000018.1:0-8792 GCA_964536635.1 uncultured Rhodospirillaceae bacterium | reverse complement strand
GCCCCCATGCCCAGCCCCAGCCAGCGCGCGCTCCAGCCGCATGGCCAAAACCAGCTCGCCCAACACATGCGCCTGTTCGTTGGGGCCCTGCGCCGGGCAGGCCTGAAGATCGGCCCCAGCGCCCTGATCGACGCCCTGCAGGTCACGCGGCTTGTCGGCCTGGCGCGTCGCGACGACTTCAAGGAGGCCCTGGCCAGCGTCTTGCTGCGCCGCCACGAGGACCGCGGCCTGTTCGAGCAAGCCTTCGCGCTCTATTGGCGCAATCCCCAGTATTTTCAGCGGCTCTTGAGCCTGATCTTGCCCGAGCCCGAGGAGAGCCTGCCCGCCAGTAAGGCCCAGGAAGCCCAGGACGCCCAGACCTTGGCCCAGCGCTTGGCGCCCGATCTTGAGCAACCAGACGCGCCCCAAGCGGAAGAGCTGGCGATCGAGCTGGACTTGAGCCAGGCCAGCTCCAACCTGGATCGGCTCCGTAGCCGCGACTTTGCCAGCATGACCCGGGCCGAGCTGGAAGAAGTGCGCCGCGCCCTGCTGCACATGGCCCGCCGCCCGCAGAGCCTGACCGCGCGCCGCTGGCAGCCTGCTGGCAGCAATCACGGCCCCATCGACATGCGCCGCGCCCTACAACGCCAAGGCCGCAGCCTGATGAGCGATGCCAGCCTGCCGCGCCGTCGTCGCCAGCAGCGCCCGCCGCCGCTGGTCATGCTGTTGGATATCTCAGGCTCCATGGCCCAATACACGCGGGTCATGCTGTTTTTCGCCCACGCCCTGGCCCAGCGCCCCGACCAGGCCGCAGCGCTGCACGTCTTCACCTTGGGCACGCGTCTGACCAATGTTTCGCGCGCCTTTCGTCACAAGGACGCCGACCAGAGCCTGGCCGAAGTCGCGCGGCTGGTGCCGGACTGGGAGGGCGGCACGCGGCTGGGCAGCGCGTTTGCCGACTTCAACCGGCTCTGGGCGCGACGGGTACTGGCGGCCGGTGCGCGCTGTCTGTTGATCACCGACGGTCTGGAGCGCGACGACCTGGCTTTGATGCAACGCGAAACCCAGCGCCTTGCGCGCCTCACCCCGCGGCTGATTTGGTTGAACCCCCTATTGCGCTGGGACGGTTACGAGCCGCTGGCCGCTGGCGCGCGCATCTTGGATGCAGCCGTGGACCTCAGCCTGCCGATCCACTCGCTGTCCAGCATCGAGGCCCTGGCCGAACGACTTGCAAAGGGGCTATAATAAAGCGCCGTTTCAGCTCAGCACCCAAAGGAGCCCGCCATGCCCTCCCCCGATCAAGATCCTCTGCTGGTTGCTCAGACCTGGCTGCGCGACGGCCACCGCGTGGCGCTGGCAACGGTGACCCACACCTGGGGCTCGTCTCCGCGCCCCGTCGGTTCGCGCTTGGTGGTGGATCAAGACGGGCGCATGATCGGCTCGGTCTCGGGCGGCTGTGTCGAGCAAGCCGTGGTGTTCGAGGCCCAAGAGGCCATCGCCAGCGGCCAAGCCAAGCGGCTCAGCTTCGGGGTCAGTGACGAAATGGCTTGGGAGGTCGGCTTGACCTGCGGCGGCCAACTGGATGTCTTCGTCGAGCCCATCTTCGGTGTCGATAGCGCCGAAAGCGCGTCTTTGAAGACCGGCACGCGCTAGGGAGGCCGCCATGCAATCTGACCTTCTCGACCAAATATTGGCGCTGAAAGCGCGCCGCCAGGCCTTCTTCTACCTGCGCAGCCTGACCGATGAACGCGAACTGGTTATCGCCGACGATCTGCGCCTGGGCGCTCTGGAGCTGTCCAGCGGCTTGGAGGCGGCCATGGCGGGGCTCAAAGGCCACGCCACCGCACAGACCGTGGAAGGCCCAGACCATACGCCGGTCTTCCTGCAATCCTTCGTGCCTCCGCGACGCTTGATCGTGATCGGCGCTGTCCACATCGCTCAGGCCTTGGCGCCCATGGCCGAGGCCACCGGCTTTGACGTCACGGTCATCGACCCGCGCCCGCCCTTTGCCCACCCAGAGCGCTTCAAGGGCTTCGCGCTGCACGCCGTCTGGCCCGACGAGATCCTAAGCGCCGACAGCTTTGACGAGCAATCCGCGCTCTGCCTACTGTCGCACGATCCTAAGATCGACGATCCGGCGCTGCTGCTGGCCTTTGCGGCCAAGCGCCCACCGGCCTACATCGGCGCGCTGGGTTCACGCAAGACCCAGGCCAAGCGCCACCAGCGCCTGCAAGACAAGGGCCTGACGCCAGAGCAGATCGCCCAGATTTGCGGCCCCATAGGGCTCGACATCGGCGCCCAGAGCCCGGCTGAGATCGCAGTGGCCATCCTGGCGCAAATCATCCAGGCCTTTCAACGCCCGCCCGCCTGAGCGGCCATGCCTCGCGCACATGCGGCAGGTTTTCTTTGCAACTCCCCCGCCGCACTGCTAGTCACAAGCGGTTCTTGCCAACCTGTTTGAGACCGAACTTTGCCGAAATTTATCGACGAACCGCTGCTGCGCCTGCGCCAAGATTGGGCTGCCAATCCTGGCCGTAAGGGCGCGCGCCTGGGTGCCTGGCTGGACACCATGCTGATCGATCACGGCTTCGTTCGCGTCTTCTACCCCAACCGTTGGCAGGTTGCCGAGGGCGTGGAACGCGCGTCGCACCCCACCGGTCGCCAGGTGCGCAACGCGGCCAAACGCGGGGTCAAGACCATCATCAACCTGCGCGGCGATCACCCGCTCGGGCCCTCGATCCTGTCAGCGCTGGCCTGCCGAGAAAGCGGCATCGCGCTGCATTATCACAAAATGCGCTCACGCGGCATGCCGACCAAAGAGCAGATCTATGGCGCCAAAGCCTTGTTCGAGACCGCCGCCTACCCCTTGCTGTTTCACTGTAAGTCGGGTGCGGATCGCGCGGGCATCATGTCAGCGCTCTATGTGCTGATCATGCAAGGCGGCAGCGCCGAAGCGGCCTTGAAGCAGCTCAGCTGGCGCTTTGGCCACATCCGCCAGGCCAAGACCGGCATGCTGGACTTCTTCGTCGAAAGCTACCGCGACTTCAATGCCGAGCAGCCCATCGCCTTTATGGATTGGGTCGAGCAGCACTACGACGAAGCGGCCACCGTTGAGGCCTACTACGCCGCCAAGCGCGAAAGCAGTTGGGCCAGCCTGCTGGTCGATCGCTTGCTGCGCCGCGAATAGGCTCCGGCGCTATGGCCAAGCCCAAACCATCCCGCTCCTTGCTGTGGCGCTTTGCGCGCGAGCACGTCACTGCGCATTGGCGGCTCTTGAGCCTGGCGCTGGTGTTGATGATCATCGACGGCGGCGCCTACGCCATGTTTGCAGGCGGCGTGCGGAGCCTGATCGACGACGGCCTGCTGGCCAAATCCGCCGGCGCGCTGCATTGGATCGCGGCCTTTGTCGTCACGCTGTTCGTTGTGCGCGCATTCGCCGCCTTCTCGCACCGCGCCATTTTGCGCGTGCTGGGCCTGAAAGTGGTGGGCGACATGCAAGTGCGCCTGGTCAGCCACCTGCTGGGCCTGGATGCGCGCTTCTATCAAAACCACCCACCCGGCGAGCTGATCGAACGGGTGCGCGGTGACACCACCACTCTGCAACAGGTCATCACCACCGCCATTATGAGCCTGGGCCGCGATAGCGTCTCGGTGGTCGCTATGCTGGCCATCATTCTCTATACCGACTGGGTTTGGGCGCTGATCGTGCTGGTGGGCGCGCCGCTTGTGGTACTGCCCATGGCGGCCATCATGGCCCGCGTGCGCCAAGCCACCAAACGCGCACGCACCTCGGCTGCAGACCTGACCCAACGCCTCGACGAGATCTTCCACGGCCACAAGTCGGTGCGCGCCAACAATCGCCAGAGCCACGAGTCCGAGCGCAGCCGCCTGGCCACCAAGGACTATGTAGCGCGCCAGAGCTGGGCCGAGGTGGGCCAAGCCGCCCTGCCCTCGATGATCGATCTGATGGCGGGCTTTGGCATTGCCGCCGTGCTGCTGTTTGGCTTGCAAGACGTGCTGTCGGGCGACAAAACGCTGGGCGAATTTGCCACCTTCTTTGCCGCCATTGGCCTCTTGTTCGACCCGGCGCGCCGCTTGAGCAGCGTCGTCGGCCAACTGCAAGTCGCCAGCGCCAGCCTAGAGCGCATCTATGGCCTGTTGGCCGAAGTGCCCCACATCCAAGATGCGCCCGACCCGCAACCCTTGGCCGCGCCCGGCGGCGACCTCTGCTTTGAAGACCTGCACTTTTCCTACGCGCCCGACAAACCGGTGCTGCAAGGACTGAGCTTTACTGCACCGGCGGGCAAGATGACCGCCATCGTTGGCCCCTCTGGAGCGGGCAAATCCACCCTGTTCGGCTTGCTGGCACGCTTTGAGGAGCCCGACAGCGGGCGTATCTCGATTGGCGGCCAGGATATCCGCGCCGTATCGCTGGCCGATCTGCGCGCCAACATGGCCCTGGTCAATCAAGAGACCGCCTTGTTCAACGAAAGCCTGGCCTACAACATCGCCTATGGCGCTGATTTTAACGACGCCAAGGGCATCGCCGCCGCCGCTGACAAAGCGCAGGTGCGCAGCTTCCAGCCCGACCTTGAGACCTCGGCAGGTCCGCGCGGTGAAGCCCTGTCGGGCGGCCAGCGCCAGCGCGTGGTCATCGCCCGCGCCATCATGCGCCAGGCGCCCATCTTGCTGCTGGACGAGGCCACCGCAGCCCTGGACAGCGCAACCGAGCAGCAAATCCAAGCCGCGCTGAAGGTGGCCAGCCAAGGCCGTACCAGCTTGGTGATCGCCCATCGCCTCTCGACCATTAAAGAGGCCGACCTCATCGTCGTGATGGAAGCGGGCCGGGTGGCCGAAAGCGGCACCCACGATGAGCTGGTGGCTCACGAAGGCGCCTATTGGCGTCTGCTCCAGACCCAGCAGACCCTAGCCTGAACGACCACCGCGGCAGGAGTCGCGACGATTCTGCGCTAGGCCTGTTCGCGCCTGTTCGGCATATTCATCCTATAGAATACAGCGCAGGCGCCCGAGTTGCTGCTTGCTGGTGTTCGAACGCGCCGCTAAGAAAAGAGCGCAACCGGATAAAAACACAAACCAGAGGAGACACGCTCCCTTGTTGATTGGTATCCCAAAGGAGATTTTCGACGGCGAAAATCGCGTCGCCCTGACGCCAGAATCCGCCGCTAAGATCCAAAAATTGGGCCACAGCCTGGCCGTCCAAAGCGGCGCAGGCTTGGCCGCGGGTTTCAGCGATCAGGCCTATGCCGATGCCGGTGTGACGGTCAAAGACAGCGCCGAAGCCCTGTGGGCCGACGCCGACGTCATCGCCAAAGTACGCCCCCCGCAAGCCGAGGAGCTGGCACGGCTAGACGCCTCTAAGACGTTGATTTCTTTCTTTTATCCGGCTCAAAACGGCGACGATCTTGAGGTGGCGCGCGCCACTGGCGCCAAGGTCATGGCCATGGACATGGTGCCGCGCATCTCCCGCGCGCAGAAGATGGACGCTCTGTCGTCGATGGCCAACGTGGCGGGCTACCGCGCCGTGGTCGAAGCGGGGAACAACTTTGGCCGCTTCTTTACCGGTCAGGTGACCGCCGCCGGCAAAATCCCGCCCGCCAAGGTCTTGATCGTCGGCGCAGGCGTTGCAGGCCTCGCAGCCATCGGCACCGCGACCTCGCTGGGCGCCATTACCTATGCCTTCGACGTGCGCCCGGAAGTGGCCGAGCAAATCGAATCCATGGGCGCTGAATTCGTCTATCTGGACTTCGAAGAAGCCGGACAAGATGGCGCAGCTACCGGCGGCTATGCAGCCCCTTCCAGCCCCGAGTTCCGCGAAAAGCAGCTTGAAAAATTCCGCGAGCTGGCCCCGGAGATGGATATCGTCATCACCACCGCGCTGATCCCAGGCCGCGATGCCCCCAAGCTGTGGCTGGCCGACATGGTCGCGGCCATGAAGCCGGGCTCGGTGGTGGTCGATCTGGCCGCCGAGCGGGGTGGCAACTGCGATCTGACCCAAGCCGACCAAAAGGTGGTCAGCGACAACGGCGTGACCATCGTGGGCTACACCGATTTCCCATCGCGCATGGCCGCCCAGTCCTCGACGCTCTACGCCAACAACATCTTCCACATGCTGAGCGATCTGACCCCCGAAAAGGACGGCGTCATCGACCACAACATGGAAGACGACGTGATCCGCAGCGCGACGGTGACCTTCGCGGGTGAGACCACCTTCCCACCACCGCCGCCCAAGATCCAGGCGATCGCAGCGCAGCCGACCAAGAAAGAGCCCGCCAAAACGCCCGAGCAGATCAAAGCCGAGGAGCTGGCCGCCGAGCGCCGCAAGGGCCTCAGCCAGTTTGCTATGCTGGGTGTCGGCGGTTTGGCGCTGTTGGCCTTGGGCTCGGTTGCGCCCGTGGCCTTCTTGCAGCACTTCGTGGTCTTCGCCTTGGCCTGTTTCGTCGGCTTCCAGGTGATCTGGAACGTCAGCCACGCGCTGCACACGCCCTTGATGGCGGTCACCAACGCCATTTCCGGCATCATCATTATCGGCGCTTTGCTTCAGGTCTCCTCAGACCTGCCGCTGGTGATCGTGCTGTCGGCCGTTTCCATCTTGATTGCCACCATCAACATCGTTGGCGGCTTCATGGTCACCCGGCGCATGCTGGCCATGTTCCAGAAATCTTAAGCGGGGAGCCTGAACCATGACTATGACTTTCGGTTTGCAGACCGCCGCTTACATTGTGGCGATCGTCCTTTTCATCCTCTCGCTGGGCGGCCTGTCCGGTCAAGAGAGCGCCAAGCGCGCCGTCTGGTACGGCATCGTTGGCATGGCCCTGGCGGTTGCTGCCACCATCTTTGGCCCGGATTTCGCTCTGAACCCAGTGGTGATCGGCGCCTTGATCGTGGGCGCGCTGATCGGCGGCGTGATTGCCATGCGGGTCGAAATGACCGGCATGCCGCAACTGGTGGCCTTCATGCACTCTTTCGTGGGTCTGGCGGCGGTCTTCATCGGCCTCAACTCGGACCTGACACCGGTACACCACGCCAGCCACGCCGAGACCCTGATCCACGAGATCGAGATCTTCTTGGGCGTCTTCATTGGTGCCATCACCTTTACCGGCTCGCTGGTGGCCTATGGCAAGCTGGCGGGTAAGGTCAGTGGCCAAGCGCTGATCCTGCCGGGTCGCCACCTGTTGAACCTGATCATGCTGGCGGCCTCGATCGTGCTGCTGGTCATGTACATCCAGGGCGCGGGCTCTTGGACCTTGTGGGCGATGACAGCCATCGCGGCTGTGATCGGTATTCACCTGGTGATGGCCATCGGTGGCGCGGACATGCCGGTGGTGGTGTCGATGCTCAACTCCTATTCGGGCTGGGCAGCGGCTGCGACCGGCTTCTTGCTGGGCAATGACTTGCTGATCGTCACCGGTGCACTGGTGGGCTCGTCGGGCGCCATCCTGTCCTACATCATGTGTAAGGCCATGAACCGGCACTTCGTTTCGGTTATCCTGGGCGGCTTTGGCAATACCAAGAGCCAAGCGCAGGAGATCGAAGGCGAGCAGATCGCCATCGACATCGCGGGCGTGGCCGCGGCCTTGGACGAAGCTCAGTCGGTGATCATCGTGCCGGGTTACGGCATGGCGGTGGCCCAGGCTCAGCAGTCGGTTTCAGAGTTGACCCGCCGCCTGCGCGCGCGCGGCAAAACCGTGCGCTTTGGCATTCACCCGGTTGCAGGCCGCTTTCCGGGCCACATGAACGTGCAGCTGGCCGAGGCCAAGGTGCCCTATGACATCGTGCTGGAGATGGACGAGATCAACGACGACTTCCCCGAGACCGATGTGGTGATCGTGGTCGGCTCGAACGACACCGTCAACCCGGCAGCGCAAGAAGACCCGGGCTCACCCATCGCTGGCATGCCGGTGCTGGAGGTCTGGAAGTCGGCGCAAGTCTTTGTGCTGAAGCGCGGCAAGGGCCGGGGCTATTCGGGCATCGAAAACCCGCTGTTCTTTAAAGAGAATACGCGCATGCTCTATGGCGATGCCAAGGACAGCTTCGATCAATTGAATTCGGCGATTGGCTCCTAGAGCTACCGACTTTCAGGATGAGATAGAGGGCAGGCTCTGGTGAGCCTGCCCTTTTTCTGTTCGGCGCGTGGGATGATCAATTGCTGGGCGCAGTGCCGTGCTCTTCTTCGTAGTGCTTGCGGTACCAGTCGGGCTCGCTGAAATCAGTCTGCCAAACAAACTCGGCCAGCTTGTCGGCGGTCTCCGCATCCAGGCCGAGGTCAGGCATGAGGCCGAATTTCTTGATCGCGCCCGGCATGCGCGCCGCCGCTTCGCTGGGGCTCTGGATGTAAGCGCTGAGCGCCGCCACGAAGTCCTCTTTGTTGGTCAAATCGCTGTAGTGGTTCTTGGCGGCAAAGATCGGCGGAGCCGCCCGGTCGGCGGCATTGGCAGACTCGCCATGACAGGCAAGACAGGTCTCAGTAAATATCTTCAGCGCCGAATCTTCGGCCTGAGCAGGCGCCGTCAGCGCTAGGCTGGCAAGGGCGGCCCCTGTCGCAAAAGAGAGCAGGCGGGAGGAGATAGGCGCGGTCATAGTTTGTTCCTTGAGTGTAGCGGTGTTGTGAGAGCCGCCTCAGCGTCAAATCGGCGGCTGCCTCCTTGCTAGGACCGCTGGGTTTTGGAAACATGTCTGCATTGTTTCTGATTTGTAACTCCCGGCGTGGCAGAAGACCGCGTCATTGCTCGCCCTCCGTTTGTAAATCCCCGCGACGCAACCGCCTTGGAATGGCAGACCTTCGCAGCGATTGG
>CAZHYF010000017.1:0-21654 GCA_964536635.1 uncultured Rhodospirillaceae bacterium | reverse complement strand
CTAACGCAAGTCCATGCTCTCTCGTGTTGCCACTCATTCGCGGCTTGCTCTAGATCAGCGGGAAGCGATCATACCAGAGGTCCGCCTTCAGGCCGCGCTCTTGGCCGTAGTCGAACAGCTTGTTCATATATTCGGCGTTAAAGCTGTTGGTCTCGGAGGTCACCGACATGTCTTGCGGCAAGAAGGTGAGGCGCGCAGGGGTCTGGAAGAACTGGGCGATGCGGAAAATCTCTTTCACGTCGCCTGCCGTGCGGTTCTTCAACAGGGTTTGCAGCGAGGAGTTGGCCAGGTTGAGCGCCCGCGCGCGCACCGGATCGTAGGTCGGCAGGATCGGCCCATTGATCACCATGTAGACGTTAAAGCGCATCTCGGGCGCCATCTGGCGCACTGTGGTCAGGCTGTCTTGTGCGCCCGGAAACAGGTAGAGGCCTTGGGTTACCGCGCCATCGACATGGAACTCGTCATAGGCCTGGCCGTCGGCGACCACGGCAAAGCGCACCGGCGGGAACAAGCCCGGTAGGGCGGCGCTCGCGAGTAAGATCTTGCGCACCAAGGCATAGCGCGAGGGGTGCAAGGAGGCGGCAATCGCAGTGATGTCCCAGGCAACCGGGCGCTGTTGATCCAGGTTCGAGGTGATGACCATAAAGCGGCGCCCGGCGTGATAAGCACGACCGATTTGGTCGATCATGGCGTCATCGACTTGCTGTTCAAGCTGACTGGCCAGCTTGGCAGCGCTGGACAAACTCGGGCCGCCAAACAGCAAAGAGGTGGGGCGCAGCGCTAGGATGTCGGAAAAAGCGTTGCTGGTGAAAGCGGCCTGGATGCGCTGTTCATAGCCGTGGCCCAAAATGACGCTGGCGCCGACGATGGCTCCGGCGGAAATTCCGCTGACCAGATCGAAAACCGGGCGGTCGCCGCGCTGACCCCAGCCCACCATCAGGCCGCCACCAAAGGCGCCCTCGCTGGAGCCGCCAGAAAAGGCGATGGCCTCCATGGGGGTGGTGCTGGCCAGGCCCAAGTTGCGGCGCTGGCGGGTCCAGGTATCCAGCCAAGCTGCAAAGTCGCGGCTGGGGCGGTCGGCAAAAAAGCGCGTGTTGGGGAAGGTCGGAATGCTGGCCTTGTCGAGCAGCTCGGGCGGCACTGGGTCGCGGCGGCCATAGTTGCGCGGCGCTTCATCTTGTGCGCCTTGAGCAGGCTGGCAGCCGATCAGCCCCAAACCGGCCAGGCCCGCAAGCGCCAGGCTTTGGCTGGCCGTACGCAGTACGCGCCGACGCGCGAGCCCGGGGAAGGTCAGGGGCTGCGCGGGCGCATCACTGTGCTGCAAGTCGATCAGAGGCGGTCGGCTTTTGGTCATAAAAGGCTAGGTGGGGACGACAGGCGCAAAACGCCAGCCCACTTGGAGTCCAGTTTGAGGTTTTCTTGGCCTCAGCCTAGCAGGCGCTGGTGCAAGAGTTGACTCTAGATGTCCAAATCTTCTGCAAACGCCGCATTTTCTTGGATAAAGGCGAAGCGCCGCTCGGGTTTTCGGCCCATGAGGTCCTCGACGAGTTGATCGACCTCCTCCAAACGGGCGTTGGGTGCCACATCTTCACTGGCCATCGCCAAGCCATCGCCGGAGAAGTCGTCCAAGCGCACCTGCAACAGTTGCCGAGTCGCGGGGTTCATGGTGGTCTCTTTGAGCTGTGGCGAAGACATTTCACCCAGGCCCTTGAAGCGCGATATCTCCACCTTGGCGTTGGTCCGGAAGGCCGAGCCCAACAGCTCGTCCTTGTGGGCGTCGTCGCGTGCATAAAGCACCTTGCCGCCCTGGCTCAGGCGGTAGAGCGGGGGCATGGCCAGGAACAGGCGGCCCGCTTCGATCAGCGGGCGCATCTCGCGATAGAAGAAGGTCATCAGCAAGCTGGCGATGTGGGCGCCGTCCACGTCCGCGTCGGTCATGATGATCACGCGCTCATAGCGTAGATCATCCAGCTTGAACTGGCGGCCGAGCCCGACTCCCAGGGCTTGCGACAGGTCGGACAGCTCCTGGTTGGCGCGTAGCTTGTCAGTGGTGGCGCTGGCGACGTTCAAAATCTTGCCGCGCAGCGGAAGGATGGCTTGGGTCTCGCGCTTGCGAGCCTGCTTGGCCGAGCCGCCCGCTGAATCGCCCTCGACCAAGAAAATCTCGGTATCGACGCGGTTGGCGCGCGAGCAGTCAGCCAACTTGCCGGGCAGGCGCAGGCGCGATGTGGCGGTCTTGCGCGACTGCTCCTTGGCTTGGCGACGGCGCTGGCGCTCCTCGGCGCGCAGCACGATGTTGTCCAGCAGCGCCTTGGCTTCCTTGGGATGCTGGGCCAACCAGTGATCGAGCTGATCCTTGATGGCGTTGTCCACCAAGCGCGTCACATAGGCCGAGGTCAGGCGGTCCTTGGTCTGGCCCTGGAATTGCGGCTCGCGGATAAAGACCGACAGCAGGCTGCGCGCTGCGCCCATGACATCTTCAGGCGTGATATTGGCGGCTTTCTTGTTGCCCGCCAAATCGCCAAAGCTCTTGATGGCGCGCGCCAAACCCGAGCGCAGGCCCTGTTCGTGGGTGCCGCCCAGGGGGGTCGGAATGGTGTTACAAAAGGCGCTGACGCTGGCGTCGGCCTGGTCGAGCCAAGCGATGGCCCACTCCATGCGGCCTTGATCGTCGGGGAAGTCGGCTTCGCCCGCGTACAAGATGGGGGTGACCAGGCTCTCACCGGCGACGGTCTCTTGCAGGCTGTCCGCCAGTCCGCCGGGGAAGTGCAGCACGGCTTCGGCAGGGGTCTTGGAGTCTTTGTCCAATAAGGCAGGATCGCAGGACCAGCGGATCTCGACGCCCTTTTGCAAGAAGGCTTTCGAACGCGCAAAGCGATAGAGCGGTTCGGCTTTCAGCTTGGCCTTCTCGCCAAAAATCTGCGGGTCGGGGTGGAAGCGCACCGAGGTGCCGCGCCGGTTGGGCGCTGCGCCGACGCGCTCCAGCGGGCCTTGCGACAGGCCGCGGCTAAAGCTCTGGCGGTAAAGCGACTTATCGCGCGCCACCTCGACCACCAGCAGGTCAGACAGGGCGTTGACCACCGAGATGCCCACGCCGTGAAGACCGCCCGAAGTCGCATAGGCCTTGCCCGAAAACTTGCCGCCCGAGTGCAGGGTTGTCAAAATGACCTCCAGCGCGGACTTGTCTTTGTATTTGGGATGGGGATCAACCGGGATGCCGCGGCCGTTGTCGGTGATGGTGGCGCAGCCTTCGGCGTCCAAGTGGATCTTGATGTGGCTGGCGTGACCGGCAACGGCCTCGTCCATGGCGTTGTCGATGATCTCTGATGCCAGGTGGTGCAGCGCGCGTTCGTCGGTGCCGCCGATGTACATGCCAGGGCGCTTGCGCACAGGCTCCAGGCCCTCCAGCACCTCGATGTCCTTGGCGCTATACGAGCCCTTGGCCTCATGCTTGGGCGCGGGCACTAAATCGTTCAGCAGGTCAGACACAGCGGCTCAGGCCCTTGATCGTTACAACGGGAAGCCTTGGTATAAGCCGGGCAATGCGGGCTGGCTATAAAGCTGGGGTTGCGAAACCTGTCTCCAGGGCAGGCCTGGGGATAGTTTGAACTACCAGTTGGCGTTCTTTTCGCGGGTGTCGATGTGGATCCAGTTGTCGTATTTGCCCAGACCACCGACGAAAAGCTGCTCGTCGTCGCGCATTTGGCGCAAGATCTTATTGATCTTCTCAACATCCTCGGGCTTGCCGCTCTTGGGGGCCACATCGAAGGCGGTGTAGCGCATGTGCTGGCTGCGGCGCGCACCGCCGATCGCGGTGTTATAGAGCGGCGCGCGATAGCCAGAAATGATGTTGAGCTCGCCGCCGAAGCGTTCGCGCAATTCTTCGATCACGAACAAGCTGGCCAGCATGCCGTCCCAAAGATGGCGCGGCGGCAGGCGATTGAGGCCGTAGCCGCTGGAGCCCACGCGGCGGTGCGAACCGCCTGGCGTCAAAAGCTCGCGGGCATCGAAATAGACGATGTAGTTGGCTTGCAAAAAGGCGTTGAACTCGCTGACCAAAGCAGCGTTCTCGGGATCATCGATCGGATCAAAAAACTGCCGGTCCTGTTGGTAGAGATAGCGCAGCCCGCCGTAGCCAAGCGCGGCGCCCAGCAGCATGAGAGCGAGCAGCATGCCAAGGGTCGCGCGCCTCGAAAGGCCGTTGGACTGGCGGCGCAGCAGACGCGGCCAGCCACCCGCGCGCCCTGCTTGCTCGGGCATGGCGAGCTTGGACTGTCGCAGATCTTCAGGCAAGTAGAGGGGCTTGGTCTCCATGCACTGGTCTCTAACGTAATTTGCGCGCGATGGGAACTTTTGAAGCCAGGAGCCTTCGGCCAGCGGCATCACGTCTTGTTGGGGTGTGGCTACGGTCTTGATCCGTATTTTTGGGGGCAGACAGGCTCTAGCAACTTCTTGTGGCTTCATTTTGGCTGAGGCACGGATAACTGCTCGGTTGACGGGTAAATTTTGCCCCGTTCGGCCTCGCGACCGGAGGGTGAAGCCATGCGCTTTTTGCGGGTCTGTTCACCAAGCCGCTGGGCGTCGGTTTTGCGCTAGGTTCTGGCGGTCTAGGCTTAGTTGAGGCGCGCAAAACCTGCGACACCCCAGGCCGCTGACGGGCCGCGCACATATCACGACTCGCCGAGCTATCTCTGCCATGCCAGTCTTAAGAGGAGTTCGCTATGATTGGTCTTTTTCGCTTGATTTCTAATCAAACCCGTCGTGGTCGTCTGTTGTCGCAGTGGGACAATATGGACGCCCGCCAGCTTGAAGATTTGGGCCTGACCCGCGCTGACCTGGCGCGCCAGCTCGGTCGCCGCTTCTGACGCCAGACGCGCGCAGACTAACGATGAAAAGCCCCGCCCTGGCAGTGGGGCTTTTTTTTGTGCCCGGAGCGTGCTGTGGCGCTGTGGAGGCACAGAAAAACCCCGGCCCAAGGGACCGGGGTTTCTCGTCTGTCTCGGCTAGGCCTTAGACTGAGTAGTACATGTCGAACTCGATCGGGTGCGGAGCCATGTCGTAGCGCAACTGCTCTTCACGCTTCAGCTCCACATAGGCTTCGATCTGGTCGCGCGTGAAGACGCCGCCTTCACACAGGAAGTCCATATCGTCTGCCAAAGCATCCAGAGCTTCGGTCAGCGAGCTCGCAACGGTCGGGATCTGGGCCAGCTCGTCGGCGGGCAGCTCGTACAGGTCCTTGTCCATCGGGTCGCCCGGGTGGATCTTGTTGCGGATGCCGTCCATGCCAGCCATCAGCAGAGCAGCGAAGGCCAGGTAGGGGTTGGCGGTCGGGTCGGGGAAGCGCACCTCAACGCGCTTGGCTTTCGGCGACGAACCGAACGGAATGCGGCAAGACGCCGAGCGGTTGCGCGCTGAATAGGCCAGCAGAACCGGTGCTTCAAAGCCAGGAACCAAACGCTTATAGGAGTTGGTCGAGGGGTTGGTGAAGGCGTTCAGAGCCTTGGCGTGCTTGATGATACCACCGATGTAGTACAAGCAAGTCTCTGACAGACCGGCATAGCCGTCGCCTGCGAACAAGGGCTGGCCGTCCTTCCAGATAGACTGGTGGACGTGCATGCCAGAGCCGTTGTCACCTTGCAGGGGCTTGGGCATAAAGGTAACGGTCTTGCCGTAAGAGGCAGCGACGTTGTGAACGACGTACTTATAAAGCTGCTGCTTGTCGGCAATGTCGGTCAGGGTCGAGAACATCATGCCCAGCTCGTGCTGTGCCGGAGCCACCTCGTGGTGGTGCTTGTCCATGGGCAGGCCCATTTCCAGCGCAACGGTGGTCATCTCGGCGCGGATGTCTACGGCGTGATCAACCGGAGCGACCGGGAAGTAGCCGCCTTTGACGCGCGGACGGTGGCCCATGTTGCCGCCTTCGAATTCGTCGCCGGTCGCATAAGCGCCTTCTGATGAGTAGAACTCAAAGAAGCTGCGGTTGGGCGAAACTTCAAAGCGCACATCGTCGAACATGAAGAATTCAGCTTCAGGGCCACAGTAAACGGTGTCACCGATGCCGGTTGAGCGGACGTAGTCTTCAGCGCGCTTGGCGGTCGAGCGGGGGTCGCGCTCATAGCCTTCGCCGGTGATGGGGTCGTAGATGTCACACATGATGTTGAGCTGCGGTTGCGCAGTGAAGGGGTCAACGGTGACGGTCGAAAGGTCCGGCTTCAATACCATGTCCGACTCGTTGATGGCCTTCCAGCCTGCGATTGAAGAGCCATCAAACATGATGCCTTCTTCGAACTCGTCCTCGCCCATGGCGCCGGCGCACATGGTCAGGTGATGCAGCTTGCCGCGTGGGTCGGTGAAGCGAAGGTCGATGAACTTGGCGCCGTGCTCCTCGATCATCTGCTTAATTGTTGAATAGTCGCTCATAGTATCCTCAGATATTTAACTGCTGGGTGTTTAGGGTAGGTTGGGTGGATGAGCAATCGGGAATTCTGCGCTCCCCTTGCCCGTGTGTTTGGATTAGACCGCTGCCGCGCCGCGCTCGCCGGTTCGAATGCGGATCGCTTCATCGACGGTGGAGACGAAGATCTTGCCGTCGCCGATGCGTCCGGTGTGGGCGGCGTTGGTGATGGCCTCGATGGCGCGGTCCAACAGGTCGTCGGATAGCACGACTTCGACCTTCACTTTGGGCAGGAAATCGACAACGTATTCCGCACCGCGATACAGCTCGGTGTGGCCTTTTTGGCGACCAAAGCCCTTGGCTTCGATCACGGTGATGCCGTTGATGCCGATCTCGTGCAGGGCTTCTTTGACTTCATCGAGCTTGAAGGGCTTGATGATCGCTTCGATTTTTTTCATGGCGGAGCACTCCTTTTGGGGTTTGCTCCTACCATGCAAACAGCGTGCCAAGTTTTCCTGGGCCCAAAATCGCTAGAATTCGGCCCAGAAATCCCCGCGGATCGGGCTGGCTGCCGCGCTTGTCTAAAAATTGAGCTGGTTTGCCTATTTCTTGTCCAGGCTGAAGCGGCAATTCCCTAATCGCACCCTCGTTTGACCGACATCGCTTGGTTATCTGCCAGCGTTGAAACATTTCATTTTTCGGATTTCATATGCGCAATTTATTTTATCAGGCAGCCGGCCGAGGCCTGGCTGCGTCCCTCGTTTCTGTCACTGTCGCCTTGGGCTTGGGCTTGGCTTCGGCACAGGCTCAGGTGGCTGCAGGATCAGGCCCCATTTTGACCAGCCTGCAAGACCGTTACTTGACCGCCGGCGGCAGCTTGACCGTCAGCAGCGATAGCGGCACACGCTTCGGCGCGGTGCACTCCGTGACAACCGGTGATGATGACGAAGTCCAGGGCTTCGTTGGCGTTGGTGCTACCGTGGCGCACAGCCAGTCAGGCATTGCCTCTATGCGCGTCGAGGCCGAAGGCCGCGCTGCCAATCTGGTGCCCGAAAGTTTCGTCGATGGCACCGGCTGGACCGGCGACGTCAACCACTATGCCGCTATGGCCAACGGCTACGTCGACTTCAACGCGCCAGGCGCGGGCTCGATCTACGCCGGTCTGGGTGTCGGTGCACTGCTGATTGATGGCACGATTGCGCGCGCAGGTACGTCAAATAAGATCAACGACTGGGCGCCCGCTGCTCAGGCTATGGTCGGCGTTGCCTTCCCCATTGCTCCGAATGTTGGTGCCAAGGTCGGCTACCGCTACATGGAATCGGGCGACTTCCGCATCGTATCGACCACCGCTGGCACAAGCACCCAGGGTGAGTTCGCGGTTCGCGGCCAGCACAACATCGACGCAGGTCTGATGTTCAAATTCTAGGCAGGGTGTGCAACGCATCTTGCTACTGGCTTCTGTCCCGCTTTAGGGGGCGGGCCAAGCCATAAGACACACACAAGAGCCGTGCGCACGATGGTGCGAGCGGCTCTTTTGTTGTGTTTCGGGCTGCCGAGCTGGCGCGGCTGGAAAAAAGTGGGCTTGCCCGATCTATGGTCGCACAAGAGCCTTGATTTTTCTTTTCATCGCGCCTAGTCATGGCGCCCTAGCGTGGCGATTGTAGCTCAGTCGGTTAGAGCGCCGGTTTGTGGTACCGGAGGTCGTGGGTTCGAGCCCCATCAGTCGCCCCAGTTTCTCCCCCATCGATATCCTTGAGTGTGCCCGCTCGGCACGGCGCTTTGCTGTGTTCCGCGTCAGCGGCTTGGCAAGAAAAAGCCCCGCTCAAGCGCTCGGGCAAAGCCCAAGCTCTTGGAAGCAAGAGCGCCAAGGTTGCTTGGGGTAATTGTGCTGATAAATCAGTGAGTTAGAGAATGTGAAATGACGGCAAGTCGTTGAAGCATAGTCCAACGACTTGGCGAGGCTTTTGTGTCAGATCTTACCCGGCGATCACGGGAATAGGGCGGTCATCTTCAGACCCAAGGTCTCCTCAAAGCCCATCATGATATTCATGTTCTGAATGGCTTGACCAGAGGCACCTTTGACCAGGTTGTCTTCGGCGCAGACCAAAATGGCCTGACCGGCCTTTCGGTCGGCGTGCAGCGAAATCAGCACATGGTTGGTTCCGCGCACATGGCGCGTTTGCGGAGCCTGACCATCGGGCAAGATGTGGACAAACGGCTCGCTGGCGTAGCGTTGTTCCAGTGCCGCGCGCAGCTCACCCAGGCCGACGCCCGCCTTCATGGTGACGTATACGGTCGAAAGGATGCCTCGACTCATGGGCACCAGGTGCGGTGTAAAGCGCACGCAGATATCCTCGCCAGCCGCACGGCTGAGGCCCTGGTCGATCTCCGGGCCGTGGCGGTGGGTGCCGATGCCGTAGGCGTGGATACCGTCGGCCAGTTCGCTAAACAGTAGGCTCTCTTTGGGGCTGCGGCCTGCGCCGGTGATGCCAGATTTGGAGTCGATAATCAGGCTGTCAGTCTCGACCAGGCCCTGTTCCAACAAGGGAATGAGCGGCAGTTGCGCACCCGTCGGGTAGCAGCCAGGGTTGGCGACTAGGCGTGCCTTGGCGATGTCCGCGCGCGCGATCTCGCTGAGGCCATAGACCGCTTCGGCGAGCAGCTCGGTTTGTTGATGCGGTTGGCCATAGACCTGCTTATAGAGCGCCGCGGAGGCCAAGCGAAAGTCTGCCGACAGATCGACAACCCGCACATGCTGGGGCAAGCGGGCGATAATGGGCTGGGTCGTGCCGTGGGGCAAGGCGCAGAAAACAAAGTCGATGCCCTGCCAGTCCAGCGCGTCGATCTTTTGCAGGTCCGGCAGGTCCAGCATGGCGAACTGCGGGAAGACCTCGGCGAATCGCTTGCCAGCGTGGCGCTCCGCGGTCAGGGCTCGGATGGCCACCTTGGGGTGGTTCAAGAGAAGGCGCAGGAGTTCCGCGCCGGTATAGCCCGACGCGCCGAGGATGGCCACGTTCAACATGGTAAAGACCTTTCTGGCTGGAAGGAGTGGGGAGATTGAGGGGCTGCAACGCCGCACGCGCTGACCCGTTACAGCGGCCGTTCAGCCTAGGGCCAAGGCCGGGGGCGTGCAAGAGGTATTGGTAGAAGCCGGACCTTTCGCGCTTATGTCGATCGGTTGCCCTCACGCCACAGGCGCTATCGAACTGATCCCAACGCAAAATCACCCCAAGCAACCTTGGCGCTCTTGGTTCCAAGAGCTTGGGCTTTGCGTTAGCGGCTTGTGGGTCCTACCCTGCCGTGGTTTGCGGTTCAGCCGGTCGGTGTCGTCGGCCCGGGCGCGCGTGTTCGGGCTTGGGTGGACGGTGCGGCCAGCCGAACTGGCCCTTGCTTACCGGGCGTCCGGACAAACCGTAGGTCTCAACCCGCAGCATTTCCATCAATTCGCTGGGTTTGCTCTTCAGCGCCTCGATCTGGGCCGGGTCGATGGGCTTGCCCACTACGACCTCGATGTCATCCCCGATCTTCTTGTGGACCTCGTTCAAGAACAAGGACAGACGCAGGGTCGATGACAGGTGGCTGGCGATCTGGAACAGACGGCTATTCTGCCCTTCGAAATAAAGCGGGATGACCTGTGCATTCGAGCGGATGATCATTTTGGCGGTGAAATTCTTCCATTCAGGGTCAATGGCTCGGCCCCGCATCCGCGCCGAGGTCGAGACGGTTCCGCCCGGAAAGACGCCGATCGCGCCGCCCTCTGCCAGGCAGGCCAAGGCCTTCTTGCGGCTTTCAAGCGTGACCTCGACGCCGCGCCGCGACTCTTCAAAGCTGATCGGCAGCAGGTTGTCCTGCACTTCTGGAATTTGGCACAAAACGGAGTTGGTGAGAATCTTGAAGTCTTTACGCACCAGCGACAGCAGCCGCCCAAAACAAAGACCATCAATGATGCCGTAGGGGTGGTTGGCGACAAAAACCGTCGGCCCTTCAGAGGGCAGGCCTGCCAGACCCTCGCCACTGATCAACAGGTTCAACTTGAGGCGATCAAAGGCCACCGACCAGAAGTCTTTGTTGTCGTTGATATCGTCCTGATAGTTGCTGGCGATCTTAACCAGCTTGATGCGGCCGGTCAGATTCTCAAGGCTGCGCACCAAAACGCGCTTGGGCTTTGAGGTGACCTCGCGGGAATAGGTGATCGTGGCGGCGGGGTCGAAGCCGCGCGCGCCTCGCTTGACCAGAGCGCCGGGCTTTGCGCGGCGCTTCAAGAACCGGGGCGTTTGTCTTTGGGAGGCCATAGCGAGCTGCCGTCCTTTCTTAGCGAGCTGTCTTGTAATCCACAGAAAAAAAACATCGTCCAGTTGGCGCTGTGGCACAAGATGCGGCAGGGACATAGCCCTGCCTAGGCAGAGTATAGCCTTGCTAGGGGCTGGGGAAAAGCCTTTGCTTCACGGAATGCTAGGGGGATTGTGCAGACGGTCCCAGTCGAGCGATTTCGCGCCAAAACCCGCGACCGCGCTACACCTTTTAGGAGTGAGAGATCGGCGAATCGCGCGACTGCTTTGGAGGTAAGGGCAGCGGCAGCCGGGGATAAGTTGCGGCAAAACCTAGCAAAATCTGAGCAATCTCGGAAAAACCAGCCTGGATTTTTGCGCAAGGCATCTGCAAAAAAGAGGAACGATAAAAATATAAGCACCATAAATTTTCATTTTCTTCGATTTCAGTGTTGACGTTTTGTTCACCTAATGTTAGCAAAATTCACACTGGCGAAACGTCCGCTCACACGAAGACCGTCGAAACGAGAATAAGCATGAGAGTTAAGGTGACAGACACTCAAGGGATCAAAGATCACACGCGCACAGCCTTGCTGGCGACCAAGCCTGCGCGACTGGCGCTGAGCAAGGTTGCAGGCCCCAAGGCCACTGGTGCATCTATGGGGGCATCTGCCTGGGCTGGTCGGCACAAGGCGGCAGCGCCTTTGGATCGGCGAGTTGGATTTGACCGCCTTGACCTGATCCGCGCGATCTTCCAGGAATTGCGCTTACTGCAAAACCACGGCGCGCAGTTCGTGTTCGAGGCGCGCTATCCGGGCGATTTTTCCCGCGCCAGCGTCAATTCTGCAGCTCCGCTCAACCCGACCGCCGCCGAGCGCCCCAGTGACAGACAGGGCGATGCTGGCAATGGCAGTCGCCAATAAACCGATCATTTTTCGCTGCTCAAGCTGGCGGACTTCCTCATTCTTGGCCAAGGTGGCAAGACACTCTTGTTGAAAATCAATCAGAAGAAAACCGGCCAAGCGTTTCGATCAAGCTGGCATACCCGCCTGATGACCTTGGGTCATGCGATTGCCTACCTGGAGTGCGAGACACCTTTGGATGGCCGCGAACAGCTGCGCAAGCTCATGCACCGCCAAGGTTACCTGGCTGACGCGCCGCAGAGCGCTTTCAAGGCCAGCGCCAAGGCTCAAGCGCAGGCGCTTTTTTCCTAAGATGCGCCCAAGGCCCGGGTTGCAGTGCTGGCTGAGGCCTGCGCTGCCACCGCTCATAACGACAAGATAGGCGCTGGGTCGCTGTTGGCTGTTGCTGGCTCCGGGTGTGCGCCCGGCCCGGCGATGGTTGGCGCGTGGCCTGGCGCAAAACAGGGATCATCGGACTATGGTTGCTATGCAAGCCTCCGCGCGCCTGCGTGCTGGGCGGCCGCGCCGCCTTTCGCCTCTACCTGCTCAAAACCCCCCTCTGGCTGTTGCGATGGGCGCCAAGGAGCCCACGCTCCGCCGCCCGAGCCCAGAGCCGGGCTTGGCGCAGAGCATTCAGCTGCGCGATCTCTTGCGCGCGCCTCAGGAGAGCGATGCTGTGGCGGCGCGCCGGCTCCTGGCCTTCATGCGCCTGTGTGAAGATCACCACCGCGCCTTCGGTGGCGCGGGTGGGGTTGCTCGCTACCAGGCCAGCCAGGCTGCACAATCGAGCATGCCCGACGACGAACGTCACTTGCGCAAAGTAAAGGCGTTGGCGCGCTACACCGGTTGTTTGCGCGCGCTGCCAAGCGAGGCTGCCACCTTGTTGGAGCGCCTGGTTGCACTGCCGACCGGCGCAATTGTTGAAACGATGCAACGCAATAAGGCGCGCACCTGCTGGGCCATCGACCGGTTGATCAGGGTGCACGAGACGACAAACGCCGCCCCCAGGTCTGCAGCACACAAGGGGGGGACATGGTGACCAAACCAAAGGCCAAGGCCGCGCCCCTGCGCCCGGCGCCCGTGCCACCGCCGCCCGAAGGCGAGGGCGCGATCAACCTGGAAAGCCAAACGCGTCGCCTGCTGGCGCTCTATAACCTGGCGCAGGCCGAGGGCAATCTGAGCGTCGCCTCGCAGAGCCTAAAGCAACTGACCGATCTGCATGGTCTGGCGCACGGCCAAGGCCTGGACGCCCAAGACCTGGAAGACATGAGTGACGAAGAGCTTGATGCCCAAATCCGCAGGCTTCTTAAAGAAACGGGACTTGCTGACGGTCCTTCAGACCTACCGCCAACGCCAACTGACAGCGATTAGCCGCTACGAGCCCTTTGCCAAGCAGCGCGAATTCCACGCCGCTGGCGCCGGGTTTCGCGAACGCCTGCTGATGGCGGGCAACCAGCTCGGCAAAACCACCTGCGCGGGCTTCGAAGTCGCCATGCACCTGAGCGGTTTCTATCCGGACTGGTGGCAAGGGCGGCGCTTTGAGCAGCCCATCTCGGCTTGGGCCGCGAGCGTGACTGGCGAATCAACCCGCGACAACCCTCAGCGCGTGCTGATCGGCCGCCTGGCCAAGGCTGCTAAGGAGAACCACCCGCGCACCGCCGCCCTGGAACGCCACTGGCTGCGCGAGGTGACTCGCGTGCCGGGCGGCTCGGGTGCTCTGGATCAGGTCATGGTCCAGCATCGTTCGGGCGGGCAGTCGCTCTTGGGCTTCAAGTCCTACGCCCAGGGGCGCGAGAAGTGGCAGGGCCCCAGCTTGGATCTGGTCTGGTTCGACGAGGAGCCGCCCGAGGACATCTATATGGAAGGCCTGACCCGCACCAACGCCACCGGCGGCATGGTCATGCTGACCTTCACACCGCTCAAGGGCTATTCCAGCGTGGTGCAGCGTTTCTTGGGCGATGCGCAAACAGCGGGCAAGGCCGAGCATCACACGCAGGAACCAGAGGAACAAGATGGCCCGCCACGTGACGAAAATGACCCTGTTTGACGCTGAACACTACAGCGAGGCGCAGCGGGCGACCATCATGGCCTCTTATCCCGAATACGAGCGCCAAGCTCGCGTTTACGGCGAGCCCTCGGTGGGCAGTGGCCGCATCTTTCCCTTCTCTGAGGAGGTGGTGAAGTGCGACCCCTTTGCCCGACCAGCGCACTGGCCCATGGTTGCAGCCCTGGACTTTGGCTGGGATCACCCGACGGCAGCCGTGCTGGCCTGGTGGGACCGCGAGGGCGATGTCATGTATATCGCCCAAACCTATCGCGTCTCGCAGCAGACCCCGCGCGTGCAAGCGGCGGCGCTCAAGCAGTGGGGCGCGGACTTTGGCGATGCAGGCCTGCCCTGGGCCTGGCCGCACGACGGCCTCCAGCATGACAAGGGCTCGGGTCAGCAGTTGGCCGGGCTCTACCGCCAAGAGGGCCTGTCGATGCTGCCAGGTCCGGTACGCTTTGCCGACGGCGGCAACTCGGTCGAGGCCGGGTTGATGCTGCTCTATCAGCGTCTGCAATCGGGCCGCCTCAAGGTCTTTGCGCCCTGTTCGGACTGGTTCGAGGAGTTTCGCCTCTATCACCGCAAAGACGGTCAGGTGGTCAAGCAACAAGACGACCTGATGGCCGCCACCCGCTATGCCCTGATGGCCCTGCCGCAAGCACGCTTGCCCCATAAGGACAGTGCGCGGCGGCGGCAAGCAGCCGATCCCCGATTTAACCCTTTTGATTGGTGAGTTATGACGACAGAATTTGAGGCCCGTCGCGCTCTGGCGCAAGAAATTGAGAGCCTGGCGCTGGATCTGCGGCGCCAAGACCTGATCGAGCTGCGGGCGACGGCGTTTGAGGAAGATCCGCGCGTGCTGCTACAGCCCTTCACCAGTCCCCAGGCCCTGCAACAGGGCTTTTTTATTGGCCCGCAACTGGTGGCCATCTGGGCGGCAGTGGAACAGCACCCCGGCCTGTTTAGCCTTGGTTTTGCCGCCAGCCCCGCCTGGCAGCCGGTGGCCAAAGCCGCCTCGCGCTACATCAAACACCAGATCAAGCCGCGGCTCTTCGCCATGGGCATGCGCAAGGGCGTGGCTCTGTCCCATGATGGCCACCATGAGGCGCATCGCTGGATGCGTTGGCTGGGCATGCGCGAAGAAGCACGGCTGGCCCAACACGGTAAGGATGGGCAAGACTTCTTGCTGTTCTCCATCTTGGCCGATCATCAAGCCCAGCGCGACGCCCCCCAATGAGCGCAGCTTTGGACCTGATGTCTGGGCCGCGCTTGGCCCCCGTGCTGGAACAGAGCGCGGATCGGCAAATCTGTTTGCTCGATCAGCCGGACCGGCTGACGCCTTGGCTGGCGCTGCCCGAGCCCGTTTTGGGCCAAGCGGCACAACTCGATCTATCGCTGCGTCCGGTCGAGCCCAGGGGCGAGGTTGACCACCAAACCTGGCGCCTGGACCAGTTCGACAGCGCTTATGATACGCCCGCACAGCTTTCAATCTGGATGCTGCGCAAGCGCCCGCAAGAGCGCTTTTCCCAGGCCCGGCGCTTGGCATTCTGGGAGCTGGGTCGCGAGCTGATGGGCCTGGAGACCCACATAAGTTGGCGTGCCCCCTGGCTGGTGGCCTTTTGGCTGCCGCGCGATTGCCGCCTGCAAGGCCTCTGGCTGCTGGAGTTGGATCTCCATGCCTCTGCGCTTGCGCATCAATAAGAACAAAACGGGAATATCATGTACATACAGACCAATATGTTGGGGTTGGCGGGCAGCCTTCCAGCAGGGCTGGAGGTGCGCCAGGCCGACGAAGACTTGCAGCACTGCGTGCTGGAGCCAGCGGCGATCTTGCGTGGCTCTGCCCAACCCTTGCGGTTGCCCGAAGGCCAAAGCTGCCGGGTGTTTGAGACCGCGCGCGGCCTGATCCGCAGCCGCTGGATCCAGGTGCTGCCCTCAAGCATCAGTAGCGAGTCGGGTTATCTGCGCGTCTTCGCCAACCAACCATGCGAGCTGGTCTATGAGATCGACCGGCTGGGCGGCATCTTTGTCACCAAGTCGGCCGCGGCCTTGATCGTGCAAGCCATCGCTGGCCCCGTGCGCTTCCTCGCAGCGGAGGAGGCCTATGACTAAGCGCAAGCTCGCACACCGCTATGACTATCAGCGTCAAGCCTTTGAGCCCGACACGCTCTTTGCCTCGGGCGGGGACTTGCTTGGCAGCGAAGGCCACTGGCACAACGCCATCTTCGATGTGCGTTCGAGTTTTGACGGTCTGGCCGTCCGTCGCGAGGGCGCGCGCTGGCGCGACTGGCTGGTCTGGCCGCAGCTTCGATTGCCGCGCTCTGGGGCCTCGGAACTCTATTTTGATCTGAAGGTCAGCGACGAGCAGGCGCTCTATATGCTGGGGCTCTGCGATCCGGAGCTGAAAGAGGGTCCGGCCTTTGCCTACGACCTCATGGCTCACGGGGCCTATGTTTGCCACGGCCAATCGTTCAGCGACTACGCCAAGGGTCAAGCGCAGCACCGCGTCACCTTGCTGATCCCGGCGGGCGCGCGCCAGCACTGGCGCTGGGCCATCGACGCCAAGGGCCAGGTCCAGCGCGTCAGCTTGGCGCTGGATGGTCAAGACCCGCTGATTTGGACCCCCAAGACCGTTCTGACCGCCAAGCAGCTCAGCCCCTGCCTGGCGATAGCCCACACCCGCGCGCCGATCGAAGTCGCGGGTCTGGGCTTCGTCGCGGCGGCTTGATGATCGGCCGCCCCGCCCAAAAACCACCCCGCCCAAAACCACCCCGCCAAGACCGATGGAGATTTGCATGAGCTTGCCTTTGCACTGCAATTGGGAGGATCTGCGCGCGCTGCGTCGCCGCGAGATCGAGCTGTCCGACTACCTGCTCAATTACGGCAATCTGGACGAGACCCTGGATGAGTCCGGCGGTGACGAGCGCCTGCTTTGGGAGGACTACCGCGATGCCTGGATCGAGATGCCGACCTCGGGCCGCTCGGGCTGTCGCTTGCGCGATTTGGAACTGCCGGTGCGCCCGCTCTATGCCGGCGGAACGGGCTTTACGCCGCACGATCCCGACAGCGACCCCTTCGACACCAGCGATGCCCTGAGCGTCGATGACGACCCACAAGAGGGGCTGCAGGACGACGCCGATTGGCAACGCACGACCCTGCGCCGGGCTTTGGGTGAGGCCGCCTGATGACCTCCGATCCCAGCCACCCCGACCTCGGCCACCCACAGATGAGGACTCCCCCCACCATGACATCCGATTTGCCGCGCGCGGCCAGCATTGACCTGCGCGCCAGCATCGAACGCTTCCAGCATCTCAAGTCGTTGCGCACGCCTTGGGAGAGCAAGTGGCGCGAGATTGCCCAGTTTGTTCTGCCGACGCGCGACGACTTCGGCCAATCGACAGGCGCGCGCCGTCCCAGCGATCCACTGGTCTTCGATGCGACAGCGCTGATGGCGTCCGAAAACCTGGCCGCGGGCATCTATGGCCTGATTACCAACCCGGCCAGCAATTGGTTCAGCCTGTCGTCGCCCTACCCATCCTTGCTGCGCGAAGAAGCCGTGCAGCGCTGGTTTCGCGAGGTCGAGGAGATTATCCGCCTGACGCTGGCAGCTTCGGGCAATCGCTTCTACGCCCAAGTGCCGGACTTTTTCCGCGATTTGGCGGCCTTCGGGACGGCGGTCTTCTATGTCGATGCGCGCAAAGATCCGCGCACCGGCACATTTGACGGGCTCAATTTTCAGACCCGGCCGCTGTCAGAAGTCTATCTTGATCAAGACGCCAACGGGCAGGTGGATACGATCTACCGCGCCTTCAGTCTTACCGCGCGCCAGATGCTCAAGACTTGGCCACAGATCGAGGCTCCCAGCATCCATGCGCTGGTGGAAAAGGGGCAGGGCGATCAGCCGATCCGCCTGCTGCACCTGGTCGAGCCCAACGCAGCCTATCAGCCGGGCAAGGCCGGCCCCAGCGGCAAGCTCTACCGCAGCGCCTACATCAACCTGGACGACGAGCAACTGATTGCCCAATCGGGCTACGACGAGCTGCCCTATCAGGTGGCGCGCTGGTCGTTGGCGCGCGGCGCGGTCTATGGGTCCAGCCAAGCCATGCTGGCGCTGCCGGACATCCGCACGGTCAACGCCATGGCCAAGACCTCTTTGCTGGCGGCGCAAAAGGCGGTTGATCCGCCGATCCTGGTGCCGCACGAGACCGGCATGCAGGGCCTCAAAACCCACCCGGGCGCGGTGATCGTTGGCGGTCTGGACCACAACGGCCGCAGGCTCTACGAACCCTTCATGCTGGGCTCTAACGTGCCGATGACGCTGGAGATGGAAGAGCAGCGTCGTAGCGCGATCCGCGATGCCTTCCACGCGGGCTTGCTGATGATGGCCGAGGGGCCGTCGATGACGGCCACCGAGTTCTTGGGCCGGCAGGATGAAAAGATGCGGCTGATGGCGCCCTATCTGGGGCGCATCCAAACCGAGTTCCTCAATCCTTTGCTGAACCGCGTCTATGCGATCTTGGCACGCGCGGGCCAAATCCCCGAGCCGCCCGCAAGCCTGGCTCAGCAGCCCGGCTTTCGCGTTACCTACCTGTCGCCCTTGGCGCGGGCTCAGAAGACCTCCGAAGCGAATGCCATCATGCGCACCTACCAGACGCTGGGACCACTGGCCGAGGTGGCGCCGCAGATCTTGCAACACTTCGACTTTGACCGCGCCGCGCGCTCGATCGCCGATGCCTTTGGCGTGCCCAACGATGTGCTGAAGGCCGAGGAGCAGGTGGTACGCGAGCGCCAGACCATGATGGAGCAGATCATGGCCGAGCAGCAGGCTGCAGCGGCGCAAGGGCAGGCGGGCGAACCTGCCGAGCCGGGCGGTTCGGGCGACCCGAGTGTTGGGGAGGGGATGCAATGAGTCCGTCTTCTCAACCGGCGCGCAGCTCCGGCCTCTCCAGTGCGTTGGCTTGGCTGCGCAACGCCTGGGGTCACCGCCCACCCACGGAGCAGGAGCAGCTCGCCAAGGCCTATCGCCGTCTGCTGGAGAGCCGCGACGGTCAACGCATCGTGGCGGATTTGGCGCGTTATACCAACGTGCTGAATTCTTCCTACGCGCCTGGCGATGCTCACCAGACCTTGTTCAACGAGGGCCAGCGCGACGTCTACCTGCATATCATGGGCATGGCGCGGCTCAGTGATGATGAGCTGCTCAGTTTGATCCAGCAGGCCTAGCGCCCGGCCAGGCACGCGTTTGCGCGAGCGCCGGTGACTTTGCCTGCAAAGCAAAGCCGCAAAGCCCGTCTCCTTTTCCTCCCCCGGCTCATAGCCCCTGCAGGTGCCGCCCGAAGGCTGGCTCTGTCGGCGGCTTTGGGCTGGCCGGATCCCTTCACCCAACCACCAACCGAAACCAAAGGAGCTCACATGGAGCAACACACCCTTACCGCGATGCAAGGCAGCGCGCTTGGGGCCCCAGTCCCTGCGACGCCTGCTGCGCTTGCCGCCGGTCCGTCTGCGGCCGCTACGCCCGCGACCGCGAGCTGGCTGGCCCTTTTGCCTGCTGACTTGCAGGTTCACCCCCGCATCCAGGCCATGGGCCTTGAGGAGCTGGTGCGCAACTATCTGGCAGGCCCGAAGGGCCATACCTGCGATGCCGCTAGCCCCGCCGACTACCAGTTCCAAAAGCCCTTCGGCGCCGATTGGTACGACGAGACCATGGGCGAGACCATGAAGCAGCTTATGTTTGCTGTTGGCTTGTCGCGTGAACAGGCGCGCGCGCTGCACGATGCCTTCATCATGTTGGCTCAGGCCGCCATGGAAGAGGAGCTGGCGCAAGCAGAGATCGAGGCCGAAGCGGTCAACGATGAGATCTTGTCGATCTGGGGCCCACGCTTTGAGCAGAAGCAACAGGCCGCGCGCACGGCCGCGCGCTTTATCGGCCTGACCCCCGACGAGCTGTTTGCTCTGTCCGAGCAGGTGGATTCCTTGCGTCTTCTGGATGCCTTGGCGCGCATCGGCGAGGCGCTGGACGAAGACTCCTTCGCGGCCGGTCAGGCGGGCGCTCACATCACGCCCGAGCAAGCCAAGAACGAGCTGGCGCGCTTGTCAGCCGACAAGCAGCATCTGGCGGCCTTCATGAACCCCGCCCACCCCGAGCACGCCAAGGTCAAAGCCCTGCGCAGCCAGTTGGCGCAGATCGCCTCTTTGGCCCAGCAGGCTCCGACCAGTCCGGCCGCTGGCGCGCCCCTGGCCTTTTCAGCAGGAGCCTAAGCCATGACCCCAGCGTCTCACATCATTGATGCCCAAGTCTGGCTGCGCGGCGAGCTGCTGCAATTGGCTCTGGCCAATCCCAACACCTTGGTCAGCGATCCCAGCGCCTGCTTGGCTCAGCTTGAAGAAGAGCTGGCCTTGCCAGAGGGCGCCGATGCCAGCACCGGCTATGCCCACCTGGTGGCGCTGCGCCAAGCCAAGGCTGAGGGCTTGGTCACCCTGCCTGCCGTTCAGCGCCGTGTGACCGCCCTGGCGGCTGCACTGCTGGCCTCGCCCGAGGCCGAAAAACCCGGAGCGAAAGCCAAGGCCGCCAAGGCCAAGGCTGCGCCCAAGCAAGCCACTTCCTAACCCTTAAAGGATCAACGCCCGATGGCATTTTCCGATACAACAGCTTTGAATGTCACATTCCTGGATGGCCTGCGCCTCCTGTGGCAACAAAAGTCGTCGCACTTGCGTGCGGCGGTGACCCTGCAACCCGTCAGCGGCGAGCGCCAGGCCTTCGATCTGGTCGGCTCGAATTCGCTGATCCAAAAGACCAACTCGAATGTGCAAGTGCCGGTCACCGAGACCGCGCGCTTCCGCCGTTGGATGGAGCAAAAAGACTATTGGAACTCTGAGCGTTTCGATGGTTTCGACACCCTGCGCCAGCACTCCGACCCCACCGGCCCCTTGGCGCAAGCCTGGGCCTCGGGCGCTAACCGCGAGTGGGATCGCTGCGCCATCGACGCAGCCATGGGCACCAACTACGTCGATAAGTACGGCAACACTGCCGTGCCGCTGCCCGCTAGCCAGACCATTGCCCATGGCGGCACCGGTCTGACCCTGGCCAAGGTCAAGCAGGCGGTCAAGATGCTGCGTCGCGTCTCGCCCGACCGCGATGACCCCATCACCCTGTTCGTCACCTCAGAGCAAGAAGACGACCTGCTGAACAGCCCGACCGTTACCTCATCGGACTACTATGAAGGTCGTCCGCTGATGGACGCGTCGCTGCCCTATTTTGCGGGGGCGCATTTCCACATCGTTGATGATTATCTGGACCTGGCGCAGACCGTGGGCGGCGCTGCGGTTGACGGCTCGACCGGCACCTTCGACCCCATCTTGCCGATGCGCGATGATGCGGGCACGCCGGTGCGCTCGTGTGTGGCGGTGCTGAAGTCCGGCCTGATCATGGGCGAGCTGCTGCCGATCACCTCAGAGATCAACCCGGCCAAAGACTACGGCATCTATGCCCAGCAGTTGCAGGTCGAGATGTCTGTCGGCGGCGCGCGCGTCCACGAGAGCAAGGTGGTGGTGATCGAATGTGTCGATACCTCGCCCATGACTTTCAGCTAAGGCCTGCCTAGGCCTGCCCTGATCGCCTCCCTGTGAGGCCGAACGGCGGGCTCCCAGCGCTCAGTCCCTGGCGTTGTGGAGCCTGCCGCCCCTCTTTTCCATCAGCAATCGGCAGCCGTGACCTCTTATGACTCTCGTTGATCTTTGTAATTCCGCGCTCGATTTGGTGGGCGCTTCCTCCATTAGCGCCCTGGACGAGGGCTCACCAGAAGCCAAGCACGTTGATCGTTTGCACGGCCCGGTGATTGATTCGGTGCTGCGTGCCTACCCCTGGAACTGCGCCCAGATGCGCCAGGTTCTGGAGCCCCTGGCAGCCGTTCCGTCCTGGGGCTACAGCACCGCTTATGCCTTGCCAGAGGCGCCCGACTACTGCCTGCGGGTGCTGGAGGTTGGCCGGCCCGAGCAGAACCTCGCCTGGCGGATCGAGACCCTCTATGATAGCGGTGTTGCCAAGCG
>CAZHYF010000016.1:19320-22317 GCA_964536635.1 uncultured Rhodospirillaceae bacterium | reverse complement strand
GTGAACAGCTTGTTGATCGCCTCGGTATCCTCACCCACCCGCTGTTCCTGAGCAAAGCCCAGTGCGGGTTTGGCCAGCTCGCTGGCACCGGCGTTGGTGGTCATGATGACGATCACGTTGCGGAAATCGACCTGCTTGCCGCTGTGATCGGTCAAGGTGCCGTGGTCCATGACCTGCAACAAGATGTTGAACAGGTCCGGATGGGCTTTTTCGATTTCATCCAGCAACAGGACAGAGTGCGGTTGCTTGTCCACCGCGTCGGTCAGCAAACCACCCTGGTCAAAACCAACGTAGCCGGGAGGCGCGCCGATCAGGCGGCTGACGGTGTGGCGCTCCATATATTCCGACATATCAAAGCGCAGCAGCTCGACGCCCAGGGTCGAGGCCAACTGGCGCGCAACTTCGGTCTTACCGACGCCAGTGGGGCCGGAGAACAAGAAAGAGCCGATGGGCTTTTCCCCGTCGCGCAGTCCCGCGCGCGACATCTTGATGGCGTTGGCCAGAATTTCGACGGCCTTGTCCTGACCGAACACCAGACGCTTCAGGTCGGTCACGAGGTTCTTGAGCACGCGCTTGTCGTCGATCGAGACCGACTTGGGCGGGATGCGCGCGATTTTAGCAACGATGGCCTCGATCTGCTCCTTGTCGATCTTGTGCTGGCGCTGGTCCTCGGGCACCAAGCGGGTCGCAGCGCCCGCCTCGTCGATCACGTCGATGGCCTTGTCGGGCAGCTTGCGGTCGCCGATGTAACGCGCCGACAGCTCCACCGCCGTGCGCAGGGCTTCGGGCGAGTATTCGACGTTGTGGTGGGCCTCATACTTGGTCTTCAGGCCGTCCAGAATGCGCACCGCATCCTCGACGTCGGGCTCATTGACATCGATCTTCTGGAAGCGCCGCACCAGCGCGCGGTCCTTTTCAAAGTACGAGCGATATTCCTTATAGGTGGTCGAGCCCATACAGCGCAGCTCGCCGCTGGCCAGCACCGGTTTCAACAAGTTGGCCGCGTCCATGGCGCCGCCGCTGGTGGCTCCCGCGCCGATCACCGTGTGGATCTCGTCGATGAACAAGATGGCGTGCTCCAGCTTGCCCAAGTCCTTCAACACCATCTTCAGGCGCTCTTCAAAGTCGCCGCGATAGCGCGTTCCGGCCAGCAAAGCGCCCATATCGAGCGCGTAGATCTCGGCATTGGCCAGCACATCAGGCACATTGCCCTCGATGATGTTGGCGGCCAAGCCCTCGGCGATGGCGGTCTTGCCAACGCCCGGATCGCCCACCAGCAGGGGGTTGTTCTTGGTGCGGCGGCACAGAACCTGGATCGCGCGCTCCACCTCGGCATCACGTCCGATCAGCGGGTCGATCTTGCCCTCAGCGGCCTTGGCGTTCAGGTTGACGCAGTAGGCGTCCAGCGCCTTGGTTTTGGGGCCGTCCTTGGTGTCGGCATCGGCTTCGTCCCAATCGTCTTGCTCGCGGGCGCTCAAGGTGCCGCGCGCGGGGCGGCCGTGCGACAGGAAGCTGGTAGCGTCCAAGCGGGTCATGCCCATGGCCTGCAACAGGTAGGCGGCGTGCGAATCTTCTTCTGAGAAGATGGCCACCAGCACATTGCTGCCAGTCGCCGGCTGCTTGCCGCTCGACTGGACGTGGATCAGGGCGCGTTGCAGCACACGCTGAAAGGCGATGCTGGGTTCGGGCGCCGACGCGCTGGGATCGACGATCGCCTGCATCTTGTTGTCGAGGAAGTCTGACAACTGAGCGGCCAGCACCTCCAGATCGACATCGCAGCCAATCAGCACCTCGCGGGCGTCTTCATCCTCGACCAAGGCCAACAGCAAATGCTCCAGAGTGACGTACTCGTGGTGCAAATCCGCAGCAACCGCAACGGCTTGGTTCAGGGTGTTTTCCAAGGTTTTCGAAAGCATAAGGACTCCTGAAAGTCAGCGATAAAGAAACCGAAAGCCTCAACTCCGGCCTCAATCCGCCTCCATGGTGCATTGCAGCGGATGGTTGTTGCGGCGCGCATAATCCAGCACGCGGTGGACTTTGGTCTCAGCCACTTCGTAGGTATAGACCCCGCATTGGCCAACCCCGTGTTGGTGAACGTGCAGCATGATCTTTTCAGCCTCACCTTGGCTCTTTTTAAAGATCGACATCAGTACCCGCACCACGAACTCCATGGGCGTGTAGTCATCATTCAACAGCAGCACGCGGTACATGCTGGGCTTCTTGAGCCGCGTTTTCGGCTCGAGCAAGGTCGCATTACCACCCTCATCGTCCCCTTTTCCAGGCGACTTCGGAGGCTCCTCCCCTGCCATCTGGGGCGCCGAACAAGCGGCATGGCCGCGCCTCATGGCAGAGGCATTAAAAGAGAGCTGTTGCGCCATAGACCGTCATCAACCGCGTTTGTATTCGTGTCGTCAGCGCGCCCAGGTTTCGCCGTTCTGTCTGGCCGTGTCCGTCATTCGTCGAGCCTTATCAGTTGAGCCCTCAGAATGGGTCAAAATCATGACCGGCGCGCTTGTGCCGCTCCCCCCTCACCAAGCTGTGCAAAGCAGGCAGAAGATCGCGACCTCGTGTGCCAATGTAGGCGTCCGCCCTGCGCCCGCCAAGGGGGGAGTCGCCAAACGTGTATCGCCGGCGCAGTCAATCGCATTCAGGCTGCATTGCCGGGCACAACCGCTGCGCTGGGTGCATCTGGGAAAAATCGCAACGCTCCAGCCCCAATTTCCGCGCAATTGGCGGGAAAACTGGCGCAAAGCCCGATGGAGGTTTGGCAATTTCGCGCTGGCTGCCTATGTTCTTAGCAGCTTTGGCGCAGCCCGGTGCCCCAGCCCTCCGCCCTGCCGAGCGAAGAGGAGCCATGTTGATGATGCGCGCAGTCACCCTTTGGGGCGGCCTTGCCCTTGTTGCCACCACCGCCATCGCTTCGGCGGTCTTCCTGGTGGTGCCTCGCATCCCGCTGGAGCAGTATCGCCCTGAAATTAATACTAAAATCAGCCAGGC
>CAZHYF010000016.1:14309-19220 GCA_964536635.1 uncultured Rhodospirillaceae bacterium | reverse complement strand
TGGATCAGCAGCTCACCCGCCTGGAGATCCAGGATTTTCGCATTTCGAATGGACGCATCTCCTATCTGGATCAGCGCAGCGGCTACCGCCAAAGCCTTAACATCACCAAGCTGAAAGGCAGCTTGGAGGGGGCTGAAAAACGCGTCAGCCTGGCGGGACGCCTGGGATGGCAGGGCCTGGACATCGACTATGAATTGGGCCTGGCACCCTTCACCGCCGCGCTGGACGGCGGCACGCTGGACCTTGTCGCCGCGATCACTGCCGAGCGCGCGCTCAGCGGCAAATTGAACGGCCGCCTGCAACTGACGCCAAGCCTTGGCTATGAAGGCCGGGTCGAGCTTGCCAGCGACCGCTTGCCGGACATCTTGGCGCTGGCCGGGCTAGAGCTGCCGCAGGCCAAGCAACTGCGCGGCCCCCTGTCGGCCAAGGGCGACCTGGTGTTCGTGGACAACGCCTTTGCCTTCACTAATGCCGTGATGTCGGCCGACCTTCCCGCCGTCGCGGGCAGCTTCGAGGGCCGCTTGGGCTATCAAGGTGGCGCCCCCAACGCAGTCGGTGGCTTCCAAGTCCAGCTAAAAGACGCGGCCAGCTTGATGAAGCTCGCCAGCGCCCAGAGCCCAGAGCTGCCCCTGCCGCCGTTGAGCGGCACCGCCTCGGCGACCGGGCAACTGCTGCTGGTTGGGCAGGACTTCGACCTAAGCCAAGCCGCGCTGAACGCTGATCTCAACTGGGGCCAGGCATCCTACAGCGGCCAGGTATCCAAGCGCGCCGCCCTGATCGCCAGCGATGGAGAGGCCAGCCTAACCCTGCCCGACCTTGCGCCCATCGCTGATTGGGCGCGCGGCCAACGCCCCGAGGTGCCGCGCGTTACGGGTAGCGCCAAGGCCAGCGGCCAACTGGCGCTGTCGGGTGCCGATTTCTCGCTGCTTGGCGGTAACCTGGAGGCCCGCACCAACCTGGGCGAGCTGGTATTCAGCGGCGATCTTCAAAGCATCGCAGAGCAACGCTTTGCCCAAGGCAGCTATTCGGCTCAAGCGCAAGATCTGCAGAGCCTTTTGGCCCTTGTGCCACCCAGCATTTTGGCCTCGGTCCCGGCCCTGCGTCAACTGAGCGGCACCTTGCAAGCCTCCGGCCGCCTGCAAGCCCAAGACCAACGCATCGAAAGCCAAGAGACCCAATTCGTGGCCCAGACCTCCTTGGGGCAGGTGGCCCTGGGCGGTAACCTCTGGCTGGACCCAAGCCAGGGCCAGTCGTTCGACCAGCAACTGGGGCTCGATTTGCAGACCCGGGGTGAGCTGCCCGCAGTCGAGCAGGTCGCCAAGATGTTTGCGCCCAGCCTCAACACGGGTCTCAGCGACAACAGTCGCCTGACCTTCGACGGCCGCATTCGCCACCAGGCAGGCCAGAGCCAGCTTTCCGGTGCCACCCTCGCCCTGTCCAACGCCGAGGTCAGCGCCAGCTTCAGCGGCGATGCGAGCGTGCAAGGCAGCGATGTCAGCGCCCAAGGCCAGGTGGCCGCGCAGGGCCGTTCCTTGCGCGCGCTCACTCAGCGCTATGGCTTAGAGCTGCCTGGCAAGCCCGAGGTCTACGGCCCCTTCTCCTTGCAAGGCAATCTGGATCACCGCCAGGCCCAGACCCGCTTCGAGCAAGCGAGTTTGAACCTGGACGGCAACGCGCTACGCATGGCCGCCCTGTTGGATCTCAGTCAGGCCAAGCCCTATGTGCAGGCCAACCTGGCCGCCCCGCGCCTAGAGCTGGACCCTTACCTCAGCGCCCAAGACCACCAGCCGGTTGCGGCTGCCAGCGGGCAAAATGCGCGCACATCCGGCGACAATGCCTGGGACACCGCGCCCATCAACTGGTCCGGGCTCCAAGCCTTCAATGCTGATCTTTCTTTAAAATCTCAAGGTCTTAGCCTCTATGGCTTTGCCCTAGATCAGGCTGAGGTCACCGCTAGCTTGCGCGACGGTCGCTTGCAAGCTGACCTGCCAGCGCTGCGCGCCTACGAAGGCAGCGGCACCGGCACCTTGGTGCTGAATGCGCGCGGTGCGGAGCCTTCTTTGGCGGTCAAGGCTAAGGTCAGCCAAGTCAACGTCAAGCCGCTGTTTTTGGCGCTCGCCGGACGCGAGGAGCTGACCGGCAAGGGCGACTTGGAGGTGGACCTCTTGACCTTCGGCATCAACCAATCGCGGCTCATGTCGAACTTGAAGGGCAGCAGCAAAATCAACCTGCGCGACGGTTCGTTGCTGGGGCTGGATTTGCCCGCCACCATCGCCACGCTCAAGTCGCGCCAGCTCGACCCCGCCTTCGGCCGCACGCGGGTAACGCAATTCCAAGACCTGGGCGCTACCGCGCTGATCGAGCAGGGCGTGCTGCGCACCGAGGGCTTTCAGCTTACCTCCGATAAGGTCGCACTGACTGGCAAGGGCCAGGTGGATCTGGGCCAACGCCAGCTCAACTATCGCATCGAGCCCCGTTTGACCGAGGGCTATGTGCAGACCGAGGGTCTGAAGCCTGGCATCTCTAAGCTGACCCTGCCGTTGCAGATCTATGGCCCCTGGAACGATCTGCGGATTCAGATGGATCTAACCGGCTTCTTGACCTTGGCGCGCGACAATCCCGAGGCGCTGCTGGACCTGATCCCGCGCGATCTGGCCAAAGACATACTGCCCGCCGACGTCAATCTAGAGGCACTGGTGTCCGAGCGCCGCTTGCAGGCCCGCGAAGTGCTGGAGCAACAAGCCGCCCAAGCTGAGGCCCTGCGCCAGCAAGCCGAGCGGGCCGCCGCCGACCAAGCCGCAGCCCTGGCCGCTCAGGCCCAGCGCCTGCAAGCCGAGGCCGAAGCCCGTGCGCTAGAACAGGCCGAGCGCCTGCGCCAGGCCCAGCAATCGCTTGAGGATTCGGCCGGGCAAGCGGTCGATAACCTCCTAAACAACCTCTTCCGATAGCGCTCGTTTTGATCGGCGAACCTCACCCACAAGAGCGATTTGGTTTGTTGTTTGAAAGGCCCGTTCGCCGTCGCAGCGCTCCCCAATCGCCCGGGCTTTGCTTTGGAGCAAGCCGCGAATGAGTGGCAACACGAGAGAGCATGGACTTGCGTTAAAAATCAGTCAGCTAGAGCGGAAGGGCTGTTGCAAGACCAACGCCCGACGCTCTAGCTGCCCAGCGCGCGCAGCATGGCGGCCTTGTAGTCTTCGCCGTAGACCTCCTGGTGCTTGGCCTGCGCCTGCTCGATCCAGCCCTCGCGCTTGATGCGCCCCTTAAAACTCAGCATGTTCTCATCCAGCCAAGCGAGCTGCTCTTCGCTCAAGGCCGCAATCTGCCAGAAATGGTAGATACCCTGCGCGTTCAAAGCCTGCTGCAACTTGGGACCAATGCCCGAAATGATCTTCAGATCATCGGGTTCGCCAAAGGGCTGCTCGGGTCGCAGCATATCAGGGCGCGCAGCCTCGGGGGATGCGGCCTCGGGGGATGCGGCCTCGGGAGATGCCGCGTCGGCCTCGCCTGCGTCCCTCTGCTCGCTGGTCTCGCCACCACCGTTCAAGGCGTTCTGTTGATTGGAGGGCGGATGCGGAACCAACAGGCTGCGCAAGCGAATGATTTCGGCATCCTTATCGCCATCCAGCGCCCGGCGACGCGCGCGTCGTGCCTCCAGGTCGGCGATGGTGGCGCGCAGGCCCTGCATATCGTGGCGCGCCTGATCGCGTTCTTGCTTCAGCGCGCTCATACGGGTCGCCAGCGCGTGTTCGTCCCCATCGCCTTGAAGCTGGGCGGTTAGCGCCGTCATCTCGGTTTTCAAGCGGTTGACCTCGGCTTCCAGCGCCACGCGCTGATCGTCAGCCGCCGAGCTGCCGTGCGCCGCTTCCTGGGCCCGCGCTTCGGACAGCGCCGCGCGCAGCTCCTCAGCCTCGCTCTCGGCATGCGCCCTAGCTTTCTCCAAGGACTGGAGCTGCTCAGCCTGGTTTTGGTGTTCGCGGACCTGGGTGTTTAGCTCGCCGATCCGCCCGCGCAGCCGCGCATTTTCGGCTTCCAAGGCCGCGCTCATGTCACCTTGCGCCAAGGCCTCCTCTGCCTCGGCGCCCAAGCGCCCGCGGGTCACCGCCAGGCCGGTCTCGGCGGTCAAGCTGGCCTCTAGCTGGGACTTGAGCTTCAGGATCTCGCGGTCTTTTTCATCGCAGCGCTGCTGCAAGGTGGCGGCCCGGCTGCGTTCGGCGCGCAGGTCGCTGCTGACCTTGACGCCACCAACGTTGGTCTCAACCGCGCGGGCATCGCCTGTTTTTGCCTGCCGCCCCCACACCAGCCAAGCGATCAAGACCCCAAGCAGCAAGGCCGCGAGCAGCAACAGGGCCATTTCAGAAACCAGATACAGCATAGGATTTAGTCCTCAATCTTGAAGGCAATGCGGCGGTTTTCCTGCCGGCCTTCAGGGGTTTCATTGTCCGCCACCGGCTGGCTCTCGCCCAGGCCCTCGGCGCGGATACGCGCGGCATCGACCCCCAGCGAAACCAAGTAGGAGCGCACGGCCTCCGCGCGGCGCTCACTCAGGCGCAGATTGGCTTGGTCGTCACCTTGAGCGTCGGTGTGGCCCTCGACCCGCAGGTGCCAACCCGTGCCGTCCAAACAGATGCGGGCCAGGCGCGCCAAACGCTGCAAAAAGGCTTCCGAGGAGGCGTCAATCTCGGCGCCACCAGTGGGGAATTTGATCACCTCTTCGCTCAGGGCCTGGACAAAGCGCTGCTCACAGCCTCGGCTTGAGGGCGCAAAGCTAAAGATCGCGGTCAGAGCCTGGCGTTGATCGACGCTCATTTGGCCGGGCGCAACAAGCTGGCCTTGCGCGTCGCGGCCAGCGATCAACGCGTCGTCTGCGGGAGCCTGGTCTTTGTCCGCAGCCTGGTCATCGCCCGCAGCTTG
>CAZHYF010000016.1:4583-14209 GCA_964536635.1 uncultured Rhodospirillaceae bacterium | reverse complement strand
GCCTTCGCCTGGGCATCCAGCGCTGCGTCGCGGATCAGCGGCTCAAAGCGGAAGGTCGGCTTGCTGCCCACCACGGCTGCCAAAGCCATGAGCGCGTCGGCGCGCGCGCGCTGACCATCGCCCCTCGGGAACAAGGTCAGCTCCACGCCTTGGTCGGTGGCATAGGCTTGGTAGGCCTGAATTTCGTGCAAGCCTGCCGCAACCAAGGCTTCCAGCAAGCCGATGGCCGCCAGATCCGCGTCGGCTGAAGCATGGATCTCAAGCCGCATCTCGGCCGAGGGGAACAGGGCGCGCAACTGGGCCTGGTTGGCTTCGTCACGCAATTGTCCGTCGATGGTCAGTCCTTCGGCCAAGCGCGTCAAACGCAAACCGTTGCGCGGCTCGACTGCGGTCAAGATCGCCGCCCGCTCGGGGTCGGAGGCAAAGGCACCCTCAAAGGTCAAATCGCCTCCATCCAAACGGATTTCCACCCGTCGCATCTGCGCGATCTGGCTACGGCGCATCCAAAGCTGAGCGATGACACCCGCAGGCGTCGGCGAAGCCTCGTCGATTTCCAGCCCACTCAGGTCGGCATCGGGGAACAAAGAGGCCAGCGCCACGCCTTGTTCAGCCGTAGCCAGACTGCCGCGTATACTCAGTGCCTCGTCCTGCTTGCTGAGCTGCAAGGTCGCGGGGCCCTCGCTCTGGGCTTGCTTTGTGTCCTGCTTGATATCCAACAGGTCAGCGCGCTCGGCCTCGGTCAAGGCAATACCTGCCAAGCGCAGCAGGCCTTCATAGTCTTGCGCACTGGCGGCCAACACCTGCTCGATTTTGGGCGCTCGGTAATCGATGGCTGGGAAGCTGCGGTTCAAGACCTCGGCGTTGGCACCGGACGCGCTAAAGCGGAAAGTCGGCTCTGGTCCCAAGACCGACGGATGGCGCAACAGGGCTTGGGCCACCTTGCTTTGGCCCTCGTCGCGCGCAAAGAGACTTAACTCGACGCCGCGATCAGTGGCAAAGGCACTGTAGGCCTCAATGAGCGCAAGCTGCGGAGCCAGGGCTTGCAGGTGCGAGACCGCCCGTGCATTCGAGGAGGCTTCTGGCGTTGCCCGCGCGCTGACTTGCGCCTGCCAGAAGGCGCCGCCCTGGAACAAGCTCTCCAACAAGGCCAGCTCGCTTTCATCGCGCACTTGCCCGCTGACCGTCGCCCGGCCACGATAGACCTTGACCAAAATGCCGTCATTAGGTTGAACGGCTTGCAGGATGCGGGCATATTCGTTCTGGCTGGCATAACGTCCGGTAAAGGTCGGAACCCCCACCCGCTGGCTGATGGTTAGGCGGCCAACCCCGGTCAACAAGGCCCGGCGCTGTGCAACCTGCACGACATAGCCGGGGCGGGTTTGGGTTTGGCCGGTCAGCACGACGGGCGTCAAGTCCGCCGCTGGCAGCAGGTCTGCCAGCTCGCGCCGTTGGGCGACATTGCCCAGCGAGCCCGACAGCACGAAGCTCTTGCCGGCGCGGATGATGCGCAAAGGGCTTGTGGTGGCAGGGCGGCCGATAATCGCCTCCTTGTCAGCATCGCTCAACTCATAGCCTGCTTCGGCGAACTTGCGCAGCATGCGCTCGCCGGTGGCGTTCAGCACCACCGCGCCCACCTTGGCCTGCTCTGGCAGCTCGGCGATAAAGGCATCAAAAAAGCCCTGCTGATTGTCGAGACTCTTGGCCTGCCCGATCAAGGAGACCGCGCGATCACGCACGACGAAGCTGGCTGAAATGAAGGCGTCTTGGCGCTCGCGGGCCATGCGTTCGACGCCGAAAAACAGCGCCAGCGCCGGGTCGTCGGGCGATAAGTCCCGGTTGATCGGCATATAGCCCACGCGCGCCAGCCCTGAAGGAGCAAGCAAAAATTCATAGGCATAGGGTGTATCTTGATCGTCAAGGGTCGCATCTTGGGCGGCGCCCCCTTGGCCGGACTGATTGGCGAGATCAAACAGCAGGCTGCTGGTGCCACCCGCCTGACCGCCCACCTGGCCACTTGCCTGGCCCGCGGTCTGCGCACTGGAGCGCTTCCCAGGGACCAAGCGATGCTCCGAGGCCACGAACGCCTCCTCGCTAAGCTGGAGGATTTGCGGGTGACGCGCGCCATCCACCTGGGCCAGCAAGGGCACGAAGGGGCGCAAAATAACGGGATCGGCGGCGGTGTAGACCCGCACATGGCGTCCGCGCACCTCCAACTTGGCCGAGACCGGTGCCTTCCCGCTCAGGACGCTCAAACTCTGCTGGAAGATACGCGCCTCAATGGCTTGAGCCCAGCGTAGCACCCCCAAGAACAGCAGTCCCAGAGCCAGCAGCGCCAGCAGCGCCTTGCCCCAAAACCAAGCTGGATGATCACGGCTAGGCAACATGGCGGAGCGCTCCAGGCACAGGACGTTGGGCAGCACCTGCAAAAGGGCGATGCGTCAGGATGGCAAAAAGCGGAGCGTTGGCACGGATCACAGGTCGAGCAAATCCTGAAGGCTGCGGGTCAAATAACGTCGCTTGATCCTAGCCGTTTTGTGCGTGGGTACAAGCGCTTAGGCGCGCCAGCTCCTAAAGGGGCCGTCCGCAAGCCTCAGGCAGCGGGCAAAAAACGCAACGGGTCCAAGATGGCCCGCAAGCGTCGGGGCAACACATGCATCTGCCCCAGAAGCTCGGCCCGTAGTTCGTGGCTCAGCAAGGGCGCCAAGCTGAGCCCACGCGAGCCCAGGCCCGCAAAGATCCAACCTGCGCCGCTGCCCGCCTGCGGCAGGCGGCCCAGCACGGGGGTGCGATCGCGAGTGACGCTGCGCAAGGCGGCGCGAGCAAAACGCCAATCGAGCTGCTCAAGACCGGGTTGAAGATCTGCCAAGCGCTGGCGCAAGATCTGGGTTTCTTGCGGATCTTCGTTCGCCCAGGCGCGGGCCTGCCACAGCGCGTCTCGCTGCTGCCAGTCCAGCGCAAAACGCTGAAAGGAGCTGCCCGCAATCCACTGCTGGCCGTCGTCCAACAGGTAACCCGATTTGGAGACAAAGCGCGCCAGGCGCTCGGCGGTCTTGCGGGTCACGAGCTGGCCTTTGTTGGCGCACAGCGCAGCTCCCAGAGCCGTGTTTTGCTCAGCGCTGAGCGCCAGCCGAGACACGGCGCCACTGGTCAGCACCACAGCCTCACCGGGGCCCGGCTGGTTGGTCTCAGGTCGCCAGCGTCGGCCGGTGACAAGCGGCAGGTCGGACAGCCAAGCGCGCACCACCCGCGGCGGACAAACCGCGCCACTGGTGGCAAACCAGAGCTGCCCTGGCCCAGCGTCCGCCATCCAATCGGGCGGCAGCAGGCCGCTGGCCAACCACTTGGCCATCTTGTCTTGGCTCGCCGGATCACGCGCGATCTTCAACATGCCGCGCGGCTCCATGAAGGCCCCCTGGCTCTGATAGGCCAAGACCGCGTGGACAAAGGCCAAGCGTTGTAGCTCGATTTCGGGGGCAAGCGCGTGCGACAGGCGCGGTTCGACCAGCCCAGCCGGATTGCCCGAGGCCTGGCTAGCGGGGGTCTTTTCGGCCTCGATGACCTCGATCTCGGGATGCCCTGCCTGGTTGAGACAGAGCGCGGCTGCGGCTCCGGCGATGCCTGCACCGACCAAGCGAATGCGCTCTGGCCAGGCAGATGCGGGCGGCTCAAGCTTGCCAGCAAATGCGGCCTGCAAACAGTTGCGCTTGCCCTGAAACCCGGGCCGGAGCTGCCAATCCGCGCCCGCTCCTGCCAGGGCATCCTTGACCATGCGCGCGGCGCTGAATGTGGCCAACCGCGCGCCTGGAGCCGACAGGCGGGCGATTTGGGCGAAGACCGCTGGCGACCAAAGCCCTGCGTTGCGCGCTGGGGTAAAGCCGTCGAGGTACCAGGCTTGGGCCTGAAAATCGGCCTGGGGTAAGACCTGCTCGGCCTGGCCATAGAGCAACAGCAAGCGAATTTGCCCGCCCTCCAGCGTCACCAGGTGGAAGCCTGGGCAAGGCGGCGGCAGAACCTGAGACAAGGCATGGGTTTCCAGCGCGAGTTCGCTTTGCCACGGCTGCCAAGCCGCCTGGCATTGCGTCAGGCTCAGGGGCCGCCCCTCCAGCGAAACATAGTCGAGCCGCGGCACCGTTTGCCCCGCAGCGCGGCGCGCGCGCCAGGCCTGATAAGTGGCCAGGAAGTTGAGCCCGGTTCCAAACCCAGTTTCGGCCAAGCACAGCGGGTCGCGCGCCTTGGACCAGTGTGCCAACAGACCCGCAAGCCCCACGCCTTCAAGGAAGACGTAGCGCGATTCTGCCAAGCCATCGCGTGGATGGAAGTAGTCGTCGTCGAACTCTGGGCTGCGCGGTGCGCGCCCGGCCTGAAGCTGAAACTGGGCAGGCTCTATGCTGTAGAGGGGAGCTTGGGTCACACGCGCCGGGCTCGCGATGCACTAGGCAGCCGGGCCGATCTGGCTGGGCCACAGGCCGCCATAATCACGGGTCACCGCGCGGGCCGCTTCCAGCACGCAACCGCCCAGTGCCTCAAGATCCCCATCGCCCATGCGCGCCAGCGGACCCGAAATCGAGATCGCAGCGACCGCCGCTCCGTTTTCGTCGAACACCGGCGAGGCGATGCAGCGCAGCCCCAAGGCGTGCTCCTCATCGTCCAGCGCGTAGCCGCGCACCAGAACCTGAGCCAAGTGCTGTTGCAAGCTGGCGCGCTCGGTGACGGTGTGCGTTGTCATGGGCATGTAGTGCAAGCGGCTGAGGATCTGCTCCTTGGACTTACTGGGCATGCAAGCGATGATCGCCTTGCCCGCAGCGGTGCAATGCAGCGGCACGCGCTGGCCGGGCGTTGACATAGCGCGCATCATCTGGCGCGAGGCCACCTGGGCCAGATAGACGATATTGGCTCCGTCCAGGATCGACAGGTTGGCTGTCTCGCCGCTGGTCTCCATCAGGGCGGACATGCGCGCCTTGGCGACGCGGACCAAGTCCCGGTCTTGCAAAAAGGCATAGCCGACGCTGAAGGCCTGCACGCCAATCGACCAATGCATCAGCTCGCGATCAAAGCGCACAAAACCTTCTTGCTGCAAGGTTGAGAGCAAACGGTGGGTGGTCGAAGCCGGCATGCCTGTAATGGCAGACACCTCTTTCAAACTCATGCCCGCCGGATTGTCGGCCAACAAGCGCATCAGCCGCAAAGCCTTGACCAAGGACTGAACCTGCCCGGTCTGGGAGGAGGCAGCTTTCTTTGGCTTGGCTTCGGTGCTGGAGGTCTGGTCCGCCTCAAGGGGCACGATCTTATTCATGGCGTCTGTGTATCTTCTGGTCACTCGGTGGGGTCGATTTGCAGTCAGATCCGCACGCACGGTTTCTATATCCTGAGTTGCTATCTCAAAATATGACTTCGAACCAAGACTGACAAGCCCGCATAATGCCGGAGCTTCTCTTATAGTGGAAACACTCATTGCATGTCGCGACGGTCTGTCCGGCACAGCAACGGGCTGTCAGCCGCAGGTTTCCTGTGCCAGCGTATCGCGCGAGCGCTGCGGCAGCCCCCGGAGGGCCTGGCAGTTCATGCGGCGCACCAGGATCTATCACACTGATTTTTATAATAAATTGCCGGCACCCTGCAATCCAAGCGCTTGGGCTTTGCCCTAGGCCCTGGGATGCGCGGCACGATAGGAGGCCAGCAAGGTCGCCGCATCCACCTGCGTATAGCGCTGGGTGGTGGAGAGCTTGGCGTGGCCCAACAGCTCTTGGATCGAACGCAGATCGCCGCCCGCTTGCAGCAGGTGGCTGGCAAAGGAGTGGCGCAAGGCGTGCGGCGTGGCTTCAGCGTCCCAGCCGTTGAAGGCGCGCAATTGCTCCATGCTGCGCTGGATCTGGCGGGCCGACAGCGGGCCGCCCTTGAGGCCGCGAAACAGGGGCTGATCGGCGGTCAAAGGCCAAGGGCAGAGCGCCTTGTATCGCAAGACAAGGGCCCGCAATTCAGCCAGCACCGGCAAAGCGCGTTGCTTGCCGCCCTTGCCCAGAACCGTGACAAAATCACCGCCGCCATGAAAGTGGCGCGGGGTCAGGCCGAGGACTTCCGAAATCCGCAGCCCGCAGCCATAGGCCAGCGCCAACACCGCCCGATCACGGGCCGCCAGCCAAGGTTCGGGCTGGATAACATCCAACTGTTCGAGCGCCGCCAAGACATCGCTTGCAGGCAGAGCGCGCGGCAGGCTCTGGGGTTCTTTGGCATTGCGCAGCGCCAGCGCAGGCGGACTGACCATCACCTCGTGCTCCACCAGGTAGCGCAGAAAGTTGCGCATGGCCGCCAGCGCCCGGTTGGCCGAACGCGCGCCGAGCCCCTGGGTTTTGCGATGCGCCAGGTAGCTGCGCAGGCTGCGCTGGTCCAAGGCGGCCAGGGACGTCAGGCTGACCGGCGCGCCTTCAAACCGCTGAAGGTGTTGCAACACGCCAAGAACGTCGCGCTGATAGGCGCTGAGGCTGTGGCGGGAAAAGCCGCGCTCATAGCGCAAGTGATCCTGCCAACGCGCAAACCAGGTCGCGGTTTCGGGTAGCAGGCTTTGCAGCGCCAAACCGTCTGCCCGCGCCCCTTCCACCGGGCGCTGGGCCGAGCGATCGCGCTTCGCACCTAGGCGCTGATGCGCGCGCTCAGATCTTCGCGGGGAAGCAGCCATGAGCCGAGCACCCTTTCAACAAAATGACCCAAAAAGCTGACGATGCGCTCACCCTGGCCCTGATCAAAAGCGCCAACATCGCGAGCGCCAAAGCCCAAAATGCCCGCAACGCCGTGCTCAGCCACCTGCAAGCGCACCAGGCATGAGGAAGCGATCTGTTCGGCCTGCTTGCCAAACACCAGCGCATCAAAAGTCGCGGTTTCGCTCAGCATCACCGGCTTGTCGCCCATGACCCGCTGCACAGATCCCGGCGTCAGTCGATACAGCCCCGGCCCCTTCAAATAGCCGATCTGGGCGCGCTCGCACTCCAGCGCCAGTACGCAGGCGTCCACGCCCATGACGTCGGCCAGCTCACTGCCAACCGTAGCCAAGACCTGCTCCAACGACTGAGCGTCCAGCAAGCGCATGACGGCGCGCTCGGCCTTACCCAAAATCACCGTATTCAAGCGACCGCTTTGCAGATAGCTGCGGTTTTGCTCTTGCAACTCTTGAAGCTGCGCGCGCAAGCGCTGGAGCTGAAACTGGCTGAGATCAACCACACTGCTCACACCATCTTGGCCGCTGCCCAAATTCTGATGTTGCCAAGCGGCGGGCGTACTGGCCAGGAAATCCGGGTTGCTCTGCAAGAAGCGAAGGACCTGGGCCTTGCTGATGTCGGAGGCGGGCTGATGGGCTGAAGCTGCGCGTTGGTCCGTCACGAAATTAACCTTAAGTTGAATCTTTTGTTAAAATTATTCCCGCCTAGAGCCGCTGGTTTCCGAAAATGTGGCAGCGACCCTGGCGGGTTGAGAGATTAGAGGATTGATTGACCCGTGCCGGCCCAATCTTTCATGAAGCCTTCCAAGCCCTTATCGGTGAAGGGGTGCTTGAACATGTCCCAGACGATCTTCGGCGGTACGGTCACGACGTCTGCGCCCAGCATAGCGGCGCGCTCGACGTGGCGCACGGTGCGCACAGAGGCCACCAGCACCTGGGTCTGAAGGTCGGGGTATGAGGAATAGATCTCCAAGATGTCGTCGATCAGGTCCATGCCGTCCTTGCCCACATCATCCAAGCGGCCCACGAAGGGCGAGATGTAGGTCGCGCCAGCCTTGGCCGCCAACAAGGCCTGGGCCGCGCTGAAGCACAGAGTCACGTTGACCATGTGGCCTTCATCGCTCAGCACGCGGCAGGTCTTGAGACCGTCCACCGTCAGCGGCACTTTTACCGCGACGTTGGAGCCCAGTGCGGCCAGCTTGCGGCCCTCTGCCAGCATGGTTTCGTGGTCGGTCGCGGCAACCTCGGCGCTAACCGGGCCATCGACCATTTCACAGATTTCCGCGATGACTTCCAAGATGTTGCGGCCAGATTTGGCGATCAAGCTCGGGTTGGTGGTCACACCGTCCACAAAGCCAGCTTCGACCAGGGCGCGAATGGCCTGGGTGTCAGCGGTATCGATAAAAAACTGCATGTTCTTCTTCTTCAAGTAGGGCGCGTTGGCCCAAGGGGTGGATTGGGTTCAATACAGAGCGTCATCGCTGCTCGCCGATCGGGTGCCCGTAGAGGGCTTGGCTTCTGCAAAGGGCAAAGGCAAAGGCTTGTCTGCCAGCTTCGGCGCATTCGCCTTGGCAGAAGGCGGCGCGGGGACCGCTTGGGGAGTCGGCTTGCGCGCGATGCTGGTCGGTTTAACGGCTGGCAACGGCGCAGGCAAGCCCTGAGGCAAGCGGTCAAAGACATACCCACCGGCCATGAGGCGTTTCACATCGACTTCGGGCGCATCACTCAAAAGGCGCGCGGCGGTGGCGCTGGCCGCCTGGGCATTTTGGGCGTCCAAGCCGCGATTGTCTGACGCCAGGCCTTGGTCTTTGTCCAAGCTAGCAACCTTCGACAGGTTAGAGAGCGCCTGCGGGCTCTCCAGGCTCAACCCTGCGCCGGTAAAGAGGGGGAAGTCTGCCGCCGCCAGGCGTGCCAACTTAGCTTCGCCCACGGCGTCCAGGTAATCGACCATAGCCGTGTGGGTGGTGCAAACCACCTCGGGCTGATCACAGACCCGCTTGGCAAAGCGCTTGACCGCCCGCCAGTAGGCCCCCTTGTTCCACAAGGCAAAGTGCAGCGAGACCAGCATGGGCGCGCGCCCGGCCTGGTAGCGTTGATCCAGCTCGGCCAGCAGCAGGTTGAGCATTTGTTCCTCGTGCTCGGCAGACTTGGCGCTGTTGGGCTGCCCGTTGGTCTGCTTGAGGTAAAAATCGTAGTCCTGTGCCAAAACGCGACGGCTGCCGTCCAGGCTGAGCGTCGGTACGCCCAACTGCCACACGCCCTCTTGGTCGCGCCGGGGCCAAGCGGCGCTGGCCTGCTTGCCCGACGCGTTGTAGCGCAAGCTCTCAAGCCCGCTCAGTGCGGCGTTCAGCACGTCCGATCCGCTCTGCTCGCGCGCACGGAAGCCGCTGAGCAAGCGCTCGGCGATGGCTTGCCAACCTGCCGGTTCGCTGAGGCCATTGTCGCGATAAGCGCCGCGCACCAGTGCCTCGGTCTGGCTCAGCTCTTGCTGCCACTGTTCGATGCTCCAGCCTTGGCCGCGGTGATAGCCGACGCCCTGCACAGCCACGTCGTGGCCCTGGCTCAAAGCGTCCTGGATGCGCTGCAAACGACCTGCCAGCTCTTCGCGGTCCTTGGCAAAGCCCAGCCAGGCGCGGCCACTCTCGCCCGTCGGCGCGGTGTAGGCATCGGCCCGCGTGGCCAAGACCAACGACGAGGCGGAAATGAAGTAGGTCACTTGCGCTTGGGCCTCAGCAGCCAGATCCTGCGAGGTGTCCCAGAAGACATTGCGCGAGGCCGCCTCGAAAGACAGCAAGACAAACTGCGGCGGGCGATAGCCTGGTGTTTCAACGTCTGCGAGCCAGCTCGCGGGTTTCTTCGGATCAAAAGCGAAGACCTGATTGGGCACCTTGGGAGCGCGCGCCAGTGCGACCGTGGT
>CAZHYF010000016.1:0-4483 GCA_964536635.1 uncultured Rhodospirillaceae bacterium | reverse complement strand
TCGCGATACCCTGATCGGTCAAAGGTTGAGCCGGAATCAAGGCCTCCAGATCGGCGGCGTCGTCCAGCTCCATCAGAGCCAAAGAGGGCTCTTCGCTTGATCCCAAGGCAGGCTTGGTGCCAAACTCGCTGCCGCGCAGGCCAGGGGTCGGTGACGGAACACTCGCAAGCCCGGCTTCCAAAGGAGCAGGCCAGGCCGGCGCTTCGACGCTCAATGCGCCAGCGGCGGTGCCCGAGGTGGCGCGGCTTAGAACAGCGCCCAGCATCAAGCCCGGAAGGATGGCGGCCAAGGTGAACAGCAAGAAGTACGAAGAGCGCATATCTCTCACGTCAAACGGCGGTAAGGCAGGCGGCATGGGTCACCGCAGGGCACAAACCTTGAAATACAAAGGTGGCCTGATCATGGGCGATCAAGCGAATAAAGACATTAAAAATTCTATCTTAGATTGTGATACCGCGAACTGGGCTTTTGCGCAAGGGTCAAGCTGCACATTTGGGGCATTTTTGTGAAACCGTCACGTTTCACACCGGTCTTGGCCCCCGCAGACGCGCAGCGATCTGGCGACCTGTTTACGGAGGCGCAAAACCCGCCCCAGCGCTGGGCGCAGGTGGCTTTGGCCATGCCGATGGACGAGACCTTTACCTATCGCGTACCTGCCGACATGGCGCTGGATTACGGCGATTTCGTGCAAGTGCCCTTCGGGCCGCACAGCCGCATCGGCGTGGTCTGGGCCGTCGAGCCCGCGCGCGATGCAGCGCCCAACTACCGCCTGCGCGACATAGCAGAGCGCTACGATTGCCCGGGCCTCAGCGACGCGCTGCGCAAGCTCGTGGCTTGGACCAGCGCCTACTACTTGTCCAACCTGGGTGCGGTGCTGCGCATGTGCCTGCACCAGCCGGGGATCGAGACGCCCCTGCCCCGCATCATCCACTATGCCCCCGCGCCCGAGGCTCTGGCTGCGCCGCGTCTATCCGCCCAACGCAAGACCTTGCTGTCAGCCTTCGCAAGCGGCGAGCTGACCCGCGCTGAGGCCTTGGAGCAGAGCGGCGTTTCGCCCACCGTGTTCAAGGCCGCGCTCGATTCCGGCCTTCTGGTCGAACGCGGCAGCCAAGAACAGCGCCCGGTCAGCGCGCCCGACCCCGGCTTTGCGCCGCCCGCCTTTCGCGACGATCAACGCCACGCCCTGGCCGCCCTGCGCGAGGCCTGCGCCAGCGGCTTTCAGGTCAGCTTGCTGGACGGTGTGACCGGTTCGGGCAAGACCCTGGTCTATTTCGACCTCATCGCGGACGCCATCCAGACCGGGCAATCGGTGTTGGTGCTGCTGCCCGAGATCGCGCTGTCGGCCCAATGGTTGGAACAGTTCAAGCAGCGCTTCGGTGTGGCACCCGCGATTTGGCACTCCAGCCTTACCCCAAGCCAGCGTCGTCAGACCTGGCGCGCAGTGGCCGAGGGCAAGGTGCAGGTGCTGGTGGGCGCGCGTTCGGCTCTGTTCCTGCCTTTCCCCTCGCTGGGGCTGATCGTGGTCGATGAGGAGCACGAAGCGTCCTTCAAGCAGGACGAAGGCACGCGCTATCACGCCCGCGATGTCGCCGTCATGCGCGCCAAACTGGAAGATTGCCCGGTGCTGCTCTGCTCGGCCACGCCCTCGCTTGAGACCCTGGTCAACGCCAAGCGCGGCCGCTATCGCCATGTGGTGCTCGATCGGCGCCACAGCGAGGCGCGACCGCTGACCATCTCAGCCATCGACCTGCGCCAGAACAAGCCTGAAAAGGGCCAGTGGTTGGCCGAGCCGCTGCGCCAAGCCCTGCAAGAGACCCTGGAGGCGGGCGAGCAATCCTTGTTGTTCTTGAACCGGCGCGGCTTTGCTCCGCTGACGCTCTGCCAGACCTGCGGCCATCGCATCACCTGCGATTTTTGCTCGTCCTGGTTGGTGCTGCACCGCTTCCGCCAAATGCTGAGCTGCCACCACTGCGGCCTGTCCAAACCCCTGCCCCCGACCTGCCCCGAGTGCGGCGCAGACGATACGCTGGTGCCGTGTGGGCCCGGTGTCGAGCGCGTCGGCGAGGAGGTGGCAGCGCTGTTTCCGACGGCGCGACTCGAAATCGTCTCCAGCGATTTGTTGATGACCTCGCAGAGCGTCGAAGACTTCATCGCCCGCATGACCCAAGGCGAGATCGACATCCTGATCGGCACTCAGATGGTGGCCAAGGGCTATAACTTCCCTAACCTGACCACGGTGGGGATTGTCGATGCGGACCTGGGCCTGAACGGCGGCGACCCCCGCGCCTCGGAGCGCAGCTTCCAGCTCATCTATCAGGTGGCGGGCCGGGCTGGGCGCTTTGAAAAGCCGGGCCAGGTCTTCTTGCAGTCCTACGAGCCCGAACACCCGGTCCTGGCGGCCCTGGTCGCCGCCGACCGCGAGGCCTTCTATGCCGCCGAGATCGAGCAGCGCGAGTTGGCCAAACTGCCCCCCTTTGGACGCCTGGCCATCGTCATTCTCAGCGACCCGGACGAGCGCCAACTCCAGGGCTTCTGCCGCATGCTGGCCGACCGCTTCCCGGCCTGCGAGGGCGTGCAATTGTTGGGCCCCGCGCCTGCCCCCATCGCCCAGGTGCGCGGTCGCTTTCGCTACCGCTTTGTGCTGAAATCGGGCTTGGAGCAGCGCTTGCAGGAGCTTTTGACCCGCTGGCTGGGGCCGGTCAAACTGCCCAATTCGACCCGCCTGGGCGTCGATATCGACCCCATATCCTTCGTCTAGGCCGGGGCTCGCTCAGCTCCTGAAAATCAGGGCGATAATTTCCCGCATTCTGGAGCGATCCAAACCAAATTCGTCCAATCCAGCAAGCCGCTCACCATCTTGGACTGAAATTTGAGAAATGCAGAAATTTTTGCTGCGATTTTCGTTTGCCAAGTCCGAAGACTGGGCTCTATCTGGCGGAAGAAACCAAATTTTGCTGAAGAGGCCCGCATGTCCAGCCTGCCCTACAAAGCCGATGTGTCGCCGCGCCAGGCCTTTGAGGCCATGCAGAGCGATTTGAATACCGTGATGATCGACGTTCGAACCGCGCCTGAGTGGATCTTTGTCGGCCAGCCCAAGGTGGCGCGCCTGGCCAATGTCTCTTGGCAGGCCTTCCCGGCCATGGCGGTCAATCCTGATTTCGAAGCTCAGGTGCGCCAAGCTGGCGTCAGCGAAGAGCACGAAGTCTACCTCTTGTGCCGCTCGGGCGTGCGCTCGGCAGCGGCCGCCGCCGCTTTGACGCAAGCAGGTTTTGCAGCTTGCTATAATATTGCGGGCGGCTTTGAGGGCGATTTGAATGAAGACCGGCAGCGTGGCTGCTTCAACGGATGGAAAGCAGAGGGACTCCCGTGGCAACAAAAGTAAACCCCAACTGGCACCCTGATACGCTGGCGGTGCGCGCCGGTCACGAGCGCTCGCACTGGGGCGAGACCGCCGAGGCGCTCTATCTGACCTCGGGCTTTTGTTACCCCGACGCCGAGACCGCCGAAGCGCGCTTTAAGGGCGAGAACGAAGGCTTCGTTTATTCGCGCTACGGCAACCCGACCATCGAGACCTTTCACCAACGCATGATCGCGCTGGAGCCGGGCGCCGAGGCCTGCACCGCGACCGCCAGCGGCATGTCCGCCGTGTTTGGCGCGCTGGCCTCGTATCTGAACCAGGGCGACCACGTGGTGGCCAGCAAGGCGCTGTTTGGCTCGTGTTGGCAGATCCTGGCCAACATTCTGCCGCGCTGGGGCATCGAATCGACGTTGGTGGACGGCGGTGACCTGGCGGCCTGGGAGGCGGCCTTCCGCCCCAATACCCGCGCGGTCTTCCTGGAGACGCCCTCAAACCCCCTGCTGACGCTGGTGGATATCGAGGAGGTCTCAAAGCTGGCCCACGCCAACCGCCAAGATTGCCTGGTGGTGGTGGACAACGTGTTTGCAACGCCGCTGGCGCAGCACCCTTTGCGCCTGGGCGCCGATGTGGTGGTCTATTCGGCCACCAAGCACATCGACGGCCAAGGTCGCGTTCTGGGCGGCGCCATCTTGGGCTCCGAACAGCACCGCGAGGAGGTCTTGTTGCCCTTCATGCGCCACACGGGCCCGTCGCTGTCTGCCTTTAACGCTTGGCTGCTGGTCAAGGGCCTGGAGACGCTGTCGCTGCGTGTTGATCGCTCGACCGCCAGCGCCTTGCACCTGGCGCAAGTCCTGGAGCAGCACCCCAAGGTCAAGCGGGTCGCCTACCCCTGGCTGCCCAGCCATCCGCAGCATGACTTGGCCAAGAAGCAGATGGGGCACGGCTCAACGCTGATCGCCTTTGAGCTGGAAGGCGGGCAGAAAGAGGCCTTCGACTTTATGCGCGCTCTGGAGCTGATCGACGTGTCGAACAACCTGGGCGATTCCAAGTCGCTGATCACCCACCCCAGCACCACCACCCACCGGGCCATGGACGAAGAGATGCGCAACGAGCTGGGCATCAACG
>CAZHYF010000015.1:2846-23091 GCA_964536635.1 uncultured Rhodospirillaceae bacterium | reverse complement strand
AGGCAGCGGCTTGGGGCGGCGGCCTGGGGCGGCTATTTGGGACGGCGATTTGGCAAGCGCGCGCCCGCATGGGACTTGGAACCTAGTCTAAGCCGCCGGTCTTGAGCCTAGAACGCTGGCTCTGGCCTAGGCAGCTTGGCCCATGGCCAGCATGGCCTTGCGGTCCAGCGTGTGGGAAAGCTCAACCACATCGTAGCGCACCAGGACATTGGAGGTGCTGGCTTGTGACAGCTCCTTCCAGCGCGCTTCAGCATCTTTGCGCTCGGCGAAGGGGCCCTGCATGACCGAGGTGCCGGCCCGCAGCGCGGTGAAGTTGGCATCGGTGTATTCACCGCCCAGAACGTAGTAGAATTTCTTGTCTGACATGGTGTTAGCTTTCCTGTTCGGACTCTGGTTGAGTTTTGTGTTTGGTTTGGGGTTAGGGGGCTGGCCCTGGCGATTGCGTGCAACCACCAGAGCCGGGGAGGTAAAGCGACGAAGCGTCCTATTCAGCGGCGTTGGAGAACTGCTCTTCTTCGGTCGAGCCGTCCAAAGCGCGAACCGACGACACGCCACCTTGGATGCAGGTGGTCACTTTGTCGAAGTAACCAGCGCCCACCTCTTGTTGGTGGCTTGAGAAGGTATAGCCGCGATCCAGATCACCGAACTCACGCTGTTGCAGCGCGACGTAGGCAGTCATGCCGTTGCGAGCATAGCCGTGCGCCAGGTCGAACATGGAGTGCCACATAGAGTGGACGCCCGCCAAGGTGATGAACTGGTACTTATAGCCCATGGCGCCCAGCTCACGCTGGAACTTGGCGATGGTGGCGTCGTCCAGGTTCTTCTTCCAGTTGAAAGAGGGCGAGCAGTTGTAGGCCAGAAGCTGGTCTGGGTATTCCTTGCGGATGGCTTCGGCAAAGCGGCGCGCCTCGTCCAGATCGGGCTTGGCGGTCTCGCACCAGACCAGATCGGCGTAGGGCGCATAAGCCAGGCCGCGGGCAATGGCCTGATCCAGACCCGCCTTCATGCGGTAAAAGCCTTCCGAGGTGCGCTCGCCGGTGACGAAAGGCGCATCGTAGGGGTCGATGTCCGAGGTCATGAGGTCAGCGGCGTTGGCATCGGTGCGGGCGCACAAAATGGTGGGAACGCCCATGGTGTCGGCTGCAAACCGGGCGGCAACCAGCTTTTGCACCGCTTCTTGGGTCGGCACCAGCACCTTGCCACCCATGTGGCCACACTTCTTGACCGAGGCCAACTGATCTTCGAAGTGAACGCCAGCTGCGCCCTTTTCGATCATGTTCTTCATCAATTCAAAGGCGTTCAGCACGCCACCAAAACCGGCTTCTGCGTCGGCAACGATCGGCAGGAAGTAGTCGATCATGTCCTGGTCGGCGGTGCCGTTTGACCATTGGATCTCATCGGCGCGCTTGAAGGCGTGGTTGATGCGCCCGACGACGGTTGGGACCGAGTCAACCGGATAGAGCGACTGGTCGGGATACATGGTGGTGCCGGTGTTGTTGTCGGCCGCGACCTGCCAGCCCGACAGGTAGATGGCCTTGATGCCAGCCTTGGCTTGCTGCACCGCCTGACCGCCGGTCAGGGCGCCCAAGCAGGCCACATAATCTTCGTTGTTCACCAAGTCCCACAGCTTTTCTGCACCACGGCGGGCCAGCGAATATTCGGGCTGGAAGGAGCCGCGCAGCTTGACAACATCTTCAGCGCTATAGCCACGCTTGACGTTGGCCCAACGGGGATTGGTGGCCCATTCTTTTTCCAACTGGGCGATCTGTTCTTGCTTGCTTGCCATAGTCTTGTCTCTGTCGAAATCTTGGGGTGTATCTGATGACCTGAGACTGCCTAAGGCCGCAGCGTCTGGCCAGGCGTAGCCGAGTGACCTTGTAAAGACTTTACAAAAAATCATCTGCCAATTGTTAAGATGCTGCAAAGCGGCGGCGATTTGCGCTATAAAGCAGGCCTAATCAGCAACCCCGCGAGCTGCACCATGTCCGAAAAAAAACTTATGCTGGGCCATAAGGTCCGCCGTCTGCGCCGCCAAGAGAACCTGAGCCAGGCTCAGATGGCCGCCGATTTGGACATCTCGCCGGCCTACCTCAACCTGATCGAGCACAACCAGCGCCCGGTCTCGGCGCAGGTGCTGATCAAGCTGGCCAGCGCCTATGACCTGGACCTGGCCAACTTCGCCAAGGACGACGAAGCCGAGCTGATCCAGCGCTTTACCGAGATTTTCGCCGACCCGACCCTGCAAGAGATCAAGCTCGGCAAGCAGGATTTGCGCGATTTGGCCGCCCTGTCGCCCGAGGTGGTGACTGCCATCCAGATCATGTCCGACCGCATCAAACAGCAGCGCGAGCAGCTCCAATCCAGCCAAGCCCAGGAGATGGACCCGACCCAGTTCGAGGCCTATGACCCCAACGGCGAGGTGCGCGACTTCTTCCACGAGCACGCCAACCACTTTCCCGACCTAGAGGCGCTAGCGGGCGAGATCCGCGCCGCCGCTGGCCTGGGCACACCGCGCGATAACCACAAGGCGGTCGAGGCGCTGTCGGGTCTGCTCAATATGCGCGTGCAGCTCATGCCCATGCAGGTCATGGGCTCGATCTTGCGCCGCTATGACATCCACCAGCGCCGCCTGATGTTGAACGAGGTCATGGACCACGCCAGCCAGGCCTTTCAGATTGCCGTGCAGTTGATCTTGGACCAGCACCGCAAAAGGCTCGACGCTGTTTTGGGCCCCTACCCCTTCCACCACAAGGCCGCGCCCGGGCTGGCGCGCCAGGGGCTGGCCAACTATGCCGCCAGCGCCATTCTCATGCCCTACCAGCGTTTCTTGCAGGCCGCCGAGGAGCTGCGCCACGACATCGACCTGTTGTCCCAACGCTTTTGCGTCAAGCGCGAGCAGGTGGCGCATCGTTTGACCACCTTGCAGCGCTCGGGCGCCAAGGGCATTCCCTTCTTTTTGATCCGCATGGATCGGGCGGGCAATGTCTCGAAGCGCTTTGCGGCCGGCGGCTTTCACTTTGCCCGCCAAGGCGGCACCTGCCCGCGCTGGCATCTGCACGATCCGCCCTCACCCAGCATGGACATTTCGACCCAAGTGGTGGAGCTGCCCGAGGGCACGCGCTACCTCTCGCTGGCCATTCCCTGCCGCAAGCCGGGGTTGGGCCACCACGAGCCCGGCCAGCCCTATATGATCGGGCTGGGCTGTCACTTGGATCTGGCGGGCAAGCTGGTCTATGCCGATGGCCTGGACCTGGACAAAGTCGTGCCGACGCCCATTGGCATCACCTGCCGCCTCTGCGAGCGTCTGTCCTGCACCCATCGCGCCTTCCCGCCGGTCAACCACCCCATTGCTGCCGACGAGACCCGCCGCGAGCTGGTGCCCTTTGTGTTTTAGAGCGCGCTCAGCAAATGCCATGCGCTGCAACGCTCTCCAGACTCAAAAGAACTCCAGGTGGACGCTGAACAGGCGCTCCACCTTCTTGACCTGATCGGGCTCGGCGAAGACCACCACCAGATCGCCCGCCTCGATCACCGTATCTGCGCGCGGCAGCACGAAGTCGTCCCCGCGCATGATCCCGCCGATCAGCACCCGGCGCGGCAGCCCTGCCGAGCGCAGGCTCTTGCCGACAATTTTTGATGTTTCAAGGGCTTGCAGCTCGAAGACCTCACCCATGGTGTTGGGCAGCGAGTGGACCGCCCGCACCCGCCCACGGCGGATGTATTGCAAGATGCTCGACACCGTGATGGAGCGCGGACTGACCACCGTATCAATGCCAAGCTGGCCGATCAGCGAGCCGTAGGCGTTCTTGTTGACCAGCGAGACCACCCTTTGGCAGCCCGCGCGCTTGGCCAGCAGGGCTGCTAGAATGTTGACCTCGTCATCATTGGTGACGGCCACCACGGTCTCGGTGGTGGCGCTGGCCTCGGTCAAAATATCGCTGTCCAGCGCATCGCCGTGCAACACCACCGAGCGCTGCAACCGCTCGGCCACCGCCTCGGCGCGCTCCTTGTTGGATTCCACCAGCTTGACGCGGATGTGGTCGGCCTCCAGCTTTTCGGCCAACTGAGCGCCGATGTTGCCCGCGCCCAGCACCAGCACCCGGCGGCTCTCGTCTTCTTCGTGGCCATAGAGCGATAAGAAGCGCTTCAGATGGTCTTGATCGACCACGGCATAGATCTCGTCGCCCGCCTGCAAGACGGTATCCTTGTTGCTGGTCTCCACCTTGTTGTCGCGCACCACCAGCACGATGGTGGCATTCAGGTCGGTGAAGAGGCTGGCCAGCTTGCTCAGCGGGTGGCCGGTCATGGCGGTATCGCCCAGCACGGTGACGCCGATCAAACGGATGCGCCCGCCGACAAAGTTGATGACATCAAAGGCGCCCGGCACCTCCAGGCGGCGGTGGATTGCCTCGGCCACCTCTTGTTCGGGCGAAATGATGCGGTCGATTGGCAAGTGATCGCGGCTGAACAGACCCGCCCAACGGCTGGACAAAAAGGACTTATCGCGCACGCGGGCAATCTTGGTCTGCACATTGAACAAAGAGTGCGCCACCTGGCAGGCCATCATGTTGACCTCGTCCACCTGGGTGACGGCGATCAGCATGTCGGCATCGGTCGCGCCCGCCTCGTCCAGCACGTCGGGCGAGGCCGCGTGCCCCACCACCCCGCGCACATCCAAGGTCTCGGTGGCCTTGGTGATCAGATCGCGGTTCTTGTCGATCAAGGTGACGTGGGTCTCGGGCGAGGCAATATAGCGGGCAATATTGTAGCCCACCTGACCAGCCCCGGAAATGATGACGCGCATGGCAGCCTCGCGATTAGAGGATTGACTTAGACGATATTCAGGGACTTGAGCTTGCGGTGCAGCGCCGAGCGCTCCATGCCGACAAACTGCGCGGTCTTGGTTATGTTGCCGTTGAAGCGCTTGACCTGAGCCTCCAGATAAGCGCGCTCGAAGGCCTCCCGCGCTTCACGCAGGGGCAGGGAAATGAGCGAGGAGACCCCTACCGCGCCGCCGCCACCTGCCGACGGTCCTTCGCCGCTGACCTCTGGCGGCAGCGAGTCGAGGCCGACCGGCTCGTCTGCTTCACCGGTATCCATGATCAGCATCCATTCGATGGCGTTGCGCAGTTGGCGCACGTTGCCCGGCCAGGCATAGGTGGCCAGCGCTGCCAAAGTCGGCGCGTCAAGGCTACGCTTGGGCTGGCCGTTCGATTGGGCGAAGTAGGCCAAGAAGTGCTCGGCCAGAACTTCGATATCATCCGAGCGTTCGGCCAAGCCGGGCACCACGACCGGAAAGACCCGCAAGCGGTAATAGAGATCCTCGCGGAACTCCCCGTCGCGCACCAGGCTTTCCAGATCGTTTTGTGTCGTGGCCAGCACGCGCACATCGACCTCGATGCGCTGGGTTCCGCCGACCCGCGTGAAACTCAGGTCTTGCAGCATGCGCACGATCTTGCCCTGCGTATTGATCGGCATGTCGGCCACCTCGTCCAACAGCAGCGTGCCGCTGTTGGCGGTCTCGAAGATGCCGGCCTTGGAGCGGCCATCGGCGAAGTCCTCGCCGAACAGCTCTTGTTCGATGCGCTCGGGGTGCAAGGTGGCGCAATTGACCACCACGAAGGGGCCGTTGGCGCGGTTGGATTTGGCGTGGATGGCTCTGGCCACCACCTCCTTGCCCGAGCCCGCAGGCCCGGTGATCAGCACGCGGCTGGCCGAGGGCCCAACCTTAGAGATGGTGTTGCGCAGGGCCTGGATTATGGGCGAGTTTCCCTGCAGCTCGGTCACATCGGCGGCCTGCAGGCGCGCCTTCAGCGCTGCGTTCTCGCGCTTGAGCTTCAGGTTCTCCTGCGCGCGATCCAGCAGGTGATAGATGCGGTCGATGTTGAAGGGCTTTTCGATGAAATCGTAGGCGCCGGTCTGGATGGCTTTGACCGCGGTCTCGATGGTGCCATGGCCCGACATCATGATGACGGTGGTATCGGGTTTGGCGGCCAAGGTGGCCTCCAGCACGCCAATGCCATCGCGCTTTGAGCCCTCAAGCCAGATGTCTTGCAACACAATATCGGGCTGGTTTTGCTCGACCTTGGAGATGGCTTCTTCGTCGCTGCCGGCCTCGAACACCTCATAGCCCTCGTCCTCCAGCAGGCCAGAGAGGGACAGGCGGATGTCGCGCTCGTCATCGACGATCAGAATGCGGGGCTTGGCGGACAGGTTGGCAAGGGACATGAGCAAAGATTCTAGCCTTGGATACTACGATTGGGGCGGTTCAACAGCGGTGTCATCGCTGGTGTTGGACGGCGCCTGCGGGCTCAGCGGAAAGACCAACCGCACCTGCGCGCCAGCGACGGAGCCATCCTCAGCACGGCGATTGGCCAGATTGAGCTGGCCTCCATGGTCCTGAACGATCTTTTTGACAATCGCAAGGCCAAGGCCAGTGCCCTTTTCTTTGAAGGTCACATAGGGGTCGGTCAGGCGGTCGATCTTATCGGCAGGCATGCCCGGTCCGTTGTCCACCACACTCAGCACCATGGTCTGGTCGGCAAGGTTACGCTGAACCTCCAGCGTTATTTTGGGCGCAAAGCCCGCGCGTTGGTCTTCGGGAAGTGCCTCGGCGTGCTCGACCAGCGCATCGGCAGCATTGCGCAGTATGTTGAGCAGCGCTTGGTTGAACAGGCGTGCGTCCAGGCTGGCGTGCTGGGTTTCTTCGACGCTTTCAAGCTGATAGCGGATGCTGCGGTGCGCCTGGCCCTCCAGGAACAGCGCCTGTTTGCAGAGCCCTAGCACCTCGACCCGTTCCAGCTTGGGGTTGGTCGAGCGCGCAAAGGAGGAGAACTCGTCCACCATCTGGCGAATGTCATCCACCTGGCGCACGATGGTATCGGTGCAAAGATCGAAGGTCTCCAGGCCCTCGGTGAGCTGCTTGCGATAGCGCCGCTTCAGCCGCTCGGCAGAGAGCTGGATGGGGGTGAGCGGGTTCTTGATTTCGTGGGCAACCCGGCGCGCCACGTCGGACCAGGCCGCCGAGCGCTGGGCTGCCACCAGCTCGGTCACATCGTCGAAGGTGACGATGTAGCCAAGGACTTCTTGATCGCGCAGCTCGGCCAGCACGGCGGCCTTCAAGGTCAGCTTTTCCAGGTTACGGTTGACCAGCGGCAGTTCTTCAGCGTGGATCTTGGCGGGGCTGGCCAAAGCGCGCTGCAACAGCTCGGCCAACTCGGGCACCAGCGTCGCCAGCTTGGTGCCAACCTGCCCCGCCAGGTCGATGCCCAGCAGCTCTGTACCGCGCCGATTGGCCAGGCGAATCCGCCCTTCAGGATCCAGGCCGATCACGCCCGCCGATACGCCCGCCAGCACGGCTTCGGTAAAGCGGCGGCGCTCGTCGAGCTGGCTATTGACCCCCAACAGAGCCGCACGCTGGCTGCGAAGCTGACTGATCATGCGGTTAAACGCCTGAATGAGCTTAGAAAACTCGTCTTTACTGGAGGTGTTGGGCACAGGAATGTGCACATCCAACCGACCACCGCCGACCTGCTCGGCAGCCTGCATCAGCCAGGAGATGGGCGCGGAAATCGAGGCGGCAAAGAACAGGCCCATGCCGCCTGCAGTCAAGACCAGCGCTGCTGCGATAACAGCAAAAATCATCAAAGCCGAACGCTGGGTCTGCTCGGTCGAGGCCTCCAGCCCCTCATAGACGTTGGCCGCGCGCTTGGTCAAATTGACCCGCGCCAGCACGTCGGGGTCCACCTCTTGGGTCACCAAAAGGTAGAGCGGCAGGCTCACATCGGGCTTGAGCAGAACCGAAACCCGGCTCTGGATGGAGCCCGGCAGCGGCACCAGCTCGCCTTGGTTGGCCCGGCGCAAGTCGTCAAAGGTGAATTCGACCTGGCGCGCCTGGCTAAAGTCATCGGTGCCCGCCTTGGCGATCGGCGTTGTATCTTGCAGGCCCTGCTGAATTTGCACCAACAAGACCTCGGCGATGTCGCGCAGGGCGGCTTCTTGGTCCATGACGCGGGTCAGGCCGTCGGTGTCCAGCGTGCGCAGTTCTTCGCTGCCCGCCAAGCGCCCGGCCAGAGCGGTCGCATTGTTGCGCACCGTGTTTTCGCGTTCGGACAGATAGATTTCGGCGATCTTGCGCGATTCTTTGACCGCCGTCGAAACCGGTGAAGCGAACCAGGATTGCAGGCCAAAATTGACCAACAGGATCGAGACCGCCGTCACGGTCACCGTTGGCACCAGCGCCACCAGGCTGAAGAACAGCACCATGCGCAGCAGCAAACGGCGTCCGGCACGCGCCACCGCAAGCCCGCCGAGCGAGCGCAGGAAGCGGCGGATCAGCAGCAGCGCTACCACCACAATCAGTCCCAGGTCGATCAGCAGGATCGTGGGCAGCCCGGTATTCTCAGCGCTGGGCACAAAGCCCTCGGACAAGCGAATGAAGGTCATGTAGCCCGAAATCATGGCCGCCGAGACCAGGAAGGCCAGGACCGGAGCCTCCAGTTCGTCGGTCAAGAACCGCAGCCAGGCGCGATCCGGCCAGGGCTGGCGCGCCGGTCCCGAGTGCAAGCCCGCCAAAGCAGCTTTGCGGCTCCCAAGCCAAGCCTGCAGACGCGCCATCATCGCCTGAAGCAGCGCTCTAGACCCCGCCACGGCTGACCTCGATTCCCAGATCTTTGATCTTCTTGCGCAGCGTGTTGCGGTTGAGGCCCAAGACCTCTGCGGCCTTGAACTGGTTGCCGCTGGTGGCCTTCAGGGTCATGACGATCAAAGGGCGCTCCAGCTCGGGCAGGACGCGGTTATAGAGCCCCGGCGAAGGCAGACCGCCCAGGTGCTGGTCGAAATAGCCTTGCAGGTTGCGCGCGATGGCGGCGCTGAGCCCCTCTTGCTCTGCATCATGGTCGCTGCGCTGAGCAACCCGGCGCTCGGCCTCCAGCTCGGCGCGCACCTGTTGCAGGTCGATCTGGTCTTGCGGGTGCAGCACCGCCATGCGGCGCACCAGGTTTTCCAATTCGCGCACATTGCCCGGCCAGGGCTGCTGCTTCAATAGCTCCAGCGCGTCGCTGCTATAGCGCTTGGGCGGCAGGCCCTCATCCTGCATCTTGGTGGCGAAGTGGGCGATCAGCAGCGGGATGTCTTCGGCGCGCTCGCGCAAGGGCGGCAGGCGCAGCGGCACCACGTTCAAGCGATAAAACAAGTCCTCGCGGAACAGGCCCTGCTTAACGAGTTGGCGCAGGTCGCGGTGGGTGGCGGCAATGACCCGCACGTCGGACTTGATGGCCTCGCGGCCACCGACGCGGGTGATTTGCTGCTCTTGCAGCACCCGCAGCAAGCGGGTCTGCGCCTCGGGCGGCATGTCGCCGATCTCGTCCAAGAACAGCGTGCCCTTTTGTGCCTGCTCGAACTTGCCCAGATAGCGCGCCACCGCGCCGGTGAAGGCGCCCTTCTCGTGACCGAACAGCTCGGATTCGATCAAGTCCTTGGGGATGGCCCCCATGTTGAGCGCCACGAAGGGGCCGTTGCGCCGCTTGGAGAAATCGTGCAGCGCGCGCGCCACCAGCTCCTTGCCCGTACCGCTCTCGCCGCTGACCAGCACGGTCAGATCGGTCACCACCAGGCGCGACAGCACGCGGTAGATGTCCTGCATAGCGGGCGAGCGCCCAATCAGCGGCAGGTCTTCTTCCTCTGGCGCCAGCGCGGCTTGTCCGCCCGCAGCGGGCTCGAAGTCCGGCGGCGAGGCCAAGGCCGTCTTCACGTGCCGCAAAAGATCTGCAATATCAAAGGGCTTGGGCAGATATTCAAAGGCCCCGCGCTTGCTGGCTTTGACAGCCGTCAGCAGGGTATTTTGCGCCGACATGGCAATGATGCGCAACTGAGGCCGCTTGGCAGCGATCTGCGGGATCAGCTCCAAGCCGTTGCCGTCGGGCAGATTGACATCGGTGACGATCAGATCGCCCAGGCCCTCTTCGACCCACTGCCACAACTGGGCCGCTTGGTCGGTGGACTTGATGTCGTAGCCCTCGCGGGTCAGGGCATGGCTGACCACCGTGCGGATGCTACGGTCATCTTCTGCTAGCAATATCAAGCCCTTACTCATGGGGTATCCTCATGGTCCCTGGCTTCGACGGCACCGAGAGCGGTCAAGCCTTCGGGCAGCGCATCTTGATGCTGATAGTCAGGCAGAAGCAAGCGAAATTCGGTGGCGCCGGGCTCGCTATCCAGCTCGATGACGCCGTTCATATCTTGCACCATCTTGGCCACCAACGCCAAGCCCAAGCCCTTGCCGCCGGCCTTGGAGGTGACGAAGGGCGAGAACAGGTTGGCCTTGATTTCTTCGCGGATGCCCGGGCCGTTATCGCGCACCGCCACTTGCAGCGGCAAGCGCAGCGGTGCTTGGCTGCCGGGCAGCGTGATCTGCACCCCATGGCGATAGCGCGTGGTCAGGGTGATTTGCGGGTTGGGTTGGCCTTCCAGCGCTTCGGCGGCGTTCTTGACCAGGTTCATCAGCACCTGGATCAGCATGTTGGTGTCGCCCGCCACCGGCGGCAACGAGGGGTCGAACGATTCAACAAAATTGACCTGGGCGGCAAAGCCCGCCCGCGCCGAGGTCACCACCCGCTTCAGCACGCGGTGGATATTGACCCGCTCGGGCCGGAAGCGCAGCGGCTGGCTGAAGGCCTCCATGGAATCGACCAACGCCGCCACCCGCTCGGTTTCTTCGACGATCAGCGAGACCAGCTCACGGTCCTCCTCGCTCTCCAGCGCTGGCGCCAGCAATTGCGCCGCGCCCCGGATGCCCGACAGCGGGTTCTTGATCTCGTGCCCCAGCATGCCCGCCAGGCCGTCCATGGTGCGCGCCACCGAGCGCTGAGCCCAATGCTCGGAAAACTTCTGGCTCTGCTCTTGGGGCGTCAGCGCGATGACCACCGGGTCGCCCTCCTCGTCCAGGCAGGTCAGGTTGACCGAGACCTGGTGGGCGCCGATCAAGGGCGAGGACAGGTTCAGGCCGTGATCGGTGATGCGGTTACGCCGCTGACGCGCGCGCGCGATCAGCAAGAACAGCGGGTGATCTTCGGCGATAAAGCGCGCCAAGGGGTGGCCCAGCAGGCTGCCTTGCGACAAGCCTAACAGGGTCTCCAGCGCTGCGTTGACGTAAAGGATGTGGGTCTCTTTCGACACTACCAGCACCGGCGTCGGCAGCGCCGCTAAAACGCGAGCAGGATCGCAGGTCTCAAGGAAGGTGTCGGCCTGGTGGCGGGCGGATTGGCTCATGGCTAGGCCGCTCGCGCCTGCGGACGAGGCGCTGCCTCGGGCACAGCCTCAGCCGCCCCGTGGAAGAAGGCGCCAACGCAGGCCTCGACCTCGGCCAAGCTGCGCGCCTGCATGACTTGGCGGCGATACGCGGCCGCTTGCGGCAGGCCATGGGCGAACCAAGCCAGGTGCTTGCGTGCGTTGCGCAGGCCCAGAGCCTCGCCGTAGTGTTGGGCCATGTCTTGCATGAAGCCGCTCACCGCTGCGGCTTTGTCTTGCCAAGAGGGCTCGCTGAGCGCCGCGCGCCCCATCAAGCCGTCGGCCACCTGGCGCATCAGCCAGGGCCGCCCCTGGGCGGCACGACCCAGCATCACGCCCTGCGCGCCACTGTCGGCCAACGCCTGGCGCGCCGAGGCCAGATCGCCGATATCGCCGTTGACCAGCACCGGCAGTTTGACCGCTTGGGTCACCGCGGCCACCGCCCGCCAGTCGGCTTGGCCCTTATAGAACTGACAGCGCGTGCGGCCGTGGACCACGACCAGCGCAAAGCCCAGATCCTCGGCCACCTTGGCCAGCTTGGGCGCGTTCAGGCTGCCTTCGTCCCAGCCGAGCCGCATTTTGACACTGACCGGCAGCCCCGGCGCGTGACGCTGCGCCGCCTCTGCAACGGCCTGCAAAATGGCAATGGCGCGGGGCTCATCGCGCATCAGCGCAGAGCCCGAGGCCTTGGCGGTCACCTTCTTGGCCGGGCAACCGAAATTCACGTCCACCATGTCGGCGCCGCGATCAAAGGCAACGCAGGTCGCCGCCGCCATGCTTTGCGGCTCGACGCCCGCCAACTGCACAACGATGGGGCGCTCGTCATCAACCCGGTCGCGCAGCTTGCGGCTGTCGCGGATCTGGCGAATCAGCGCCTCGCTGGCGATCATTTCGGTGACCAGCAACTGGGCTCCAAAGCGCCGCGCCATGCGCCGAAAGGGCTTGTCGGTCACCCCGGACATGGGCGCCAGCACCACCGGATCGAGCGGCGGAAGGCCCGGCAATCGCAAAGGCTCCAGCGGCGCGCTGCCCGTCGGAGGTTCAAGAGTTGCAGCAGGGGTCGTGAAATCGAGCAAGGCGGTCAGACAGCCAAAGAGACGCAAAGACGGGGAGCAAGTGTTGCTTTTGAGCAACAGATATCAACCTGCGAGCGACTTGGCAAGCAGACAAGCAGGCACGCCACCGCGCACGCGGGCAAAAGGAAGGCTTCACAAATTGTCTCGCTTTGGCCAAGGTGGCGACCCGTCTTGCTGACCTCGTTTTCTGGCTTTTATGACCCTATCGCGCAGCGCCTTGGCGCACGGATCTTCACCCTTGGCCCTGGTGGTCGCCGCTGGCAGCGGGCAGCGCTTTGGCGCAGCGCTTCCCAAGCAGTACCAGCCCCTGGGCAAGCGCAGCGTGCTGGGCGAGACCTTAGCGCGCCTAGAGGCCGCAGCAGGCCCACAGCGGATCGCGCTGGTGATCCACCCCGATTACCGTACAGAGGCCGAAGCGGCGCTGGCGGCCTTGGCGCCCGACCTGCGCGCGCGCTGTCTGATCACCGCTGGAGGTGCCAGCCGGCAAGACTCGGTACGCTTGGGCCTGGAAGCGCTGGCCCCGCAGGCTCAGCCCGGCGCGCTGGTCATGATCCACGACGCGGCCCGACCGCTGCTGAGCGCCGAGGTCGCAGCCCGCCTGCTGGCCGCCGCTGCTGCAACGGGCGCCAGCCTGCCCTTGCTCCCCGTTGCCGATACCCTCAAGCGGCTCGACCCCGGCGGCGCGGAGGTCGCAACGACCCAGGATCGCGCGGGCTTGATGCGGGCTCAAACCCCGCAGGTCTTTGACTTTGCGGCCATCTTGAGCGCCCACCGCCAGCTCGCCGGGCGCGATGATCTGACCGATGACGCCAGCCTGTTTGAGGTGCTGGGCCTGCCGGTCGCGGCCATCGCGGGCGACGAGCGCTTGCTCAAAATCACCAGCCAGGGCGACCTAGCTCTGGTGCGCGCGTTGATCCAACTGGAAGCGTAAGAGCCGCTCTCGTGCAGCAATCCCAAGTTTTAGCTTTTGAGCTTTGCGGCAAAACTTGCTACCGATGATGCCGATTTCTCGGACCCAACATCACCAGACAGGGCGGCTCCATGCAGACCGAAACCCGCGTCGGCTTTGGCTATGACGTGCACCGATTTCGCCCCAACACCGACGACCAGGGCCTGGTGCGGCTCTGCGGTGTGGACATTCCCCACGATCAAGCCCTGTCGGGCCACTCGGATGCGGATGTCGGCATGCACGCGCTCTGCGATGCCATCTATGGCGCGCTGGCCGACGGCGATATCGGGGCGCATTTCCCGCCCTCCGACCCCCTGTGGAAGGGCGCCGACAGCCAGGTTTTCTTGCGCCACGCCGCCGGGCTGATCGCCAAGGCCGGCGGGCGGCTGGTCAACTGCGACGTCACCCTGGTCTGCGAGCAGCCCAAAATCGGCCCCCATCGCCCCGCCATGCGCGCGGCCTTGGCCGAGATCCTGGGCGTCGCCGTCAGCCGGGTTGCTGTCAAGGCCACCACCAGCGAGGGCCTGGGCTTTACCGGCCGCCAAGAGGGCATCGCCGCCCACGCGGTGGCCTCGATCGCGGTGCCCTATAGCGATGATGCAGAGCAAGCCTCAGCGGTCGATGCCCTGATGGCCGGAGGGCTGCTGGAATGAGCCCCAAATTGCTGCGTTCGCTGACCACGCTGGGCCGGCTGGGCCACGCCAACACCGCGCCTGGAACGGTGGGGTCGGTGGCCTCTGCGCTGGTGCTGTACTGGCCCTTTGCCATCTTGCCTGGCACCTTGGACCTGGTCTTCGCGGTGTTGATCTGCGGCGGCTGCGCGCTCATTCTGAAGTTGGCCAACCCGCAAGAGGATGAATCTTGCATCGTCATCGACGAGACCGCGGGCGTCACCCTGGCGCTGCTGTTCTGTCACGGCAGCTTTATGCAGGGCTTCTTGGCGCTGTTCTTGTTCCGCGTCTTCGACATCCTCAAGCCCGTCCCCATCCGCAGCCTGGAGCGCTGGCAACCGCCTTGGCTGGGCATCTATGCCGACGACATGGGCGCGGGCCTCGCCGCGGGCATCACCGCTGTCGTCTTGCTCCAAGGAGCAAAATTTGTCGGCTTCTAAGGACGCGGCACTTGCCCCTTTGGTACAGGCGTTGATCGCCCAAGGCCAACCGTTGGCGCTGGTCGAGACCTGCACTGGCGGCGCGCTGGCCGCTGCCATATCGGCCCAAGCCGGGGCCTCGCGGGTGCTGCGCTGGGGGCTGACGCTCTACGATCATACCAGCAAGTCCCGCTTCTTGGGCCTGGAGCCGCAAGTCTTCATCGAGCACGGCAGCGTGTCTGGCGAGGCCGTCGCCGCCATGGCGGGCGCTGCGCTGGACCTGCTGCGCGCCAGCCTGGAGACCGACAGCGAACGCGCGGCGGCGCGCGCGCTGGCTATCTCTGGCATTGCCGGGCCAGACGGCGGGCGGCCGGGTAAGCCCGTCGGTACCTGCTGGATGGCCCTGGCCGATGCGCAGGGCGTTGAAGCGCGCTGTTTCCGTTTGACCAGGCCGGGCCAGTCGTCGCGATCAACTTACCGCGAGCGCGCTGCTCTGACCGCCTTGGACTGGTTGTTAGGGGTGCGCGCGCATGTAACAAAGAGCGGCACGGTTTTACCGCAAGCGGCCAGCAAATTTACCACCTAGGGTTGATGTTTTCGCCCATTTTGGATAGGACTGGCCGAATTCCATGTGCATTTTGCAAAGCATAATGCAATACCAGTCTTAGATCTTCCCGCAGCCACCAGTCATAGGATGATGCATGCGCTCCCTCATTTCTCGCCTAACTCACTGTTTGTTTGGACTTTTCCTAGCCGCCTCAGCCAGCTTTAGCTTGGTTGGCGGAGAGGCGCGCGCCCAAGCCTACCGCCTTGTCTACCTGCCGCTGTCCGAGCAAACCGCGCTCGACCTGAGCAGCAGCGCCTTTCCGGCGAGCCCGGCAGAGGCCAGCAAACCGGTGTTTGACGCCAACATTTTGCAGGGTTTGGGCGACGAGGACTATGTGCTCGGCCTGGCTGATCCTGCCGGCCTGGCCAAGACTGTCTATCTGGAAGGACGCATCCAGCGCAGCGAAACCGGTCTGAACCTAGCGCTGGCCTCAGCCTCGGTTGATCTGGAGGCCCTCAAGACCTTCGCAAGCCGCATGGACGCCAGCTTGAGCGCCGCCGGAAGCCAGGGGCTCTTGGTGCTGAACCTAGCCCAAGGCAGCGAAACAGCGGTCAGCGCTCTGCACCTTCTGGTCAGCGATCTTGCCAATTCGCTTCAGGCCCTGTCGCTGGTCTTGGTCCTGAGCCAGGCGGATGACACGCCCAGCGCTGCCGACTTCGCCGATGCCGCCACCACGCTGCGGCGCATCCTCACCGGCTATGCCGACCGCGCGCCCTTTGGCAACGACGACAGCCAAGTGACGCCCAGCGAGGTCGAGTCCTATTTGTTGCGCATGACCGACCTGAAGCCTCGCTTGGTCTACGCACGGGTGGCCGCCCCGGCTGACAGCAAAGTGCTGGCCATCAACCCCAATTTGCCCCGCGATTCCCGCGATGAAATCGGCTATCAGCGCGAGCTGGCCGAGGCCCAGTTCTCGATCATCATGGAGGACGGTGGCGCGCTGACTACCTACTTGGCGAGCTGCGAATTCTGCCCCCAGCGCGAGCAAGCCCGCAAGGTCAGCAGCCAGCTACAGCAGTCGGATGCCCGCCTGTTGGCCGAGACCCAGTTGGCCAAGCGGGTCATCGCCTCAGAAAAGCCTGAGGCACTGGAAGCCTATCTGAAGACCTGTGAGATTTGTCCGCGCCGCGCCGAAGCCGAGAGCCTCTTGTTCTCAGTCAAGCAGAACCAAGCCCGCGAAGAGGAGAGCCAGCAGTGGCAGACCGCCAAGCGCTTTGGCGATGCCCTGCAAATCACCAACTACCTCACCTCTTGCCGCTTTTGTGAGTTCCAGGTTGAGGCCGTCGCCCTGCGCGAGACCCTGTTGAGCGAAGCCGAAGATCAGAGCGCCTGGGATGAGGCGCGGGCACTGGGCAGCGAAGCCGCGCTGCGTGGCTACATCCAAAATTGTAGCGCCTGTAACTTCAAGCCGGTTGCTCAGGTGCAGCTCGATCAGGTGCTGGCCGCGTCGCGCAAAGAGCGCGAGTTGGCAAGCTTCCGCACGGCCTTGGCAGACGACAACCTGCAAGCTCTGCGCGCCTACCTCGACACCTGCGAATTCTGCGAGCAAAAGGCCGCCGCGCGCGCCAAGTTGGACGCTCTGCAAGCCAAGATGCAGGACCAGATCGTGGGCATGATGGGCGATTGCCGCCTGGTGGCCCCGCGCATCAAGGCCCGTGGCCTGGTGTTGAGCGCCGAGGCGCTCGGCAAGGCTGCCGCTGCCTGCCAAGCGGTGCGCGATCTGGATCCCAGCCAGGCCGAGGCTGCCGTACTGCTGGCCCGTACGCTCATTGCGCAAGGTCAGAACGGCAAAGCGCTGGACATGCTCAAGGGCGTTGCTCTGGACGACTACCCGCACGGCTACAGCGTGCGCGCCTGGCTGCTGTTGCGCTCAGAGGACAGCGCCAACCAGTTTGACCAGGCCGTCAGCGACCTGGAGGCCGGCGATACCATCGGCGACCCCTTTGCAGCGCTGCACCTGTCGGGCTTGATCCTCAGCGGCCGCCTGGAGGGCAAAGGCCCTGCCGACGCCTTTGAGCTGCTGGAGAAGACCGCCAACCTCGACAACGCCTACAGCCAAACCACTCTGGGCTGGATGTACGAAAATGGCACCGGCACCGATGCCAACGCCGAGCAGGCTGCGACCTGGTATCAGGCGGCCGCCAATCAAGGCGAAGGCACCGCGCTGGGCTATCTGGGCAGCCTCTACGAGACCGGCAACGGCGTGAAGCGCTCGCCGGGCGCTGCGGCTGATCTCTATATTCAAGCGCTGGATCGCGGCTCGTCTTGGGTCGCCAACCGCCTGACCAACCAGTGGCAAGACCGCGAAGCCGAGCTGCTGAAGGCCGTGCAGGTCAAGCTGAAGGAGCGCGGCCTCTATGAAGGCGATATCGACGGCCTGTTCGGACCCGGCACCAACGCCGCGATCCGTGGATTGCAAGGCTCCAAGTCCGTCACCGCCTTCCCGCTGCTGGGCATCGAGCTGAAAGGCTAGGCCCACGACCAAGCAGGCGCCCGCCGCTGCGGTGGGCGTCGCCGCTCGCACGGCAGCCACTGCAAGCGATCACCAAAGACCTCAAGGGCTCTGCCCCCAAGACATAGAAACCCATCTCGTGCACTTGTTTGAACGCCTCTCCTTTTCACGCGCTTTGGATCAGCGCGTCCTGTTTGCCTCCATCCTGACTGCTTGTCTGGCTGCAACGCTGTTGTTGGGTGCCGCCAGTCCTGCGCAGAGCCAGGGCGCCAAGCCCTCGCCCTTTGCCATCTTGATGCAGACCGCCGCCAAGACCGCTGTGCCGGGCAGCATCGCATCGCAAGCGGTCAAGCCTCAGGGCCAGGACGGCAAGCCGCCCAGCGTTATCCTGTTCGGCTCCTCGGTGCTGGTGGGCCATGTCGGCCAGTGTTTCCACGAAACGCTGGAGGCGCGCGGCGCCACCGCCAACTCGCTGGCTCTCTGCGGGGCCTCCAGCCGCACCTTCGAGGAAGGCCGCCCCTACGCCTGCGATTTCGCCAAGGCCAGGGGCTCCCAGATGCGCAGCTATTTGGGAAGCCGTACGCCCTTCGGTCCCGCCTTTCGCGACGACATCTCCTTTTCCGGCAAGGCCGTGGAGATGAAGGCCAACACCGGTGCTCTGTTGATCCATGATGCGATTGCCAGCATGAAACCCGACTTGATCGGCTTCATCTTGGGCGACAACGAGAGCGGCTATGGCAAGGATCGCAACCTGTCCAGCCAGGCCGCGCGCGAGGACTACAAGACCAAACTGCGCGCCTACATCCATGCCAACGATTTGGTGGCGCTGATCCCAGAAGGGCAGGCCTGCTTCTATGTCGCCCCGACCTGGGTCTCCAAATTCAACCCCAAGTACGGCAAGACCAACGAGGAAGTGGCACTGGTCAACGAGGTGATCCAGGAGGAGACCGCAGGGCGCTGCCAGTTCATCTCCGGCACCAAGCTGATGACTCAGAGCGAGGTTGCCACATCGGACGGCCTGCACCTCAATCGGCCGAACGCCTGCGTGTTTGGCAGCCGCATCGCCCAGAGCCTGATCCGCGCCAACCCCCAGTTGGGCTGGAGGCAACCCCAGCAGGCCCCTGCGGCGACGCCCACTGTTCAGGCTAAGCGAGCTACGGCAGCGCCCAAGCCCCTGCCCGCCTTCCTGACGCCCTAAACTGAGGCGTTGCGCTCAAGTCGTGCCAATTTGCTGGGCCGCCAACAGCACGGTTTGCGCGTGCAGCGCCGCCAGCGGCTCTAGGTCGCGCTGATAGCCGCCGCCCATCAGGGTCACCAGCGGCAGGCCACGCCGCCAGGCCCAGGCCAGCACCCGGCGGTCCCGCTCGGCCAGATCGTGGCCGCTCAGCGCCAAGCGCCCCAAAGCATCGTCCTGGTGGGGATCGACCCCGGCATTATAGAAGGCAAGATCAAAGGCCTGCCCATCAAGGCGCTGTAACAGGGCCTCCAGGGCCGCCAGGTAGGCCGCGCCAGCACTGCCCCGCGCCAGAGCCAAGTCCAGATCCGAACGCGCCTTATCGAAGGGGTAGTTATCCTGGCAGTGCAGCGAGACCGTGGTGACCCGTGCCTCGTGTTGGAACATGCGCGCGGTACCGTCGCCCTGGTGGACATCCAGATCCAAGACCAAGATCCGCTGCGCGCGGCCTTGATCCAACAGCGCACGCGCCGCGATGCCAACATCGTTGAGGGTGCAAAACCCCGCCGGGCTCTCCTGGTCGGCATGGTGTGAGCCACCCGCCAGATTGCAGGCCAGGCCGGTATCCAGCGCCGTCAGCGCCGCGGCATAGGTACCCGCCGCGGCGGCCAGGGCTCGGTCGCGCACATCGGCTGCAAGCGGCAGGCCCAGACGCTTTGTCATGGCCAGCGGCAAGGCCAGATCGCGGACCTGGGGCCAACAGTCATGAGCGGCCAACAGTTGCGCTTCGCTCAGCGGTTTGGGGCGTAAGAAGCGCAGAGACCGGGCCTCGGGAGCCGCTTTGAGCTGCTCGGCCACGGCCACATATTTGCCCATGGGAAAGCGGTGCCCGGGCGGCAGGCGCGGACGAAACCGGGTATCGACAAAAACGGGCAGGAGCATGCAGACCAGGCCAAGAGGGAGTTGGCCCTAATGTAGAGCAGTGCGCCAGGCTCGCAAGGTCTGGTGGGCTGCCGCTGCGCTGCTACAGAGGTTTGGCCGGGAACAGCCAACGACCCATGCCCAGCACGAAGGCCGCCGACTGGGCGACGGTGGCGGCTATGACCGACAAGATGATCTCGCCCTCCAACAGGGGCTGGTGCTAGTAGGCGCTCCAGACCGCCACCAGCGGCAGGATCAGGCGATCGGCAAGGATCAGCAGGCTGAACAGCGCCAGGTTGATGCAATAGCCTATGACAAAGACCGGAAAGATGCGGTTGAAGACGCCCTCACGCAGGCTGTGCATGCGCTCCATCAGCCGCATGCGCCGGGTGGTCTCGGGGTCGATGTCGGCCAGGCGTTCATAGGTGGCCAGCACCGCCATCAAGGCCTCGTAGTCCTCGGCGCTCAAGGTCACCGGAGCCGCCTCGCTGCTTCCTGCGGGCTGGGGCGCTGCCTTACGGTCCTCGCTCATGTCCGGCCCCTGGTCCAGCGCGCCCGGCGCATCAGGGCTTGAGGCACACCTTGTTCCCCCAGCGGTCGTAGTAGTCAACGCGGCCCTGGTCGTCGGCCTGGGCCATCACGGCCTTGGCGAAGGCCACGGCTTGGCGCAAGGCCAGGCTCTGTTGCGGA
>CAZHYF010000015.1:0-2746 GCA_964536635.1 uncultured Rhodospirillaceae bacterium | reverse complement strand
GCCACCATGGGCCGCAGCGGAATGACCCTGGCGGAGCCGCGCGGGGCACGCTGCAAACCCCCTGGCGACGTAAGATTGCGGCCTGAAAACTTGGGCAAGACCTCGGCCCGTTCGCGAAGCATAAAGCCTCCTTGTCTGCTGAGACCGGCGGAGCGTATCCGCCAATCAGATCAAGGAGCCGCAGTCAACCGTCGAGGCAAAAGCGGCTCCAACGGTTGCGGCAAGCGACGCATCTGCGGGCTTGCTTGCGGCGAGTGCAGAGCATGGCGGGCGAAAAAGCAAGCAAGATCAGCGCCCAAGAGTGGGGATAAGCCGTCAAGCACAACAAAACCCGCGAACCGTCTGGCTTGCGGGTTTGGTGAGGGGATAAGTCTGTGGGCAAGCGGCCTTATGACTGCCCCCTGCACCTGCCGCCCTAGCGCTCTTGCTCGTCGGCTTCGGCTGCCTCGTCGTCGTAGCCGATATCGCGCTTGACCTTGCTGGAGTGCAGCAGGCGGTTGATGTGGTCGGCTTCTTCCAGCGACTCGTCCAGCTTGAAGTGCAAGCGCGGCGTGAACTTGATCGCCAGCTTGCGCCCCAACGCGCCTTGGATCTGCGGCGCCAGCTCGTTCAAAGCGTCCAAAACCAGGCGCATCTTGTGGCTCGAAGCGCCAAAGATGCCGGTAAAGACCGTCGCGTGGCGCAGATCAGGCGAGCTGCGCACCTCGGTGATGGTCACCAAACAGTTCTTTAGGTCGTCGTGGTGGAAGTTGCCGCGTGCCAGCTCTTCAGCCAGCATGTGCTTGATCTGCTCACCGACGCGCAATTGGCGCTGGCTGGGGCCCTGGGGTCCAGAGCCGCCGCCACGCCGGGAAGAGCTTGCGGCTGCCATATTAGAGCTGCCGCTGGATCTCTTCGATCAGATAGCATTCGATCTGATCGCCCACTTGGATGTCCGAATAGTTTTCGAACGCCATACCGCATTCGTAGCCATTCTGAACCTCTTTGACCTCGTCCTTGAAGCGACGCAGGGTCTTCAGAGTTCCGTTGTGGATCACCACGTTGTCGCGCAGCAAGCGCACTTTGGCACCGCGCTGGACCTCGCCGTCGGTGACGTAGCAGCCTGCCACTTTGCCGACCTTGGTGACGTTGAACACTTCGCGAATTTCCGCGTAGCCCAAGAACTTCTCGCGCTGCTCGGGTTTGAGCAGGCCAGACAGCAGGGCTTTCACGTCGTCGATCAGCTCATAGATGATCGAATAGTAGCGAATGTCGATGCCTTCGCGCTCAGAAGCGGCGCGGGCCTGGGGGTTGGCACGCACGTTGAAACCGAATATGACCGCATTCGAAGCCTTGGCCAGCGTGATGTCGGACTCGGTGATACCACCGACGGCCGAGTGCAAGATCTGCACCTTGACCTCTTCTGTAGACAGCTTCTCCAGCGCGCCCACGATGGCTTCCGCCGAACCGTGCACGTCGGTCTTGATCAGGATCGGCAGCTCTTGAACGCCGCCAGACTGGATGTTCGAGAACATCTGCTCCAGCGTACCGCGACGCGCGCGCTGCTCGGCTTCTTTTTGCTGCGCCTGGCGGAAGGCGGTCAGCTCGCGTGCGCGCGCTTCGCTTTCGACCACCACCAGGTTGTCGCCTGCGACCGGCACGCCATTAAGACCCAGAATCTCGGCCGGCATGGCAGGGCCAGCGGACTTGATCGGCTTGCCCTGATCGTTGATCAGCGCGCGGACCTTGCCCCACGTCGTGCCTGCCACGACGATGTCGCCGCGCTGCAAGGTGCCGCCTTCGACCAGCACGGTCGCAACGGAACCACGGCCCTTGTCCAGGCGTGCTTCGACAACAGATCCGTTGGCGCTGCGGTCTGGGTTGGCTTTCAGTTCCAACAGCTCGGCTTGCAGAGTGATCTGCTCCAAAAGCTCGTTCAGGCCGATCTTTTTGAGCGCAGATACCTCAACGCACTGCACCTCACCGCCCAGGTCTTCGACTTGCAGCTCGTGTTGCAACAGGTCGGTTTTGACCTTCTGCGGGTCAGCGCCCGGCTTGTCGATCTTGTTGACCGCCACGATAATCGGAACCTTGGCGGCCTTGGCGTGGTTAATCGCCTCGACGGTCTGGGGCATGATGGAGTCATCGGCTGCCACCACCAAGATCACGATGTCGGTGACGTTGGCACCGCGCGCGCGCATTTCAGAGAAAGCGGCGTGGCCCGGCGTATCCAAGAAGCTGACGATTTCGCCGTTGGCGGTCTTCACCTGGTAGGCACCGATGTGCTGGGTGATGCCACCAGCCTCGCCAGAGACGACGTTGGCCTTACGGATCGCATCCAAAAGCGAGGTCTTACCGTGGTCAACGTGGCCCATGATGGTCACGACCGGCGGACGCGGCTTCAGGCTTGCCGCATCGTCCTCGGGCACGCCCGCAACGTCGGTTTCCACGTCGGCTTCAGAGACGCGGCGCAGCTTGTGGCCGAATTCCTCGACGATCAGCTCGGCCGTGTCGGCATCGATGCTCTGGTTGTTGGTCGCGATCACGCCCATTTTCATCAGCGCTTTGATCACGTTGCCAGAGCGCTCGGCCATACGGTTGGCCAGCTCCTGAACGGTGATGCTATCGGGCACAATCACTTCACGCACGACTTTGTTTCCTTCTGCCAGTGCGGCTTGTGCTTGCTGCTTTTCTTTTTCACGGCGACGACGCAAAGAGGCCAGTGAACGCTGGCGATCCTCGTCGCCCTCCAGAGCCTCCTGGAGCG
>CAZHYF010000014.1:15220-24743 GCA_964536635.1 uncultured Rhodospirillaceae bacterium | reverse complement strand
ATGGATGTGTCTTAGCAAGGCTGCACTGAATGCTGTCTGAACCCCAACTGAACCCTGGCTGAACGAGGCGCCGCCGCACTGCTGCGCTGGACCCGAGCCACAAAGGAACCCCTGATGTCCGCTTCATCACCTCTTCAAGTCGCCTTGCAAATGGACCCCTTGGGGCCCATCAACCTCGACGGCGACAGCAGCTTTGTTCTGGGCCTGGAAGCGCAAAAACGCGGCTATGAGCTGTGGCACTATCTGGTGACCGATTTGACCTATTGGCACGGCCAGGTCTGCGCCTCGGCGCGTCCGGTCACCCTGCGCCGCGAGCCGGGCAACCACTTCACGGCCGGTGAGATGGTGGCGCGTAAGTGCTTGAAGGATTTTGACGTGGTGCTGATGCGCCAGGATCCGCCCTTTGACATGCAGTACATCGCAGCCACCCACCTGCTGGAGCTGGATCACCCGCGCCCCTTGGTGGTCAACCACCCCTTCCATGTGCGCAATTCGCCGGAAAAGCTGCTGGTGACGCACTTTCCCGACCTCATGCCGCCGACCATGATCACTCGCAATCTGGACGACATCCGCGCCTTTCGCGATGAGTATCAGGATATCATCGTCAAGCCGCTGTTCGGTAACGGCGGCGCAGGCGTCTTCCACCTGAAGCCCGGCGATGAGAACCTGAGCGCTTTGTTTGAAAATCACATCGCCACCTCGCGCGAGCAGCTCATGGTGCAGCAGTACGTGCCCGCCGTGCGCCAGGGTGATAAACGCATCATCTTGGTTGATGGCGTCCCAATCGGTGCTATTAACCGCGTCCCTGCTGCCGGTGAGGCGCGGGCCAATATGCACGTCGGTGGTCGCGCTGAGCCCATCGAGCTGAGCGAGCGCGACCGTGAGATCTGCGCGCGCCTGCAACAGACCCTGGTCGAGCGTGATTTGATCTTCGCCGGTATCGACGTGATTGGCGACGTGCTGACCGAGATCAACGTCACCTCGCCGACCGGCCTGCAAGAGCTGCAACGCTTCACCGGCGTCGATGGTGCAGCGTTGATCTGGGACGCGATCGAAAAGCGCCTCTAGGGTATCGAGAAGCCGGTGGCTGCGCACATCCAAACCCTGGCCTTTCGAGGCATTGATGTCGCCGCAGTTGACGTGCAGGTGCAGCTATCGGGCGGCCTGCCGGCCTTCACGCTGGTTGGCTTGCCCGACAAGGCGGTGGCCGAATCCAAGGAGCGGGTGCGCGCGGCTTTGAGTGCCATCGGGCTGGCGCTGCCGCCCAAACGGATCACGGTCAACCTGGCACCTGCCGATATGCTCAAAGAGGGCAGCCACTTCGACTTGCCCATCGCCCTTGGCTTGCTGGTGGCCATGGAGCTGATCGCGCAAGACGAGATCGACGGCTATTTGGCTCTGGGTGAGCTGGGCCTGGACGGCTCGCTCGCGCCTGTCTCTGGCATCCTGGCGGCTGCTCGTTTTGGCGCCGAGCGCGAGCTGGGGCTGATCTGCCCGCATGTCCAGGGTGGCGAAGCAGCCTGGGCCTCACCACCCAGTGTGCTGGCACCTGCGCACCTGCTGGATTTGATCGGCCATTTCAAAGGCGAAACGGCCCTGACCGCGCCCGAGCCCGAGCTGGCCGAGGCTGACTTTCGCGCCAGCGACTTCGCCCATATCAAGGGCCAGACCAGCGCCAAGCGGGTCATGGAGATCGCAGCCGCCGGTGGCCACAATGTGCTGATGATCGGCCCGCCGGGTGCGGGCAAGTCCATGCTGGCAGCAGCCCTGCCGAGCATTTTGCCACCCCTTTCGCCCGCTGAGGCACTGGAGGTCTCGACCATCCACTCCATCGCAGGGCAATTGGACGGCGGGCGTCTGCTGCGGCAAAGGCCGTTCCGCGATCCGCACCACTCGGCCTCGCTGCCCGCGCTGACCGGGGGCGGCCTGCGCGCCAAGCCGGGAGAAATCTCGTTGGCGCACCGCGGGGTTTTGTTCTTGGACGAGCTGCCCGAGTTCGAACGCCGCACGCTGGAGGCCCTACGCCAGCCGCTGGAGACCGGCAGCGTGTCGCTGGCCAGAGCCAATGCCCATGTGACCTACCCAGCGCGCTTTCAGTTGATCGGCGCCATGAACCCCTGCCGCTGCGGTTATCTGGGCGATCCAGATATGGCTTGCAACAAGGCTCCGGCTTGCGGGCAGGACTATCAGAACCGCTTGTCAGGGCCTCTGTTGGATCGCATTGATTTGGTGATCGAAATGGCCAGCCTGTCACCCTTGGAGCTGGCCAAGGAGGCGAGCGGCGAGGCGTCTTTGGTCATTCTACAGCGGGTCGAGGCCGCGCGGGCACGCCAGGCCGACCGGCTCGCGGCTCTGGAGGCTCCGGCCGGGCTGCGCTGCAATGCCGAACTCAGCGGTGACCTGCTGGAGCGGGCAGCGCCTCTGGACGGCGAAGCGCGGGCCTTGATGGAACAAGCCGTCGAGCAACTGCGTTTGTCTGCGCGCGGCTTCTATCGCGTCATCAAGGTGGCGCGCAGCATCGCCGATCTGGCGGGCGAAGAGGCCATCACCAGCCTGCATCTATCCGAAGCCCTGCAATATCGCCGCCGTGCGCTGCCGCAACCCAAGCGCACCCGCTTTGGCGGCTAGCCAGCCGCGGGCGGGTTGAAATCTTTCAGCGCGATCAAGACCACCGCCAAAGCCAGAAAGACCGCCGAGACCAGGTGCAAGATCAGTGCTTGGCGACCGCCCAGCAAGGTCTTGCGCGACCAGGCCGCCAAGCTGGCGTAAAACAGCATGGCCGGATACTCCAGGGCCAGCGACAGCAAGGCGAGGGCGATCATGCGCCAGGCCAGTCCGTCGCCCGGGCCGGCAAAGACCGGCAGCATCAGGCCAAAGGACAGCAACGAGGTCGGGTTGGAGACCTGTAAAACGAAGCTGCCGACGAACAGCCGCCACAGCGGGCGTGCGGGCTGCTGTTTCAACCGCCCTTGGTGCGCCTGCCAGGCCGCCCGCAGCGCGCCAAAAGCAAGGTAGCTCAAGTAGGCAAGGCCCAGCCACTTGATGGCCCACAAGACGCCCGGAAAGGCAAAAACCAGCACGGCAACGCCGGTAGCGGCCAAAAGGGCGTAGAAGAAATTGGCGGCAAAAACCCCGGCAATGCTGGCGTGCGCCGGACCGAGCCCCGAGGCCATGGCGTCGCTGGCCACCTTGAACACCGCCGGGCCGGGCGTGAAATTGAGCGCCAACATGACGGCGATGAAGCTGAATAACAGCCAAGGATCGCTGGGTGTCAGGTGCGTTAGGTCGGTCATGGCGGGCCTCTTGCGGCGGCATTTGTAGGGGGCGTGCTTGCTTTGCCTCCTGTTTGGCTCTAGCGTGCGCGCCTGCGCGCGTCTAGGCGAATTCTGGCTGGCAGATGCGCGCTGTCTTGATGAGTTGGTTTGATGCTTCCGTTTCGCTCTGTGCCTTGGGTGACCTTCGTGGTCATGGCCATGGTGTCGATGTTCTCCATGGGCCAAGGCCTGTCGTATCCGCTGTTGGCAGCCATTTTGGCGCGTCAGGGACACGGCGAGGCTTTGATCGGGCTGAACGCCGCCATGACGCCGATTGGCATTATGACCTTGGGTTTGATCGTCTCGCCGCTGACCGCGCGTGTGGGTGCGCGCCGCTGGGCCATGCTGTCGGTGTTGATTTTGGGCCTGACCATGCTGGCGATTGGCTTGGTGCAGAATATCTGGCTCTGGTTCCCGCTGCGCTTCGTGTTGGGGGTCTGTGTGGCCTCGCAGTTCGTCATCGCCGAAACCTGGATCTTGATGGCGACCCCGGCGGCCTCGCGCGGACGCGTGCTGGGCTTCTATAACTTTTTGACCTCGGCGGGCTTTGCTTTGGGTCCGACAATCTTGGCCTGGGTGGGCACCGACGACCTGAAGCCCTTCTTGTTGAGCTTTACCTTTGCGACCACTGTGGCGATTATCATCGGCTCGGTTTACGACAAGCTGCCGCGCTGGAAGGCCGATCAAGCCGCCTCCAGCCCCTGGTCGGTGCTGCCGCTGATGCTGTTCTTGGCCCTGGCGACCATGGTTATCGGCGGGCTGGATCAGGTGATCCTGGCCTTCTTCGCCATTTTCATGCAGGACCGCGGCATGGTGCTGACCGATGCGCTACAGCTCCTGTCGGTCATCATGGCGTCTGGCGCGATCTTCATGCTGGTCTACGGTTGGCTGATCGACATCACGCCGCGGCGCTTGCTGTGGCTGGGGACCTTGACCTCGGCGACCCTGCTGCCTTGGGGTCTGTTGGTGCTGCCGGCCCAGTCGGTTTGGATTTGGCCGGTCTCGATCGCGCTTGGCTGCTCGCTCATGCCGATTTTCATTTTGTGCATGGTTGAACTGGGCGAGCGCTTCGCGGGCCAAAGCCTCCTTGCTGCCAACGGCGTTTTCTCGTTGGGCTGGGGCCTTGGAGGTATTTTGATGCCACCGATTGCTGGCACTGGAATGCAGCTCTTCGGCGCGCAGGCCCTGATTTGGGTTATGAGCGCGCTGACCGGCGCCATGCTGCTTGTGGCCTTGTTTCGTCGAATCCCGTCTCTCCAGACCGAAAGCGGCAGTGACGGGGGGTGACACGGCCCTTTGGCGATGTATATATGTCCGGCAAGTCACACATCATAAAAGAAGGAGAGGCCACACATGAGCGAGACCCCCAAGGCGCAAGAGGTCGATATGGATGACGACTTGCCCGAATTGTCCTCGGGCCAACGTCGGATCATCACGACCGAAAGCATTATTCTGGGCTTCTTGCTGGGAGCTGTTTTGGTCTGGTGGGCTTTTCCTTGGAAAGACGGCCACATTTCACACGGTCCGTTGCACCTCAGCGCAACGGTCGAGACCCTGTTGGTTGCCCTCTACCTGACCATGGTCGTGGCCTACTGCGGCTTCAAAATGCCGACCTTCTTCACCCGCTCAAATTTCTGGTCCACCTTTGCCCTTGTGGTCTTTGCCGGGCACATCTCACTGTTCTTTGACAGCTTTGCCGTCATCTTGCTGCTGTCCACCGGTATTGTTTTCTTCCCCACGCAAACGCCGAATAATTTTAACGCCTTCGCGGTGAAAGCGATCGCGGCCTTTGCGGCGCTGACCGTGGGCGGTGGCTTCTACCTGGGTGAGCTTTGGGGCCTGCCCTATTACATCACTGCTGGCTTGGACAACCCCAATGCCGGCTGGCCTTTGCTGGTGGTCCTGACGCCTTACAGCATCCTGCTGGGCTTGATCGCGGGCGCTTTCTTCCCGGTTCAGATCCAGGCGGCGCCCTTCGACCGTAAGCAGGCCATGGCTGGCGGCGAGTTTGTCGTCGCCTTGCTGGCGATCATCATCACCCACAACCCCTTCTTCTGTATCGGCCTTGTGTTCCTTTATTCCGCCATTTCGCCCCTGTGGTACGGCATGCGCGGCCACAAGGACACGCTGGACCTGGTACACCGTACCGCCCACGAGCTAACCGACGGCGGCTTGAATGCGCTCGGCTTGATCATGCTGGCGGTTCTGATTCAGCAGATCCCTGGCATGGGAGAAATGATCACTGCTAAGTTGCACGGCTTGGGCCTGTTCATTGGCGCAGCAATTTCGTCGCCTTTTGCGGGTGCGATGTTGGCGCCGCCAGCCAGCTTGGAAGAGTTCTATTTCAACCTGTCGCTCATCATGCTGGGCGCGCCGATGTTCGTCTTCTCCTCGCTGGTGGCAATCGTGGTCTTCACCAACCAGATCCATCGCGAAGAGCTGCCGGGCTGGATGTTGATCCCTGCGCGCGCCATTGGCTTCCGCGGCCCCTATGTGCCCGAGGCCATCGCCTACACCCTGTTGGTCATTCCAATGAACCTGGGCCTCGCAGTGCTGGTAATCTTGGCCAACAAGATGGGTTGGTTCGTGGACCTGGGCATCATGCTGGGCATGGACGAGGTGTTGAAGCAGGCTCTGGCCGAGGCCGCCCAAAAAGGCGCTGCTATGAGCGCTGGCCACTAACCTGAGGCGGTTGTGCTTCGGGATCTGCGAAGCAAAAAACCTGTTGCAAGCGGCTCGTACCTGGCTAGGGTGCGGGCCGTTTTGCCATTGTCAGGCCCCGGGGTATGCCCCTAAGGTCAGATATCACGCCAAGAGACAGACTGCCCATGACCCCAAGCTCGCCACCCACCAACAGCGCCTTTTCGACGGTCCTGACCATTGGCGCCTTGCTGTGGGGGGCCTCAATAGCGCTGGTGGGCACGACCTTGCTGGGCATCGTCCTGGCCTTGCAGATGGAAAGCCGCGGCTATGACACCACGGTCACCTCTGTGGTTATGGCGGGCAATTTTGCGGGCTTCTTGGTGGGCGCGCTCTACGCAACCCGGTTGATCAACCAGGTTGGCCACATCCGCGCCTTTGCCATCTTCGCGACCCTGCAATCGGCTCTGTTCCTGACCCATCCGATTTTGGATCATTGGGCGGTTTGGGCCGTGCTGCGCTTGCTGTCGGGCGCCTGCCTGGCGGGCATCTTCACCGCCGTCGAGAGCTGGATGAACGACCGCACCCCCGCCGAAAGCAGGGGCACGGTCTTGGCCATCTACGTCATCACCAGTTACATCGCGCAGATCGGCGGCCAATTGCTGGTCAACGTCTGGGACTTCACCCGTTTCGAGCCCTTCATTGTGGCGTCAATCCTTGGCTCCTTGTCCTTGATCCCGGTGGCCATGACCCGTTTGGATGCGCCCGAACTCAGCGACGTGCAGCGCATGGGCTTGATGGAGCTTGTCAAGGCTTCCCCGACCGCGATCGCGGGCACCCTAGGCAGCGGCGTTCTGGTTGGCTCGACCCAGGCTTTGGGGGCGGTGTTCGGCCAACGCCTGGGGCTCAGCGTGTATGAGACCTCTTTGTTCACCGGCTCGATCTTTGTCGGCGGTATGCTGCTGACGTTCCCGGTGGGGCGACTGGCGGATGCTTTGGATCGTCGCTTGGTGTTGATCGGGCTATTGGCGGTCGCCATGGCGATCTCTGTGCTCTTGCTGACCAGCGCCAGCCACTTGCCGAGTATTTGGTTCTTGCTGGGTTTGATGGTGGTGTTTGGCGGGGCGCAGGCCTCGGTCTACCCCATCGCCATTGCCCAGGCCTTCGACTACATCGCGCCGCAAAAATACATCTCGGCCGCTTCTGGTCTGTTGATTGTCTTTTCGGTGGGCGCGACCATCGGGCCGATCTTGGCTTCGTTTGCCATGCGCTGGCGGGCGGAAGGGTTGTTTTTGACAACGGCGGTCCTGTCGGCCGGCATGCTGACCTTCATCGCCTACCGCATGACGGTGCGCGACGCAGTGCCTGAAGAGCTGCAAGAAAGCGTCACCATTGTGCCGACCACGCCCGGCTCGATCGAGATGATGGACCTAGCCGATGAGGCGGCCGACTTCGAGGACCATCTGGACGAGAAGCTGGAGAGCTTCGACGACGACTAGCGCTGTTCGTGCGTCGTCGCCAATCGCAAGCCTTCGCTGGGGCTCTAAAGCCCCAACACATTCCGCATGGAATAGAGCCCAGCAGGTTGGCCCGGCAGCCACAGCGCGCCCTTGACTGCGCCCGCAGCAAAGATCGAGCGGCTGGTCGCGCGGTGGGTCAGCTCGATCCGCTCCTGTTCGCCCACTAGCATGACGGTGTGCTCGCCAGCGACATCGCCGCCGCGCAGCGTAGCAAAGCCAATCTCGCCATCCGGGCGCGCGCCGACGTGGCCGTCGCGGGCATAGCAAGCCACTTCGGACAGTTTTTGCTCGCGGCCCTTGGCGGCCGCCTCACCCAGCATGAGCGCGGTTCCCGAGGGCGCATCCACCTTCTTGTTGTGGTGGACCTCCACCACCTCGATATCAAAGCTGGGGTCCAGCGCCTTAGCGGCTTGCTCGACCAGCAGCGCCAGCAGGTTGACGCCCAGGCTGGTGTTGGCGGCCCAGCAAATCGCCACCTGCTCAGCGGTCTTGCGGATGCGCTCTTGCGTGGCCTCGGTCAGGCCGGTGGTGCCCAAAAACACCGGAGTGCCCGTTGCTGCGGCCAGAGCCAGGGTCTCGTCGGTGGCGCTGAAGTGGGTGAAGTCGATCACCACATCGGCGGCCTCGAACACCGCGCGGCGATCGTCGGTCGCGACAAGGCCGATGGCTGGGCGGTTCGCCAGGCTGGCCAAATCCTGCCCCAGGGCTTCAGAGCCTGGTTGCTCGGCGCCGCCCGCCAGAGCCGCGCCGGGCTGGTTCAAGATGGTCTGGATCAGCATGCGCCCCATGCGGCCGCCTGCGCCCATCAGGCCAAGCTTGATCGCCGGGGAAGTCGCGGGGCTGGGGGGGGCAGTCATAGGGGCGGCTGTCATGGGGGCGGTCTCCTGGAGGCAGGTGGAAGGGGGCAGGTGGATGGGGGTGTTCGGTGGTAGGTGGCGGGTTCAGTCGGCCGCTTGTTAGGCCTTGATGGTCTTCAAGCTCTCCATAGCGCCCACCAAAGCGCGGCGCATAGCAGTTTCAAGCGCCGAGTGTCCACCCATGGCGATAAAGCGCAATTGGGCGGCGGGCCAGGCGGCGGCCAGGCGATAGGCGGTTTGCGGGGGGCAAATCACGTCATGGCGTCCGTGGATAATGATGCCGGGGATTTCGGCAATGGTGGGCATGGCGCGCATGATCTGCGCGGGCTCCAGGAAGAAGCGATTGGCCATATAGTGCGCCTCCAGGCGGGCCAGGGCCAGCGAACCGGCGGGGCGCGGGTCGCTCACAGGGTTGAGGTTGCGCGGATGGCCGGCGACCAGAGTTGCGCGACCTTGGTCCGGGCGGCGGGCGCGCAGGCCGCTGCTGTGGCTGCTGCCGCGCGGCTCGACGCTGGCGCAGCTCATCTCATAGTGCGTCCATGCGGCCGCTGCCGGGGCGTGGACGGCAGGATCGGGGTCCATCAGGCGGCGGTAGTAGGCTGCAAGCGGATCGGCGCGCTCCTCGGGCGGCAGGTGGTCCAACAGCGCGTTGCTGTGCTCGGGATAGAAGCGCGGGATGCCGTTCAGGTACCAGTCGATCTCATCCTGCCCCCCCAAGAAGACCCCGCGCAAACACAAGGCCAAGCAGTGTTCGGGCCAGCGCTGGGCAACCAACAAAGCCAGCGTGCTGCCCCAGGAGCCGCCGAATAAGATCCAACGCGCGATGCCGAGGTGCTGGCGCAGTGCTTCGATGTCCTCAAGCAGGGCCTGGCTGGTGTTGCCTTCCGTGCTGGCGTAGGGGGTCGAGCGCCCGCAGCCGCGCTGGTCAACCATGATGACGCGATAGTGCGCGGGATCAAAGAAGCGACGGAAAATCGCGTTGCAACTGCCGCCCGGCCCGCCGTGTAAATAGAGCACCGGCACGCCGTTGGGATTGCCCGCGATGCTCCAACTAAGCGCGTGGCCGTCACCCACCGCCAGCATGCCGTGATCGTAGGCAGAGAAGGCGGCGTATAGCTCACGGTCGAGCGGCTTGAGGGCGACAGAATCTAACACGATGGACCTTCGGGCTCCGGCAAGGGCGTGTGCGCCA
>CAZHYF010000014.1:8055-15120 GCA_964536635.1 uncultured Rhodospirillaceae bacterium | reverse complement strand
TAGGGGACAGGGCGTAGGGCACAACATTTTGCAACGCCGTGGGGTGCGAAACAAGCTGGATGCTGCATTTCTCTGCCCGTGTCTGCGGTTTAATCATGGACAAATGCGGCGCGGAATCGTTTATGTGGGCGCAAAGCAAGCGCGCGAGCTGGTGCCGGGCGCACCAGGCCAGCAGGCGCGGTCAGCGCCTGCCGACAGGAGGACTGACCGCAATCATGCTAAAAAGGCTCACACGTCGGCTGCTGCGGGCCTTGATCGCGGTCTTTCAGCATGCCTTGCCGACGGTCTTATGGTGGATTTACAAGAGCCAGCGCTCGTGGGACATTCGTATCTCGCCCGAGGCTGAGGCCTATTCGCAAGGCGGCAAGTCCTACGTCGCATGCTTCTGGCACAGCCGCCTTCTGATGATGGCACCGCTCTACTACGACGGGTTTCGCATCAAGCATAAGCACGCCTTGAGCATGCTAGTGTCCCCATCGCGCGACGGCGATATTGTCGAGCGCTTGGCGGGCCGTTTCAACATCAAGACCATTCGCGGCTCTGGCGTCGAAGCGCCGGTGGTGGCCGCGCGCCAGATGCTGCGCGCCCTGCGCAGCGGCGACGCCATTGGCATCACCCCAGACGGGCCGCGCGGGCCACGCTATGAGTTCAACTCGGTCGGGCACAAACTGGCCAAGGACCACAACGTGCCGATGTTCTTGGGCAGCTTTTCTTGCACCAACGGCTTTGTGATCACGCGGTCCTGGGATCACATGCTGGTGCCTTTGCCTTTCGGTCGTGCGGTCTTGATGATCGACGGCCCCTTTTGGGTCGATGACCAAAGCCAAGAGGAGATGGGCGCAAGGCTCAATGCCCTGACCCAAGAAGCCGATGCCCTTTGTGGTCGTCCGCCCCTGGTTATGCCAAGCTCTGCTGAGCGCCAGGCCATATTGCGCAAACTCGCTTTGGCGCGCGATAAGCACAACAAGCGGCGCATGGCGCGCTATGCGGCGGCGCGCAGCCAAGATCCGGCCCAGCCTGGACCGATAAATGGCGAGGCAAAGGCCGACGCAAAGCCCCACCAAACCGGCGAGCGCTAGCCGGGGCGAGTCGGTTTGCCGCTTGCGTGCCGGGCGCGCATCGGGCATAGCCTAGAGCCAGTTCCCCTCGCTTAGAGCCCCGGCGGCGCGCAAACTTGCGGCGTCCAGCTTCGCTCTTTTCGCCAAGTTCCGCGCATCGCCCATGCCTCTTCGCCACGCCTATGCCCTGTTCAGCGCCGCCTCCGGCCCCGCGCTGCGCGCCTTGCTGGGGTGGCGTCGCAAGCAGGACAAGGAAGACCCGCAGCGCCTGATTGAGCGCATGGGCCAGGCCAGCCAGCCGCGCCCGGACGGCCGCCTGATTTGGTTCCATGGCGCCAGCGTCGGCGAGAGCCAAACCGTGTTGCCGGTGATCGACGCTCTGCTGGCGCAAGACCCAGAGCTGTCGGTCTTGATCACCACCGGCACCCGCACCTCGGCCAGGTTGTTGGCCGAAAGCTTGCCGCCGCGCGCCTTCCACCAGTACGCCCCGCTGGACAACCCGCACTGGATCAGGCGCTTCTTGGCCCACTGGCAGCCCGATTGCGCCATCTGGATTGAATCCGAGCTATGGCCCAACATGATCAATCTGGCCGCCAAGCAGGGGGTGCGCCTGGGCTTGATCAACGCCCGCTTGTCGGCGCGGTCTGCGCGGCGCTGGCGCCTGGTCGGTCGCAGTTTTTTTGCCAGCCTCTTGGGCCGCTTTGACCTGATTTTGGCGCAAGATGAGGCTAGCGCACGCCGCTTTGAGCGTGACTTGGGCGTGACCGTTGAGGGCACTGCCAACCTGAAACAGATCTTCGAGCGGCCAAGCCCGGTTCCAGCAGAGGCGCTGGCGAAAATCGAGGCCCTGCGCAGCTTTCCTCACCGCTGGCTTGCGGCCAGCACGCACCCCGGCGAGGAGGCTTTGGTCTATGCCAGCGCCAAGCAATTGCGGCAGAGCTTTGCTGGGTTGTTGACCGTCCTGGCGCCGCGCCACCCCGAGCGGGTTCCCGAGCTGGCTGCGCAGGCCCGCGTCGAGGGCCTGGCTGTGACCTTGTTGTCCGAGTGGATCCCCGATACTGATGCCGCTCCCGAGCTGTTGATCGTCGATCGCTTGGGCCTGCTGCAATCGCTCTATGGCGCGGTGCCGATTGCCTTCCTGGGCGGCAGCATGAACCTGGGGCTCGGCGGGCATAATGTCTTCGAGGCCCTGCGCGGCCCCACCAGCCTCTTGTTTGGCCCAGACATGAGCAATACGCGCGCGGTAGCGGATGCGCTGTTGGCCTCTGGAGCCGCACGCCAGGTGGACGACGGAGCCGCCCTGACCCGCGCGTTGGACGGGCTGCTGGCACACCACGAGGAGCGGGCGGCCATGATGGCAGCGGCCGGTCGCTTCAACTTGCAAGATCAGCACAGAAGCCAGGCAGTGCTAGCAGCGCTGCAAGCGTTGTTGGATGATCGCCATAGGCCGGGCCTTTTTGCAGACCTCTGCGGCGAGGCTGCCAGCGCCGAAGAGCCGAGCCATGGTTGAACTGAAGGCGCCGCGATTTTGGTCTGAAGGCGGTTGGCAAGCGCGCGCGCTGGCACCCTTGGCCTGGGCCTACAGCGGTGCCGTGCGCGGCTATCGCTCTCTGGGCAGGCCGGTGCAGGCGCCCTTGCCCCTGATTTGCGTCGGCAATTTTACGGCTGGTGGCGCGGGCAAGACCCCGGTGGTGCGCGCCTTGATCGAAGGTCTGACCGCGCGCGGGTATCGCCCTTTGGTGCTGTCCAAGGGTTATGGCGGGCAGCTTGCCGGGCCCTTGTGGGTGGACCCCTTGAACCACAGCGCCGCCCAGGTTGGTGACGAGCCCTTGTTGCTCGCGGCCTCTTGTCCGGTGTTGGTGTCGCGCTCGCGCGCCCAAGGCATGCAGTTCTTGGCGCAAGCCTTGAAGCGCGGCAAGCCGGGCGATTTTGACCTTATCGTGATGGACGACGGGCTGCAAAACCCGGCGCTGCGCCCGGACCTGACCTTTGCGGTGGTGGATGCGGGAACCGGCATCGGCAACCAGCGCACCTTGCCTGCTGGACCCCTGCGCGAGCCGCTTAAGCTGGGCCTTGCGCGCAGCCAAGCCCTCATCGTGCTGCGCACCGGTGAGGAGCCAGACCACCCCAGCTTGCCCGCTTTGCTGTCTGCGGCCAAGGCCAAGGGGTTGAGCCTGATCGAGGGGCAGACCTTTTTGCAGGCGGCGCCGGCGCGGCCTCTGGTGCTGGCCTTTTGCGGCATCGCGCGGCCGGCCAAGTTCTTTCGCTCGCTGAGCGAGGCGGGGTATCGGCTGACCGATACACAGCCCTTTGGCGACCACCAGCCCTTCCCTGAGGCGGCGCTCGGCAATCTCTATCGCCGTGCGCGCGCCGACGAGGCCCAGTTGATCACGACCGAAAAGGATTGGTTGCGCCTGCCCGAGGCCTGGCGGGCCAAGGTGCATTTTGCGCCGTTGCATCTGCGCTGGCCGCGCAATCAGGCGGTGGCCATGATCGAGGCTGCTATGGACGCCTGGGCGGAGCGCCAAAAAGGCTGACTGCCTTTGCCTCGGCTGCACATAGGCCCTGGTAGAACATAGGCCCTGGCTGCATATGGGCCCTGGCTGCCTCTGGCGTGACGATAACCGCCAACACCCGCACAAAAAAAGGGCCGGGCCCGAAGGCCCGACCCTGTTGTGCTTCTACAACGCCGAATTAGTCGTTGCTGAACAGGCTCATCATCCACACGAAGATGGTCACGAAGTAGCCGTAGAGCACGAAGGCGCCCATAACAGCGAACTGCTTGTCCATGCCGTGCGCAGCGGCCTGAGCGTACATCTGCTTGATGTTCTGGGTCTCGTAGGCGGTCAGGCCAGCGAAGACCAGGATCACCGCCACAGCCATCAGCATGTGGAAGGTCGAGCCGATTGCAAAGAAGGTGATGCCGAACAGCGGCAGGATCCAGCTTGCCAAGACGATGAAGAACAGACCGAAGGCTGCCATCGACAAGAAGCGGCCAACCGGGCTCAGATCACGCTTGGTGGTGTAGCCAAAGAGGCTGGTTGAGGCGAACATAGCCGAGGTCATGAAGAAGGCGTTGATCACCTGAGAGGCCTGCAGGACATAGAACCAAGGTGCGATCAGGATGCCCCACATGGCGGCATAGACGAAGAAGGCGACGTAGCCCACCATGGGGTTGCGCGCGAAGAACAGGCGGTTGGCAAAGAAGCCCATGCCGATCACGCCCAAGAAAAGTGCGAATTTCAACGACATAAGCGGAGCCAGCAGGGCGGGGCTGCTGGATACCAGCCAAGCCACGGCACCGGTCAGCGCCACGCCCAAGGTCATGTAGTTGTAAACGCGCAGCATGTACTGGCGCAGGCCCTCGTCATAGGCGGCCTGCGAGCTAGCGGTGCTGGTCGCGTAGCGAGTTTGGTTTACCATGTCATTTCCCTGTCTGAATGGAAGATGTTTGTTCTTGCCATGTAATAACGCGCAGAACAATGTCAATCGCTGTTCCAAAGGAATCATTTGAGTAATTATGGGGAAAAATATGGAATTTCGCACACTTGGACGCAGCGACATCCGTGTTTCGGTTATGGCCTTGGGCTCCATGACCTGGGGGGAACAAAATTCTGAAGCCGACGCGCACGCCCAATTGGATCTCGCCTGTGACCAGGGGGTGAACTTCATTGATACAGCAGAGCTTTATTCGGTGCCGCGCTCGGCAGAGACCTATGGTGCGACCGAGCGCTTTATCGGCACTTGGCTGGCCAGGCGCGGCGGACGCGATCAGGTGGTTCTGGCCAGCAAGGTCGTGGGGCCCATGGGCGAGGCCGACTGGATCCGAGGCGGCAACAACACCTTTGGTCGTGCGCACTTGACCCAGGCGCTGGAAGATAGCCTCAAGCGCTGCCAGACCGACTATTTCGACCTGTACCAACTGCATTGGCCCGAGCGCGACGTGCAGAAATTTGGGCGAGGCGGCACGGCCTTCAACCGGCAGATCGACCGCAACTTCACGCCCTTCGAGGAGGTGTTGGACACGCTGCAAGACTTCGTTCGGCAAGGCAAGGTGCGGGCGCTTGGCCTGTCGAACGAGACCGCATGGGGCACCATGCGCTATTTGGCCGCCCACGAAGCCAAGCCCGATCAGCGCCCGCGCATGGCCAGCAATCAGAACGCTTATTCGCTGCTCAATCGCACCTTTGAGGGCGATCTGGCCGAGGTGGCCTTGTACGAGGACTGCGGGCTGTTGGCCTATTCGACCTTGGCCAATGGCCTCTTGACCGGCAAGTACCAGGGTGGCGCCATGCCTGCGGGCTCGCGCTTTACGGTCTGGCAGAACCCGCGCTATTTGAAGGCGCCCTATATGCAGCCAGCGCTTGACGCCTACTTGGCCTTGGCCACCGAACACGGCCTGGATCCGACACTCATGGCGCTGGCCTTTGTCAATGCACGGCCCTTTGTGACCGCCAACATCGTCGGGGCCACGTCAATTCAGCAACTGGCGCACAACCTCAGAGCCGCCGATCTGACCCTGACCGCAGAGGTGCTGGAGGGCATCGACGCCATCCACCGCCACTACACCAACCCTTGCCCTTGATTGGCGCGGGCAGGGGTCATGCGGGTTCTGGTCTTCTGCACGCTGTCCACGGGGTTGGAGGCCATTGATCGGGCCTTGGCGCTGGGGGTGCCGATCACCAAAGTCATCGGCCTAGCACCCTGCGAGCAGCGCGACGGAGACCAGGTGTCGGGCTATGTTGACATCGCGCCCTTCTGCCAGCAGCGCGGCTTGGCCTTCGCCTATGCGCGGAGCTATGCCCTGAAGGACGAAGACGCGGGCTTGTTGGACCCGGGGCCGGATCTCATCTGGGTGACTGGCTGGCAGAGGCTCTTGCCGCCATGGGTGCTTGCGCAGGCCCGGCGCGGCGGCTTGGGCCTTCACGGCAGCTGCGATGGCATCCGCCTGGGGCGGGGCCGCTCGCCGCAAAATTGGGCGCTGATCATGGGCAAGGCCGCGTTCGATTTGTCTTTGTTTTGCATCACGCCCGGGGTGGACGCGGGCCCGGTGGTGGCCAGCCGCCGCTTTGCGCTGAGCCAGAGCGATACCATTCGCGATTCCTACTGGAAGGTGGCGCATGCCTCGGCCGAAATGTTGGCAGAAGTGGTGCAAGACCCGGGGCTTTTGACCCGCGCTCAGCCGCAACAGGGCCCGGCGGCCTACTTCCCCAAGCGCACTGCGGAAGATGGCTTGATTGATTGGCGCCAAGAGGCCCGCGATTTGGCCAACCTGGTGCGCGCTTTGGCGCATCCCTATCCACAAGCGCGGCTGCGGATCGGCACACAGGAGCTGCGGATCGAACGGGCATCGGCAACGCAAGGAAGCCAAGACGCAGCGCCAGGCCAGGTCGTTGCCATCCAGCCCGGCGGCTCTGTGGTGGTGCAGACCGGCAAAGGCGCGTTGCAGATCGAGGCGCTGGCCGAAGGTCAAGGGTGCCCCCACGAGCACTTAAACCTTGGCGATCTCCTCGACAGCGCCGATGCCAGGGGTCAGGTCGCAACCATGTTGCAGCGCTTTGCGCGCGAGTTTCCTGGCGAGCGCCTCAACCCCTCATTGCATGAATTCTGGAAAACCCGTGGTCTGCTTTAGGGCGCGGCGCTTAGGGCCACTGGTCTTCGGGTAACTGCTCATAGAGTGTCGGGCCGGCCGGCATAGACGCTGGCTCCCAACAGCCGTCCCACTCCAGGCCTGCGGCCGGGATATAGCCCAGGGTCTGCTGCTCATAGATCTCGGCCCAAGCCTCGTCCGGGGTGGCACCGTAAACGTGGATCTGGCGCGGCGGGGTTCCACTGCTGATCTGGAACAAGACCGGCGAGTCGGCCAGGGGCGCGGCATGCACGGGCACGTCTTGGGTCAGACACATAGTGGCATCAAAGCGAAAAATCGCCGTGCTGTCGCTGTAAAGAGAGGCTTGGGCCGGTGACAGGGCAAGAGCGCTCAGGCCAAGAGCGAACAGGCCAAGAG
>CAZHYF010000014.1:0-7955 GCA_964536635.1 uncultured Rhodospirillaceae bacterium | reverse complement strand
AAGAAGGAGGTTCGGGCGGCGATCATCAGGACGGCTGCTTTCGTTTTGTGGAGGTTCCGCGTCAAAGAGCGCGCAGCCTAACCGCACGAAGCGCTCAAGCCAAATCACCTCGGCGCTAGCAGATGCCTTTGGCAAGCGACTGAAGCACGCGGGTGCTTGACGCCTATCGTGCCAAGCGGAATAAAATGCAATGCGCCGCGCAGCCGCCTAGACTGGCAGCATCGCAGGCGCTGACGGGAAAGGACTGCTATGAGCAATGCATCTGGCTGGGGGAGCAATCGCGTTACCCCGACCCACATTCTGATCACGGCCGCAACGCTGGTGATCATCGGTGCCATTGGTTACTTTTTGTCCACTTGGCGCTCGGTGCTGGTGCCGGTGGCCATCGCCTTCATGTCCTGGTTCCTGATTTCGGCCCTGTCGTATCGCATCCACAAGATTACGCGTCTGCCACGATGGATATCGCAGCTCTTCACGATCGTTGCCTTGGCCTCGCTGTTCTATGTCGCTGGGCGCATCATCATCGGTCAGTTCTGGGCGATACAGGCGGAAGCGCCGCTCTACCAAGCCAAACTGACCAGCTTGTTTCGTGATCTAGCGACCCGCGTAGGGCTGGAAAACAGTGATATCAACATGGTGCTGGACCAGTTCAACTTCGTCGCTCTGGCGGGCAGCCTGGCCAACACAGCGCGAGGCATCCTGACCACCTCGCTGCTGGTCCTGCTGTATGTGTTGCTGCTGTCGTTGGAACAGCACCTGTTCCCGATGAAAATGACCGCCATTTTCGGCAAGGGTGAGGCCCACACGGCGGTGCAACAAACCCTGACCCAGATCCAACGGCGGGTGCAATCCTATGTGGCGGTCAAGACCTTGGTCAGCTTTCTGACTGGCGCCATTTCTTGTGTGATCATGCTGGCGGCGGGCGTGGATCATGGGATCTTTTGGGCCTTCTTGATCTTCATGCTGAACTACATCCCTAACATTGGCTCGGTGATCGCGGTGCTGATGCCCGTGCTGATGACGCTGCTTCAGACCGGCGATTGGGGCGCGACCTTGGGCTTGGCGGTGGCTTTGACCATTGTGCAGCAGATTTTGGGCTCGATCGTCGAGCCGCGGCTCATGGGCTCCTCGCTGAACATTTCGCCCTTTGTTGTGCTGCTGTCCTTGACGGTTTGGGGCTCTATGTGGGGCCTGCCGGGCATGTTCTTGTGCGTGCCGCTGACAGTGGTTGCTATGATCATCATGGCCGAGTTCCCCAATACCCGCGCCATCGCTCTGCTGTTGTCGCGCGACGGCAGCCTGACCGAGAACCGGGCTTAGGCCGGCGCAGGACCGTGAGCCAGACCCTTTCCAAGATCTGGACCATCCCGGCGTCTTGCGCCTTTACCGACGTGTTGGCGGCCCAGCTTCTGGCCGAAGTTGCGCGCGGCGAGCTGGTGTTGGAAGACGCCACCATTTTGCTGCCCAACCGGCGGGCGGTGCGCAGCTTGCAAGAGGCCTTCTTGCGCCAGTCTGAGGCCAAGGCGCTGCTGCTACCGCGTCTGATGGCGGTGGGCGATCTGGACAGCGACGAGCTGGAGGCGCTGGACCTCATGGCGCTGCCGATTGAGGTCTCGGCCGCCTTGGCGCTGGCGCAGGACATCCCCGAGGCCATCGGGACCCAGGAGCGGCGGCTCTTGCTGGCGCGGCTGATCCTGGCGGCCAAAAAGCTGTTCTCTCACTCGATCGAGCAAGCCCTGGCTATGGCCGATGAGTTGGCGCGCCTTCTGGACCAGTGCCAGACCGAGGCCATCGACCTGGCCCTGCTCGACACCTTGGCTCAAGAAACCGAGCTGTCGGAACACTGGCAAAAGACGCTGGAGTTCTTGACCATCATTCGCCAGGTCTGGCCTGCCTTGCTGGCCGAACGCCAGCTCAGCGACCCCGCCGAGCGTCGCCATCACCTCATGATGCTGCAAGCCCAGTTCTGGGCTGAGCTGACCCCGCCGCAGCCTTTCATTCTGGCGGGTTCGACGGGCTCGATCAAGGCGACGCGCGCGCTGATGAAGACGGTGCTGGGTCTGCCGCGGGGCCGCCTGGTGCTGCCGGGTTTGGACACCAGCTTGCCCGCCGACGTTTGGGACGACATCAGCACGTCTCCCAGCCATCCGCAGTACGGCTTTGCCTTGTTGCGCCAGGAGATCGGCTTTGACCCGGCCAGCGTGCCGGAGCTGGAAGCCGCTCGCGATCCGCGCTTTATCCTCTGCCCGCCCGAGCGCTTGGCGCTGGTGCAGCTTGCTATGCTCCCCGCCAAGGCGATCGCCGCGCCTGACCATGGTTGGCAGGCGCGCAAAGGCCTGGTGCCGGAAGCCTGGCAGGGGGTCTCCTACCTTGAAAGCCCCGACGGCGCGCAGGAGGCAGCCAATATTGCGCTTGCACTGCGTCACGCGCTGGAGACGCCGGAGCGGACCGCTGCTCTGGTGACGCCCGACCGGGGCTTGGCCCGTCGCGTCCAGGCCGAGCTGGCCCGCTTTGGCGTGCTGGTCGAAGAGAGCGCGGGCACGCCGCTCAAGAACACCGCGCTGGGTGCCTTTGTCCGCCTGACCGCGCGCCTGTTGGCTGAAGACTTTGCTCCGGTGGAGTTGCTTTCGGTGCTCAAGCACCCCATGGCGCGCCTGGGCTACGAGGCTGGGCTGTTGCGCCGTCAGGTCCGCGCGTTGGAGCTGCTGGTGCTGCGCGGCCCACGCCCGGCTGAGCGTGGCTTCAAGGGGCTGACCAAAGCGGTTACAGAGCGCATCCGCGCGATCAATGAAGAGGGCGGCCACTTGGCGCCGCTCGAACGCTACATCGCGCCGGCTCAGGCAGCGCTTGCACGCTTGGCTCCGCTGGGGGACTTGATCGAAGCGCAATGGCAGAGCGGCGACCAAGCCTTGCAGGCCCGCTTGGCCTGTCACTTTGCCGTGCTGGAGCTGCTCGCGGCCTTGCCGAGCGATGAAGCGCCCGCACTGCTGGAGGGCGACGATATCGCGCCCGCAGCGTCTCCCTTGTGGCAGGGCGAAGAAGGGCAAGCCTTTGAGGCCCTGGCAGTCGAGGTGACGGCGGCCTCGGCAGGCGTGGGAGACTTGTCGGTGCCCGCCAAGTCCTACGCCGAGGTCTTCGACGCCCTGATGGGGGATCAGCCGATCCGCAAGGCCTATGGCACCCACCCGCGCCTGGCCATTTGGGGCACCATGGAAGCGCGACTGCAAAAGGCCGATCTTATGATTCTGGGCGGCCTGAATGAAGGCGTTTGGCCGGTGCCCACCGACACCGGGCCTTGGATGTCGCGGCCCATGCGCGCGGCCATCGGACTGCCGTCGCCCGAACGCAAAATTGGCTTGTCGGCGCACGACTTCTGTCAAGCCTTCGGCGCGCGTCAGGTCATGGTCTCGCGCGCTGCAAAACAGGGCACGGCGCCGTCGGTGCGCTCGCGCTGGCTGGCGCGGCTTGATTCAGTGTTGCCGCAGGGGGCCAAGCTGGCAGAGCTGGCGCCGCTAGAGCCCTATGCGGCTTGGTCGCAGCGCCTGCGCCATCCCGAGGCCATCGCGCCGCGCGCGCGGCCTGCTGCCTTGCCACCGGTGGACCAACGCCCCCAGTCCCTGTCGGTGACCCATATTCGCACCTGGATGCGCAATCCTTACGACCTTTACGCCAAGAAGATCCTGGGCCTGTCGGCGCTGGACCCCATTGATGCCGATCCCTCGCCTGCTGACCGCGGCAATGCCCTGCACCAGAGCCTGGAGGATTTCTTAACGCGGTATGGCGTCAACCTGCCGCCGGAGGCCGAAGGCTGGCTGCTAGCGCACGCCAAGCATTGCGCTGAAACCAAGCTCAACGCACCCCTGGAGCGCCGCTTCTGGCAAGAACGGTTGGAGCGCATCATTCCCTGGTTCATCGCCACTCAGCGCGAGCGGCTGGCCGACATCGCCGCCATTCAAGGCGAAACCCAAGAGCGCTGGGCGCTCCCCGGCCTGCGCACGGACCTGCCTTTTGTGCTCAAGGCGCGCGCCGACCGGGTGGACCGCTTGAAGAGCGGCGGGCTGACCATCATCGACTATAAGACTGGGCAGGTGCCCAGCCTGGCTGACATGCGTCGGGGGCTGCAACCTCAGTTGCCCTTGGAGGCGGTGATTGCTCAGAACAAGGGGTGGGGCAGCTTCGACGCCCAGCCCGTGGCCAGCCTGGAGCACTGGCGCTTGCACGGCGGGCGCGGCGTGGCCGAGCTGAAGATTGTGGGCGCTGCCGACGAACTGGACCTGCTGATCGAGGAGGCCGAAGCGGGCTTGCGCTCTTTGGTCGAGGCCTTCTTTGACCCCGAACAGGCCTATTATTCTTTTGCCGACATCGGCGCAGCCAAGTCCTACGACGACTACCAGCATCTCCACCGTATGGCTGAATGGCAGGGCAACGATCATGACGGCTAATGCACAGACGCCGGGCGGCGGTCAGGAGCAAGTGGCGCGCGCCAGCCAGATCCAACAGCGCGCCAGCGATCCGCGAACCTCGGCCTGGGTGGGGGCCTCGGCGGGCTCGGGCAAGACCAAGGTCTTGATCGACCGCATGCTGCGCTTGCTGGTCGATGGCGCCGAGCCGCACCGCATTTTGGCCCTGACCTTCACCAACACGGCGGCTGCCGAGATGGCCAACCGCTTGCAGGCTAAGCTGGCCGACTGGGCCGTCATGCCGCGCGCCGATCTGGCCGAGGTGCTGGAACGCGAGCTGTTGAAGCGGCCTGCCGAGCCGAAGGAGCTGGCTTTGGCCCAAGCTCTGTTCGCGCAGGTTCTGGAAGCGCCGGGCGGGATGAAGATCCAGACCATCCATTCGTTTTGTCAGTCGCTGTTGGGGCGCTTTCCGGTCGAAAGCAAGACCCCGCCGCGGTTTCGCTTGCTGGATGATCGCGGCCGGGCCGAGCTGTTGAACCACGAGCTGACCGAGCTGATCCAGGTGGCCTACCACGACCCTGAAGGCGATCTGGGCCGCGCGGCGACGCTGATGACGGGCTTGCTGCAGGATATGAAGTTCCGCGACGCCATGCTGAAGGCCGCCGACAAGCGCGCGCGCCTCTACCGCTTGATCCCAGATGAGACACCTGGCGGTGGCCTGCCGACGGTGCTGGCCGAGATGCAAGCCAAGCTGGGCGCAGACCTGAGCCTGAGCCGCGAGGCGTTGATTTGGGGCGCTATCGGGCCCCAGCCTGTGGACGACTTTCGCGAGGCTTGGCGCGAGTTAAAGGAAGGAAGCGGCGCGATCCTAAGAGACAATCTACTGACATTGACGGGCCTAATGGACGGTAGTTTTGAATTGGAAGAGGCGTGGGAGGCATGCTGTAAGAGTTTATTGATCCAAAAAACCAAAGACATTCGCATTACCAACTTCCCGGCCAAAAAGGATGGCGAGGCCTTTGCAGCCTACATCCCGGCGCTGCGCAGCTTCCAGGAGGGCGTCAAGCGCGCCTTTGATGCCCTGCGCGCGCAGGAACTGTATCGCGCCAACCAGGCCTTCTTGACCCTCTTGACCGAGCTTTTGATCCGGTTTCGCGAAGTCAAGCAGGCCCGCTCCTTGCTGGATTTCGACGACCTAATTGAGCGCGCGGGCAAGCTGTTGGAGCAAAGCCCGCACTGGGTTCACTACAAGCTGGACCAAGGCCTGGACCACATCCTGGTCGATGAAGCGCAAGATACCAACCCGGCGCAATGGAAGGTGGTGAGCGGGCTGGCCAACCTTTTCTTTGACCCCAGCGGCTTCGAAGAGGAACGCAACCGCAGTCTGTTTGTCGTGGGCGACGAGAAGCAGTCGATCTTCAGTTTTCAGCAGGCCGATCCGCGCGAATTCAGCCGCATGCGCCAGCATTTTGCGGCGCGGGCCGAGGCCAGTGGCCAGCGCTTTGCCGACCTGAGCCTGGACGTCTCTTTCCGTTCGGTGCCCGCGATCTTGCAGGCGGTCAATCTGGTCTTCGACCCGCCCTCGGTCCACCAAGGCGTGATCGACGCTGCAGCTTCTGCTTGGCCACGCCACCAGGCCGCCCGCGCCGATGAACCCGGCAGCCTGACGCTCTGGCCGCCGTTTGAGACCGAAAAGCCAGCTAAGAACAAGTCCAAGGGCGTGGGTGAGGCGGCTGTTACCAAGGAAAGCGGCTGGGTCTTGCCCTTGAAACCCAAGGCCGAGATCAAGTCCGACAGCGCCTTGGCGCGCGCGCTGGCCCAGCAGATCGCCTATTGGTGCCATGATCCTTTGGGCTTGGACGATCCCGACTGCTATCTGACCATCAAGACGCGCGACGCTGCTGGGGCCGCCCAGCTCATGCGGCGGCGGATCGAACCGGGCGATATCCTGGTCTTGGTACGCAGACGCACGGCCTTCGTTGCTGAACTCAACGCGCAGCTCAAAGGCTTGGGGGTCAGCCAGATTGCCGGGCGTGACCGCATGCGATTGGCGCAGCAACTGGCAGTGCAGGACCTGCTGGCCTTGGCGCGCTTTTTGGTGCTGCCCGACGATGACCTGACCCTGGCGGGGCTGCTCAAATCGCCCTTCTTGGAGCTGTCCGAGGAGGCCTTGTTCGCGCTCGCCCATGGACGCGGTAAAGCCAGTTTGTGGGACCGCTTGCGCAGCGGCAACGGGCTTGCAGCGCTGGCGGACCAGGGCGCCAGCCTGAGCGCGGCGCGGCGCTTCTTGCAAGATTGCCTGGATCGCGCCGATGCCGTGCCGCTCTATGAGCTGTTCGTTTGGGTCTTGGGACAGCACCAGGGCCGGGCCAAGCTGTTGCGCCGCTTGGGCCTGGATGCCGAGGACGCCATCGACGAATTCCTCAACCTGGCCATGGACTATGACGCCCAGCATCCGCCGTCCCTGCAAGGCTTCTTGAAGTGGATGGAAGGCGATAACGTCGAGATCAAGCGCGACATGGAGGCGGGCGACGGCAAGCTGCGGATCATGACGGTCCACGGCTCCAAGGGACTGCAGGCGCCGCTGGTCATCTTGCCCTTGATCGAGACCAAGAATGTGGCAGGCGATGGCTGGTTGTTCGACCAAGACGGCATGCCGCTGTGGCTGCCCAACAAGGATGCCGCCGAGGCCTACGCCCAAGGGCTCAAGGCGGAACAAGACCTGCGCGAAGAAGAGGAGCGCCGCCGCTTGCTCTATGTTGCCATGACGCGCGCCTCGGACCGCTTGCTGGTCTGCGGCGCGGAGACCGCTGGCAAGGGCTGGTATGATCTCGTGGCCGGTGGCCTCAAGGATGTTTTGCAGCCCGGGCGGGCCAGCGCTGCGCAGGTCGAAGCCCGCCTGCCCGAGCCGCCGCAGAGCTTCGGCTTATTGCAGGAGCGCGCTCTTGCACTGTCGCCTGAAACTCTGCTGGCAACAGCGCAAACAGCGGACAAGGGCGCTCTGGAAGAGGCACCGCAAGCCTTGCAGCCTCTGCCCGCCTGGTTGCGTGCGCCGATCCCCGACGAGCCGCAACCGCCGCGTCCTTTAAAGCCCAGCGAGCAAGACGCGCCGCCCTCCTTTTTCCGCCTGTCTGGCGACGCTCAGCAAGCGGTCGAGCGCGGTATCCAGGTCCACCGCCTGTTGCAGTATCTGCCCGATCTGCCCGCGCCCGAGCGCGACGCGGCCATGCGGGCCTATTTGGACAAGCAGGTCAGCTTGAGCGCCGAACAGCGTCAGGTCATCGCCCAAGATGTGCTGCAAGTACTGGCGAGCCCCGAGCTGGCCTTTGTCTTCGCCGCCGGCTCGCGCGCCGAGGTGCCGCTGAGCGGGCAGGTGGGCAACGACTTGATCACCGGCCGGATCGACCGCTTGCATGTGAGCGCCGAGCGCATTCTTATTGCCGACTACAAGACCGGTGCGCCGCCGACGAGCGACAGCGCGCCCGCTGCCTATGCGCGCCAGCTTGGCCACTATGCGGCGGTGCTGCGCCAGATCTACCCGGGGCGGGCGATTGC
>CAZHYF010000013.1:21474-25507 GCA_964536635.1 uncultured Rhodospirillaceae bacterium | reverse complement strand
GTTCCTAGAGCAAGCCGCGAATGAGTGGCAACACGAGCGAGCATGGACTTGCGTTGGAAATCAGTCAGCTAGAGCGGAAGGGCTGTTGCAAGACCAACGCCCGACGCTCTAGTAGGCCTGGAAACTCTGGTTCGAGTAGCCTTGAACCGGTTGTACTGGCTGCTGGTTATAGCTGGGTTGGCCATAACCAGACGACTGCTGCTGATAGCCCTGCACAGGTTGACCATAGGCCGGCTGCCCGTATGTCGGCTGACCATAGACCTGTTGCTGCTGCCCATAAACCGGCTGGCCATAGCCAGGTTGCGCGCTGGGTGTTGCGCTGGCGTAGGTCTGGGGGATGAAGACGGGCAGCGGCACGTCGGGGGCAGCCTGGGCCACGATGGAGTTGCTGCGGCCGACCTGCTTGATTGCCAGATTGCGCTTGGCGACTTGGCCGTTCTGGAAGCGCACCACGCCATAGATGGTGTTGAAGCTGCCGGACTGGAGTGCCGCCGAGCTGAAGCCACCAAAACGCTGCATTTGCTGAGCGATCTGGGCTGCTTCGTAGGCCAAAATGGCGGGCTCTGAGGGATCGCCGCCGAATTGGCTGCGGAAGCGCTGTTTGAATTGGGTGATCTGCGGGTTTGACGGCGCGGCGAACCAAGCGCCGGTCAAGGAGCGCTCGTCGCCCAGGTTGGTGCCGTCCCAAATGTCGGTGCCCAACAGTTTGACGCGTTTCAGGTCAACGCGGTGGTAGTTCAACAAGGATGCCACTTCTTTTAGGCGCGCCGATCCGTCGGCGATCAAGATGGCGTCAAAGTTGTCCGATAGTTCGGCCAGATCCTTGGTAGCCTGGGTGCGGTCGCTGGCATCACGACCTGCGTCGTAGAAGCGGGTTTCGACGATGGCGGCACCCACTTGCGGGCCGGACTGGGCAGCCGCCTGCGCTGCGGCATAGCCATAGGTGTTGCTGGGGGCCAGTACCGCGACGCGTGCATGGCCGCGCTGGGCCGAAAAGGCCAGAATCTGGCTCACGGCGTTGGCCGGGGTCAGGCCGCCAATGACGCCACCTGCTTGCAACTGCGCCATGTCGTTTGAGAAGGTCATAACCGGCACAGAGCGATAGGTGGCGGTCTGAACCACGGCAGGGACCGAGGCACCGCGCAGCGGGCCGAAAATCATGCCCGCGCCGGCGTTCAGCGCTTGTTGAGCGGCCATTTGCGCGCCTTGGGGCGTGCTTTGGGTGTCGAAGACCTGAATGCTGATCCCGCTAGCGACTTCGTTTTGGGCCATTTGGACCGCGTTGTTCATCTCTTGGCCGAAGCGCGACAGCTCACCGCTGAGCGGCAACAGCATGGCCAACATGGATTTCCCATTGCCGCCGACATACTGGGGTGAGCCCTGATAGGCCTGGCTGGGTTGGCCCGCATAGGGCGCGCCATAACCAGGCGCCGCCGCTTGGGGCGAGACAAAAGGATTGGCGCCTTGGCCGGGCACCGCGGGGTTGACGCTGGCGTATTGCTCGTTTGGCGTCGCTGCCTGGCCGGTAATGGGTTGGCCTTGAATGCTGCTGCTGGGGAAGGCGGCCAGGCGCGGAGCGCTGGCGGTCGCAGAGGGGTTGCTCGCCTGAGGCACAGGCGCATAGCCCGCTGGTTGCGCAGACTGGGACGAACCGCCGAAACTAGAAGCCTGGAAGCTGCAGCCCGCCAATCCCAACAAAAGGCTGGCTGCGATCAGAGCGGGTGCGCCGCGCAGCCCGGCCAGCCGGGCGACAGTGGAAAAGCGGTGGGCGCTGCGAGCGGCCGACGAGTTTGCGGTCATGACAAGTCCAAAGTTTGCGTCAAGGCGAGGTTCGACGCGTCATATCTACAGGGCTTTTGCCACAGCGGCGAGTCTTTTGCCGTCGCAGCAAATCTCGCGGTTCTGTTGTGGCAAGGGTGCCAAGCTGAGCCCGGTTAGTGTTGCTCATGGCTTGGGCAATTCAAGCCCCCAATTCTATGCAATGGGGCCAAGGGGTGCCATTTGCCCCCCAAAGAGCGTGGCATTTTTGTGATTATCCACAAGAAGTGGGGCTCGAAGGGCGTCTCCACCGCTATTAGAGTGCGGCGAGGCTGCGGTGGCGGCCGTCCTCAAGTTGTGCGATTTTGGCACTCCAGCGACAGATTTCGGCTGGCTTGGACGGCTAGGCCGGGGCAGGCGGTTGTAATCTGACCGGCAAAGCGCTAAGCCGCTAGCGCTGACCTTTGCGGTCCTCTTGCGCCCGTGTCGCCTTGGCCCGCGCGCTGATCCTAAACTGGTGGTGAGCCTCATGTCCTCCGTTCGTCCCTGGCGCGATATTGATCGACGCGTCAGCAAGCAAATCATGGTCGGCGATGTTCCGGTCGGTGGCGGAGCGCCGATCAGCGTGCAATCCATGACCAACACGCTGACCACGGACATCGACGCGACGGTGGCGCAAATTCATGCCATGCAGGACGCGGGTGTAGACATAGTACGGGTGTCCTGTCCCGACCCCGAAAGCTCGGCGGCGCTGCGCAACATCGTTGATCAGGTCCAGGTGCCGGTGGTGGCCGACATCCACTTTCACTACAAGCGGGCCCTAGAGGCCGCCGACAACGGCGCGGCTTGTCTGCGGATCAATCCCGGCAATATCGGCAACCAAGATCGGGTCAACGAGGTGGTGCGGGCGGCCAAAGCCAACGGCTGCTCGATGCGCATCGGCGTCAATGGCGGCAGCTTGGAAAAGCATCTGCTGGAAAAATACGGTGAGCCTTGCCCGGAAGCTCTTGTGGAAAGCGCCATGGACAATGTGCGCATGTTGGAAGAGGCCAACTTCGACCAGTTTAAAATTTCGGTCAAAGCCTCGGACGTGTTTTTGGCGGTGGCCGCCTACACCGGCTTGGCCGAGGCCTGCGATTACCCCTTGCATTTGGGCATCACCGAAGCCGGGCCCCAGCGCTTGGGTACGGTCAAATCTTCGATCGGGCTGGGCATGCTGCTGTGGTCAGGCATTGGCGACACGCTGCGGGTGTCCTTGTCCGCCGACCCGGTGGAAGAGGTGCGGGTGGGCTTTGACATTCTCAAGTCCTTGCAACTGCGCCAGAAGGGCGTGACCGTCATCTCTTGCCCCTCCTGCGCGCGCCAACAGTTCCCGGTCATTGATATCGTCGAGCAGCTCGAGCAGCGCGTGCAGCACATCAAGACCTCCATGTCGGTCTCGATCATTGGCTGCGTGGTCAATGGCCCCGGCGAAGCGCGCGAGACCCAGATTGGTTTGACCGGCGGCGGCAACGGCAATCACTTGATCTATATCGGCGGCCAGCCTGATCATAAGGTCTCGACCGAGGCCATGGTGGATCGCATGGTGGCGCTGATCGAGGCGGAGGCCGACAAGATCGACCGCCAGCAGCACAATCAAACGGGCTAAGGGGAAGATTTTGCAGATCCTCAGCGCCTTGCCAGACCTGAGCGCCGCCCCGCGTGGCGCGTCCTACGCCATCGGCAATTTTGACGGCTTTCACCTGGGTCACCGCGCCCTGATCGAGCGCGTGTGCCAGGAGCCTGGGCCCAATGGCCTGATCACCTTTGAGCCGCACCCGCGGCGCTTGTTCCAGCCCGACGGTCCGCCCCAGCGCCTCATGAGCCGTGAGGACAAGCAGCGTCAGGCCCGCGCTCTGGGCTTGGATGTGTACGTCGAATTGCCCTTTACCTGGGACTTTGCTGGGCTGGGCGCCGAGGCCTTCCACCAGGCGGTGCTAGAGCCTTTGGCACCGCGCTTGCTGGTGACGGGGCAAGACTTCCACTATGGCAAGAAACGCTGCGGGTCGTTGCAGACGTTGCGCGCGGCGGGCTATCAGCTTGAAGGGTTGGCTAAGGTCGGCGATGCCAGCGGCGAAGCTTACGGCTCGTCACGCATTCGCCAGGCCATCCGCGATGCCGATTTTGAGCAGGTCGCTCGGTTGATGGGCGCGCCCTGGACGCTGACCAGCCGGGTCGAGCAGGGTGACCAGATCGGCCGCACGATTGGTTTCCCGACCGCCAATCTGTCTTTGGG
>CAZHYF010000013.1:12272-21374 GCA_964536635.1 uncultured Rhodospirillaceae bacterium | reverse complement strand
TGGGGGTAATGAGCAATGAGCAAGCTGGTAGATGTTGATCGGGTCGCGGTCGCCACGGCGCAGGTTCGCAGCACGGCCTGCGCTCTGTTTCAGGCGGCGGGGGCGCCCTTGGCGGTGGCCGAAGAGGTGGGCGACCACCTGATCGACGCAGAGCAGTGCGGGGTCGAGTCCCACGGCGTCATGCGCATTCTTCAATACACGCGTGAGATGTTGGACGGCAGGCTGGTGCCAAGCGCGGAGCCGCAGCTTGATGCGGGCGGTCGCCTGACGGTGCAGGCCAAGGGCGGCATTGGCATTCCGGCCATGCGGCTCGCCCATCAGGTGGCGGCCGATCAGGCGCGCCAAACCGGCTTGAGCGCGGTAGCGCTGCTTGGGGCAGGGCACACCGGACGGCTGGGCGCCTTCGCCGAGCAGTCAGCGCAGCAAGGCTGCCTGTCCATCACCATCGGCGGCGGCAATCGCAAGCGATGGCGTATGGTGGCGCCCTATGGCGGTCGCCAGGCCATGTTGCCAACCAATCCCTACTGCATTGGCATTCCGGGCGGCGATCAGGGGCCGGTGGTGATTGACATCGCAACCTCTCAGGTCGCTGGCGGCTGGATCTATGCTGCGCGCGCTGCGGGCGCAGAGCTGCCCGAGGGCATGATTGTGGATCGCGACGGCAGACCTTCGCGCAATCCCGAAGATTACTTCGACGGCGGGGCGATCTTGCCCAAGGGCGGGCCGCTGGGCTATGGGCTGGCGCTGATCGCAGAGCTGGTTGGCGAGGCTTTGTTGGGGCCGGTCGAGCAGGGCGAAATCTCCTGGTTGGTCCTGGCGCTGGACTGCCGCCGCTATAGCGAGCCCAGCGCCATGCAGGCCGCCGCCGAGGAGATCTTGGCCGAGCTTCGCAGCTCAGCGCCTGCGCCGGGCCACACGGCGGTGCAAGTCCCTGGCGAGCGCGAGCGGGCCCTAAAAGCAGCCGCTCAAGACAAGCCGTTGCTGCTACCGCGCCAGACCTGGCAGGCGATCTTGGATTTGGCGGACAGTCTGGGGCTGGAGCCCTACCACAGCAGCTAAAGCAACTGTGGCCCCGCGCCCTGAGCGCCCAAATGATCATCACCGTTGACCAAGGGGCAGCGTTTCATACTCAGGCAGCCACAGCCAATGCAGTCGTCCATCTTGTCGCGCAGCGCGGTCAAGGCCTCGATCCGCTGGCTGAGCTCATCGCGCCAGGCCTCGGACATGCGTCCCCAATCCTGCGCGTCGGGCACGGCTTGGCGGGGCAGATTGGCCAAGGCCTCGGCAATGGTAGCCAGTGGCACGCCCGCGCTTTGGGCCACCTTGATGATGGTCACGCGGCGCAGGGCGTCACGGCGGTAGACCCGGTGGTTGGCCGCGTTGCGCGCCGAGGCAATCAGTCCCTTGCGCTCATAGAAGTGCAGGGTCGAGACCGGTAATCCGCTGCGCTCGGCGAGTTGGCCAACGGTGAGCAGGGGCTCCGACATGAAAATTTCTCCTTGACCTCAACCTTGGTTGAGGCCCTATGAGGGAGGCTGCCCTCTTCGCTGTCAAGGAATATGCTATGACGTCGGCCACACAAACCCACCCAACACGCCCGTCCGAGTTCGTCTCCTGGCGCGAGTTTCTCACCAGTCCTTACGCGCCTGCGCTGGCGCTTGTGTGCCTAGCGGTCTGGCTGCACGCGGCGGACTCGCTGATTGTCGCTACCATGATGCCCTCGATGGTGGCTGAGATCGGCGGCGCGCATCTGGTCGGTTGGAACGTCTCGCTCTACGGCATGGCCTCGCTGGTCGCAGGCGCGGGCAGCGCGCTGTTGACCATGCGCTTTGGTCTGCGCCTGCCGATGGGGCTTGCGGCCTGCGTCTTCGGCCTGGGCTGCCTGATCAGTGCCGTTGCGCCCAGCATGCCGATTGTGCTTGTCGGGCGCCTGTTCCAAGGGGTTGGCGGCGGCGGCCTGGTCTCCATGAGCTTTGTTGCGGTCAGCATGATATTTCCCAGCCGCTATGCGGCGCGGGCGATTGCGGCGGTCTCGACCTTTTGGGGCATGTCGGCCTTCTTGGGGCCCTTGGTTGGCAGCTTTTTCGTCGCCTACGCCACCTGGCGCTGGGGCATGGTGTTCTTCAGCTTGCAGGCTTTCGGCTTGGCAGCCTGGATCGCGCTCCGCCCCGCGCCTGAGGCCAAGCCCTCGCAAGAGGTGGGGAAGGGCGTTCCTGCCCTGCGGTTGGGCCTTTTGAGTTTGGCCGTGGTGGCGGTCTCCTTCGCCGGTGTTCGCGTAGAGCTGGTCTCAACCAGTGCCTTGGTCGCTCTGGGCGTGGCCAGCCTGGCGCTGTTCTTGTGGCTCGACAACCGGTCGGGGGACCGCCGGCTGTTGCCGCACCGGGCCTTTGATGTGCGTCTGCCGGTGGGGGCGGCGATGACCATGTCCTTGCTCTTGTGTTTGGCAACCGTGGCCATCACGGCCTTTTTGCCCCTGTTGATGTCGAGCATTCACGGTGCTTCGGCCATGACCATTGGCTATGTGGTGGCCTGTGCCTCCATCGCCTGGACCCTCATGGCGGTGCTGGTGAGTGGCTCGCCCGAGCGCCTGGACGGCAGCTTGATCACCATCGGTGCCGTGCTGGTGGTGGTGAGCGTCTTGGGCTTCTACTATGCGCTGCCCCAGGGACCGATCTGGCTGATCGCGCTGTGCTCGGCGCTTGATGGGGCGGGCTTTGGCATGGCCTGGACCTTCATCTTGCGCCGCACGACCGCGCTCGCAGACCCGCAGGATCGCGAGCGCATCGCCGGAGCCCTGCCGACGGTCCAACGCTTGGGCCTGGCGTTGGGCGCGGCCTTTGTCGGCATCGTTGCCAATGCCTCGGGCTTTGCCACCATGGAGACCGCAGCAGAGGCCGCCCACGTCGCACGCATGGTCTATCTGGCCTGTCTGCCGGTCGCGGTTTTGGGCCTGCTGGCGATGATCCAGCTGGTGCGGCCGCGGCGCGCCGGGGCTACCTAGTTGACGCTGAAGCTGGAGATGGCGCTGAGGTTCTGCCCGCGCCAGGGCACCAGAGCCAGCAGTGGCCCGGGGCTCATGTCGATCGCGTGGGGCTGAAAGCTGTGGTGGTGGACCCAGTCGCCAGGACCAACCAAGCGCGGCGGCAAGCCGTCCGAGTGAAACTCCGCTTGGCCCGCGAGGATGCAATAGATCTCCTCGGGCTCGTGGCTGTGCTTGGGATAGTGCAAGCCAGCGCCCCAATAACCGATGGTCAGGCGCAAGCTGTCATCGAAAAAAGGGCCCTCGGGCGAGACCAGATTGATCCAACCGTAATGATCCAGGTAGGCGCGATCAAAGCCCTGCTTGGCCGAATAGGACTGCTGCCAGCGCAGGCCGTGGCGGCAAGTAATCAACAGATCGACCAGAGACTGGGTGGCGTCGTTCGCCAGCTCCTGGCAGGCGAGCAGCTCGTCCAGCATGGGCAGGGTTTGCGGAGCCTCTGGGCGGCACTCCATCCGAGGGACGTCGCCATCGGGTTCGGCCGGATCGGTCAACCGCTGCCAGGGCGCGGGCAGAAAGGTATGGGCTTGAGGAAAATGAGCGCGCAGACAGGTCAGTGCCGTGTGCAGCACAAACATTTGTGCGATGTCCGGCTCGTTGATGTCGCTTATTCTAACGTTCATCGGTGGTGACCACGATGTTGCCGACGTGCTGTTTGTCGATGAAGGCCTGCTGGGCGGCGCGAAGGTCGCGCAAAGGGTAGGTCGCTGCGAGCAAGGGTTTGATTTCTCCGCGTTCGATGTAGCCCACCAAGTTGGCGAAGAGGCCTTGCGGTACGACGGTTGCGCCGGTGAAGGTCAAATCGCGCAAGTAAAAGGTGCGCAAGTCAAACGACACCATAGGGCCAGCGATGGCACCAGCGCAAGTCAGACGGCCGCCGCGCTCGATCACCTCCAGCCAGAGCGGCCAGTCGGGACCACCAACCACATCGGCCAAAACGCTGACCGTCGTACGGCCGATGGCTGCTTGCAGGGCGGCTGCCAGGTCCGGCACTCGACGGGGCAGCAGTGCCGTGGGCTTAGCCGCCGCCAAGCCCGCGTGCTTGCTGGGCGAGGCCATGGCCACCGTGCGCGCTCCGCGCCGATTGGCGAGCTGGATCAAGGCCGAGCCGACCCCGCCCGAAGCGCCCGGGATCAGCACCACGTCACCGGGGCCGACCTCCGCGCGGCGCAACATGTTCTCCGCCGTGATGTAGGAGGTGGCAAAGGTCGCCAATTCCGCGTCGCTCAAGTCCGAGGTGATCGGGAAGACGTTGGACAGCGGCGCCTTGGTGTAATCGGCAAAGCCGCCGTCCATCTCAGAGCCAAAATAGCCGCTCTTGTCCAGCGCCAGCGGGTCTTGCGGATCGCGCAACCAGGTGTCGATCAACACGCGTTTGCCGACCAGCGCGGGGGCACCGCCAGGGCCTACGGCCTCAACGATGCCGCAGACATCGGCGCCCTGGATGCGGGGAAAGCTGATGGCCGCGCCGCCCCAAGTGGCGTCGTCGTCTTGGGCGGTCTTGCTACCGGCTCCGCTGGTGGCTTCGGCGTTGCCTTTGGAGTACCAAGCGGTACGGGTGTTCACGTCGGTGTTGTTGAGCCCGCAGGCCTTGACCCGGATCAGTGCCTCGCCCGGTCCAGCCACCGGCCGGGGCAGGTTTTCTGAATAGATCAGTTTGTCCAGGCCGCCGTGTCCGACCAATTGCACGCCGCGCATGGTAGAGGTCACGCTTCTACGGCCTCCTTCAGCCAGGTGTGCAAGGTGGCAATTGAGTGCTCTGAATCGATGCCCTCAGCAGGGTTGAGCACCAGAGGGCCCGGGCGATAGCCGCGCGATTTCAAGCCCTTGTGGACCTGCTTCACCAGCACCAAGTCTTCGGCAAAGGTGGTGTCGCGATCCAGGTCGATCACCTTTTGCATCGCGTCGTCGATCAAGCCGTCTTGCGATAGCCAACCGCGGTGAACGGTGGTGTTGTTCACGTCCTCGGGCCGCCAGTGGTAGGTGTTGATCAGGCCAGAGGGGTAGCATTGCAGCGAGAATGCGGGCCAGAAGAAGAAGGACTTATAACCCGCGCCCGAAGTATCGTACCAGGCGCTCTCGCCGCGATTGGCGTCAGCGGTATGGCGCAAGACGCGCGCGCCGCCATCATCGGCACGGATATTGTAGGAGCTGGCGTCGATCACGCCCGAGGCGAAGGTGGGGTGCACCACCTTGCAGTGGTAGCATTCGTTGTAGTTCTCGACCGCAATCATCCAGTTGCAGAATTCGGGCGCCGTGTGCTCATGGGCAAAGATGCGATCTTCGATGTCCGGGCAGTGCGCTAGGATGTCGGCGCGCAGCCCTGGAAAGGTCTCGTCCATGCTGGCGCTGTCTTCGTCCAGGTTAACGAACAAGAAGCCGAGGAAATTTTCAACCTTCACTTCGGTCAAGCAAATGTCCGACTTGTTGAAGTTGGACATGGCCTTGGTGCCGGGCGCGGCGCGCAAATTGCCGTCCAGCTCATAGGTCCAGGCGTGATAGGGGCAGGCGATGACGCTGGCCTTGCCGCTGCCGCTGACCATGGTGTGGGCGCGGTGTTGGCAGACGTTATAGAAGCAGCGCACCGAACCGTCCCGCTGACGGGCGATGAACAAGCCCTCGTCCATGATGTCGAAGGCGAAATAGCATCCTGTCTCTGGGATTTGGCTCTGGTGGCAGGCGTACTGCCAGCTTCGGTAATAGAGCTTGTCGCGCACAAGATCGTGGATTGTAGGGTCCAAATAATATTTGGGATCCAGGCTGCGGATGGGCGTGTGACCCGGTTTGTCGAGGTGGGACATGAGCGAACATCCTTCCTGGTCGCTTGAGATCAAGGTCGCATAGGCTTGCCGAATTTTGCGCAGGGCGCTCGAACATGAGCGGCAGGTTGCGCGTCTGCCTGCGACTTGGGTAAGAATCTTTTGTTTTCGTCAAAAATGGAAAAGCGACCTGTGGCGCGAACATTCTGGCAGAGCGTCGGTCTTGTGGTCGCGCCGCTGTGCCAAGTCGTGCCACTTCTGAGGCCAACAGAACCACTCACTCGCGAGGCAACAGACAGATGCGCACCCAAGCTCAAGTCGTCATAATTGGAGGAGGCGTGATGGGCTGCTCCTTGGCCTACCACCTGGCAAAGGAGGGTTGGAACGATGTCGTCCTGTTGGAAAAAGCCGAGCTGACCTCGGGCTCCACCTGGCATGCAGCGGGGCAGATTACCCACTCGGTCAGCCACTATGGCCTGGCGAAAATGGCCGCCTATGGCACCGAACTCTACCCCCAGCTTGAAGCCGAGACCGGCCAGTCCGCCACTTGGCATGGTTGCGGGTCGCTGCGGGTAGCCTACGAGGATGCCGAGGTGGATTGGTTGCACTACACCCGCTCAATAGGCGTCGGTCTGGGGCATGAGATGCACATTATCGGCCCGGATGAGATCAAGGCCCTGCACCCTTTTTATAATACCGACGGCATCAAGGCCGCGCTGCATACCCCGCACGACGGCCACGTTGACCCCGCTGGGGTGAGCTTCGCCTTGGCCGCAGGTGCGCGCCAGATGGGCGTCGAGGTGGTACGCCACAACCGTGCGACCCACGTTCGGCGCGACAAGGAGGATTGGATTGTCGAGACCGAACAGGGCGACATTCGCTGTCAGATCGTGGTCAACGCGGGTGGCACCTATGCGCGCCAGATCGGCGCTTGGGTTGGCTTGGACCTGCCGATTGCCAACCTGCTGCACCACTATCTGATCACGGAGACCGTGCCCGAATTCCTGGACCTGGAAAAGGAACTGCCGGTGGTGCGCGACGACCGCGAGGTGTCGGGCTATATCCGCATGGAGCAAAAATCGGGCCTGATCGGCATCTATGAGAAGGTGGGCGCGACGACGATTTGGGACGAGGGCACCCCTTGGGCAGCTGAAAACGAGCTGTTTGACCCAGACTATGATCGCATCATGCCTTGGCTCGAAAATGCCTTTGAGCGCATGCCGATCTTGGCTGAGCTGGGCATCAAGCGCGTGGTGCATGGCGCCATCACCCACCCACCAGATGGCAACATGATGCTGGGCCCGTCGGGCGTTGACAACTTTTGGCTCTGCTGCGGGTCGCAGGTGGGCATCGCCTGGGGCCCTGGCGCAGGCAAGTATTTGGCGCAATGGATGGTCCACGGCGCGGCGGACATCTCCATGGCCAGCTTCGATCCGCGCCGCTTTGGCGCCAAGATCGACGAGCGCTATCGCATCGACAAGGCCAAGGAAGATTATTGCCTGCGGCACGAAATTCCCTTCCCGCATCTGGATCGCCCGGCCTGCCGCCCGTCGCACTCCAAGACCACGCCGCTCTATGAGGTGCTGAAGGAAAAGGGCGCGGTCTATCAGGACATTTTCGGCTGGGAGCGCCCCTTCTGGTACGCCCCCCAAGGCATGGCGCAGGCGCATATTCACGCCTTCCGTCGCTCGGCGCTGCACGCGGTGGTGGGTGCCGAGGTCAAGGGGTTGCGTGAGGCCGCAGCCATTGCCGACCTCTCGGCCTTTGCCAAGATCGAGGTGAGCGGCGCGGATGCCCGCAGCTATATGGAGCGTGTCAGCTCCAACCGCGTGCCGACCAAGGCGGGCTCGGCCGGCCTGACCTATCTGGTCAACGCCAACGGTCGCTTGGAAGGCGAGACCTCCATTGTTACGCTGGGCGACAATCACTTCTATCTGGTCTATGCGGCAGCCAAGGAAGCCAGTCTGCTGGGCTGGATGAAGGGGCAGGTGCAAGCGGGCGAGGATGTCGCCTTTGGCAACGTCTCTGAGGCGCGCGGCGTCCTCATGATCGCGGGCCCCAAGGCGCGCGACATCTTGAGCCAAGCCACCGACGCCGACCTGTCCAACGCGGCCTTCAAGTGGCTGACCTGCCAGCACATCAGCGTCGCGGGCGTCAAAGACGTGCGCGCTTTGAGGGTCACCTACACCGGCGAACTCGGCTGGGAGTTGCATGTGCCTATGGCCGGGATGCGCGCGGTCTATGACGCCTTGTGCGCGGCAGGTGAGCCGCTCGGCATGGTGCACGCGGGCTCGGCTATGTTGAACGCGGTGCGGATAGAAAAGGCCTATAAGTCGGGCCACGAGATCACCAACGAAGTGACCTTGAGCGAAGCCGACCTGTTGCGCTTTACCCGCAAAGACGGCGGCTTCCAGGGCGCTGAAGCCTCGATGCAGCCCGCCAAACGCTGGCAAGTGGCCTTGCTACAACTGGAAGAAACTCCAGACGTCGAAGCCGATCCGCTGGGCTCGGAGAGCATTTGGCAGGGCCAGCGCTACCTGGGCACCGTTGCCTCGGGCGGCTATGGCTATGCGGTGGGGGCCTACTTGGCCTGGGCCTATCTGGCGGTGGATGCTTGCGTCGCTGGCACCGAGCTGGAGGTCATGGTCTTGGGCAAGCCGCGCAAGGCCAAGGTGCTTGACGGCCCGGTTTGGGATCCAGACAATAGCCGCATGAAGGCCTAGGGCCGCAACGCTCAACACGAGAGGGGACTGGAAATGGAAGGCAAATTTGACATCGGATTGGAGCAGCGCAAGGCGACTTTGGGCGCGGAATACGTCGAAAAAAACCTGGCTGCTGCCGACGATTTCACGCGACCCTTTCAAGAGGCCATGACCGCCTGGTGTTGGGGCTTTGGCTGGGGCGATGACGCCATTGACGCCAAGACCCGCTCGATGATGAACCTGGCCATGATCGGTGCGCTGGGCAAGATGCACGAGTGGGAGATCCACTGCCGTGGCGCGCTCAACAACGGGGTCAGCAAGGAGGAGATCCGGGCCATCATCCACGTCGTCGGCATCTACTGCGGCGTGCCCCAGTCGCTGGAGTGCTTCCGCGTCGCGCGCAAGGTGTTGGAAGAAAAAGGTCTGCTGTAGTGCGCCTGACTTGCCTGGGGACCGGCTCGCCCGAGAGCCACGCGTCGCGCGCCTCTTCGGGCTACTTGTTGGAGCTTGGCCCGCAAAAGATCGTGTTGGACTGCGGCGGCGGTGTTGTCTCGCGTTTGATCGAGGCGGGGCATAGCCCGGCGGAGCTGGACCTGCTGGT
>CAZHYF010000013.1:0-12172 GCA_964536635.1 uncultured Rhodospirillaceae bacterium | reverse complement strand
GCGGTGCATGAAGTGGAGCCAGGGTTTACGCTAGAGGGGCCCGGCTGGCGGATCACCTCTTGCTCGGTGCCGCACGCGCAGCCCTACTTGACCTGCATGGCGTTGCGGTTGGACACGGAGGACGGCAGATCCTTCGTCTATTCGGGCGATGCGGCTCTCTGCCCCGAGCTGGAGGCTTTGGCTGCCGGGGCAGATGTCATGCTGCACTGGTGTTATCGCCACGATGAGGAGCCTGCTCCTGACTTCATCAAAGCTATGAGCCCGTCGCCGAACGAGCTTGGCGCCCTGGCCGCGCGCTGCGGGGTCAAGACCCTGGCCCTGACCCATTTCAGGGCCGCTGTTGATCGCGCGCCCGGCTTGCTGGATCGCATGCGCGCTGCCGCCGAAGCCAGCTTTGGCGGTCAGGTCATCATGGCGCATGACTTGATGAGCCTAGAGATCTAGTTCGCTGCGCTGATGGCTGCCTGCGGCAAGGCTTGGCCCCAGGGCAGCCAGGGTGAGGCGGGCTTGCTCCAGCTTGGCCTCGCGATCCAGGCCTGCACCCAAGGCGCCTTCGACATAGAGCGAGGCGAGGCCGTGAACGCTGCTCCAAGCCAACAGCTCTTGTGCGGACAAGGCGCGGTGGTCGTCGTCGGCCAGGCTCTCGGCGAAACCGGCAGACAAGAGCGCGCCCAGGCGCTGGGAGGCCTGGCGGTAGTCGGGGTTCTGGGCGTCGATCAGCTCGCTGCGCCACATGGCTTGGAACATGGCGCGGCGCTTTAGGCCAAAGGCCAGATAGGCCAGCCCCACGTCCAAGAAGGGGTGCTGGCTCTGGCTGTTGCGGCCAGCTTCCTCCATGGCCGCGGCCATGAGGTGCAAGGCTTTAGTCGCGAAAGCGGTGAAAAGCGCGCGCTTGTCCCGGTAGTGCTTGAAGGCGGCCGAGGGCGCGACGCCGATCAACTTGGCACAGCCGCGCAAGGTCACCGCTTCCAGCCCAAAGCGTTCGGCCAGCTCCTCGACGGCATCCAGCAGGCTTTCGGCCAAAGATCCGTGGTGATAGCGCCCCTGTTTGTGCAGCAAAATCAGCTCCTCGGTGGAAAAAGTGAACAGTGATAACTTTTTTAGACCTGGGGCCTTGCAAGTCAAGTTGCAAGACCATACCTAGGATATGTGAGCGCTGTTCACTTCGGATGGCAGGCTCGATTTAACCGACGAGGAGAGGATGAGACCCATGTGTAGTTGGGCAAGAAGGCATGATCGTAGTGAGATGGGCGAGCGCTACCGCTCGGTCTGGACGCCCTTTGGCATCGGCATGATGGTGCTGGGCTATATTGTGTTTTGGCCGCTAGGCTTGGTGTTGACGCTTTGGATGGTCTCGGGCCGCCACGTCGGCGAGCTGCCGCGCGCCATTGGTCAGACCGTCTCGGGCTGGTTCCCGCGCCGCGATGGCGAGGCCGCTGGCGGTTGGTCGGAAAAGGCCTGGTCCGAAAAGGCTTGGTCGCACGAGGGCTTCTCGCGCTCCCGCAGTTCGGGCAACACGGTGTTTGATGATTACCAGCAGACCCAGTACGACCGCATCTCGGACATCAAGCGCGAGATCAAGGACACTTGGCATCGCTTCCGTGACTTCCGTCGCGACGAGCAGCGCCGCCAGGAACGCGACGAGTTCGACCGTTTTATGCAGGGCGGCAGCGACGAACCGCAGCGCGACGCGCCCGATGATCAGCGCGATAAGGGCTAGATCTTAAAGGAAGCGGCGGGGTCCATCAGGGCCCGGCCGTTTTTTCTGCGCTCCGGGTCAAGTTGGCCCATGACGCGTTTGGGCCGAAGCCCCCGTCAAAGCGCCGCCTTAAAGCCAGCCGTGTTCCCAGCCAGCCGCTAGCGTTTTGCTTGTCGATTACGTCAGCTTGGAAGGTTCACACTATGGCTCGCTCCAGTCGCTCGCGCAGCACGGCTTCTCGCCAATCGCTCGGAGCCCCGCCATCGCCATATGTGAAGCGGGCTTTGCCTTTCTATGATGTGCTGGACGAAGACTCCTTGCAGCGCTTGGAGGACCAAGCCGAATACATCATGCAAGAAATCGGCTTGGAGTTCCGCGACGACCCGGCGGCCCTGGAGCGCTGGAGGGCGGCGGGCGCCGACGTTGACGACACTCGCGTGCGGGTGCCGCGCGGGCTGGTGCGCCAGCTCTGCAAGACCGCTCCAAGCATCTTTACCCAGGTGGCGCGCAATCCCGAGCGCTCGGTGGTGATCGGTGGAACCAACCAGGTTTTTGCCCCGGTCTATGGTCCGCCGTTCGTGCGCGACCTGGAAGGCGGGCGGCGCTATGGCAACATGGCGGACTTCGACAAGCTGGTGAAGCTTTGCCAGATGCTGCCCAGCTTGCACCACACGGGCCTGGTGGTGACCGAGCCTTGTGATGTGCCGGTTTCCAAGCGTCACCTGGACATGGTGTTCGCCCACATGCGCTACAGCGATAAGCCGCACTTGGGCGCCATTACCGAAAAATCGCGCGCGCAGGACAGCTTGGACATGGCGCGCATCCTGCATGGCGATGCCGTGTTCGACAGCTCTTGCGTGATCATGGGCAACGTCAACACCAACTCGCCCTTGCTCGTTGACCGGGTGGTGACCGAAGCGATCGAGGTTTATTGCGGCGCGGGGCAGGGCATCGTGGTGGTGCCCTTCATCTTGAGCGGCGCCATGGGGCCAGTGACTTCGGCGGCTTCCATTGCCCAGGCCCTAGCCGAGGCGCTGATGTGCTGCGCCTATAGCCAACTCGTCCGGCCAGGCGCGCCCTTTGTGTTGGGCAATTTCCTATCCAGCATGTCGCTGAAGAGCGGCGCACCGACCTTTGGCATGCCCGAGCCTGTCTTGTCGAACTACGTCATTGGCCAGTTGGCGCGGCGGGCGGGTCTGCCGCTACGCTGTGGGGGCAGCCTGACCGCCTCTAAGACCGCCGACGCTCAGGCAGCCTATGAGAGCGCAGACTCGGCGCATTCGACCATCATGGCGGGCGCCAACTTTGTGCTGCACGCTGCCGGTTGGTTGGAGGGCGGCCTGTCGGCGGGCTTTGAAAAGCTGGTCATGGATGCCGACCGCCTGTCGGCCTACCAGAGCATGTTGAAGGGCCTGGGCGTTAGCGACGAGGCGCTGGCGCGCGAGGCCTATGAGGAGGTGGAGCCTGCCGGCCACTTCTTGGGCTGTGCGCACACCATGCGCAACTACCAGACGGCTTTCTGGGAATCCTCCTTGTCCGACTCTGAGAACGTCGAGAGCTGGGAGGAGCGGGGCGCCAAGGACATGGAGCGTCGCGCCTACGAACGCTGGAATGCGCTTCTGGAAAACTATGTCGAGCCTCCCATGGCACCGGAGACCTTTGAGGCCCTGACCGCCTTCATCGCTAGGCGCAAGCAAGAGCTGCCGGACGCCTGGTACTAGGCGCCCTATTGCTAGCCCGCGCCCGCAAAGCGCGTCTCGAAGCCGGGCTCTGGCCTGCGCGGGATCATGAGCGCAAAAGCCAGCGATAGGACCGCAAAGCCAGCACCGACCAAGAAGACCGACGCTTGCGAGTGGAGCCACAAAAGGCCCAAGCCGACGGGCAAGAACACCGCTGCGATGTGATTGATGGTAAAGGCCATGCCCGCCGAGCCAGCAATATCCGCTGGATCAGCGATCTTTTGGAAGTAGGTCTTGATGCCAATCGCCAGGGCGAAGAAGAGGTGATCGACCATGTAGAGACCGATGGCGACGCTCTGGTTCGGCACAAAGGCGTAGGACACAAAGATCGCAAACAAGCCCAGATATTCGAAGACCAATACCGGGCGCTCGCCATAGCGGGCGATGACGCGTCCGGCAATCGGCGCCATGACCATGCTCATGACGCCGGTTGCGATCATGACCCAAGCCATGTTGTGGACTTGCAGGCCATAGCGCTCGACCAGCATCCAGCCGGCAAAGACGGTGAAGATCTGCCGCCGCGCGCCCGAGCAAAATTCCAGCGCATAAAACAGCCAGTAGCGCTTGCGCAAAATAATCTGCTGGTGTTGCGGCACCTTGGGCGGGAACAAAGGATAGCGCCACCAAACGTAGGCCACGATCAGCGCCGTTAGGCCGCCGCCGATCCAATAGATCGCAGCATAAGGCAGCCCCAGCACCCGCCAGCACAGGGCCACCATGGCCATAGCCAAAAGGCCGACACCCGCGCGCACTGCTGCCATCTGGCCCAGCACTAGCGGCGCGCGCTCCTTGCTGAGCCATTGCAGCGCCAACGAGTTCAGCACGGGCTCTTGGAAGTGGAAGCCGATTGAGGCCACCAGCGTGATCAGCAGCAAGCCCCAAATGCCGGTGAAGTGCCCGGTCACCGCCGAGCCGACCGCCAGGACCATCAAGGCGAGATAGGCCAGCCGCTGCTCTTTGATGAACAGAAGCACATAGGCGAGCGCGAAGGCCATGAAGCCTGGGATCTCGCGCACCGAGTGCAGCAGGCCGATCTCAAAGCCGGTGAAGTGTGCCTGCTCGTGGGTGAAGTTGTTGACCATCACCATCCAGCTTGAGAAGGCAAAGGGCATAGCCGCAGCCAGCCACAACAGCGCGCTTTCGGGCGTGATGCGGAACAAGCGGGCTGGCTTGAGGGTTGCCAGAGCGCATAGGGGAGAGGTGGCCACGGAGCCCTCCAGGGGGCCCGGAGGCCACAAGGTGTTGAAATCGTTGCCCGCGCCAAATTGGGCGCGGGCGCGTGTCAAGACAAAGACCGAAGCGGTCGATCCAGGCTAGGGCAACACGGACAAGCGGCGCGCGACTTCTTGATAGCCCTCGGCCACTTCGCCCATGTCGTGGCGGAAGCGGTCCTTGTCCAAGCGCTTTTGGGTCTCGCGATCCCAGAGGCGGCAGGAATCAGGGCTGATTTCGTCCGCCAGAACGACGCGCATTTCATCGCCTTCGTAGAGGCGCCCGAACTCCAATTTGAAGTCGATCAGGCGCAGGCCGATGCCGGAAAAGATGCCCGACAAGATATCGTTGCAGCGCATGGCAAGGTTATAGATGTCGTCGATTTCCTGCGGCGTCGCCCACTCGAAGACATAGATGTGCTCTTCGGCCACTAACGGGTCGCCCAGGGCATCGTTCTTATAGCAGTATTCGATCAAGGGGCGCGGCAGGCTCTGGCCCTCTTCTAAGCCCAGGCGTTTGCAGATCGAGCCCGCAGCGACGTTGCGAATGATCACCTCAAGCGGGATGATTTCAACGGCCTTGACCAACTGCTCGCGCATGTTCAGCGCCTTGATGAAGTGGGTCGGCACCTTCATCTCTGCCAGGCGCAGCATGAGGAACTCAGAAATGCGGTTGTTGATGACGCCCTTGCCCTCGATCACGTCCTTTTTCTGGGCGTTAAAGGCGGTGGCATCGTCCTTAAAGTGCTGGATGATGGTGCCGGGCTCGGGGCCTTCATAGAGGATCTTGGCTTTGCCTTCGTAGAGCTTACGACGCGACATGAGGGAGTCCTTTTCTTATGCGGGAGCGCTGGTGCGCAGCGCGGTCCTTCTTGGCTCGGGGGAGCGAGCACGTCGGTCTTGACCGCAGCACCCAACGCCCCCCTGCTTTAGCGCATTCCCAACAACAACAAAATACCTAAGACGAGGAAGGCGAAGCCGATCCACTCCAGGCGCTTGGGCACCTCGCGGAAATAGAGCAGCGAGATCAGCATGACAAAGAACAGCTCCACTTGGCCCAGGGTCTTGACGTAGGAGGCGTTCATCGCCGCCATGGCCGTGAACCAGCCGGCCGAACCCGCCAGCGAGGTAAAACCGACAAAGCCCGCAAGCGCTGGGCGCCGCCAGAGTCCCAGCAGGGCGGGACGCTCGCGCAGGCCCATCCAGGCCAAGCAAAGCAGCGCCTGCAAGCTGACCATGGTCACCAGGACGCAGGCCGCGCGCAGCATGACGTTATCGTGCAGCACCTGTTGGCTGGCGTCGCGCAGCAGCAAGGAGGTGAGGGCGAACAGCAAGGAGGCGGTCAGACCCCAGAGCGCCGATGGATCGCTGAGCAAGCGCCCAGGGCTGACCCAGCCTTGCTTGGCAGCGGTCAAGAAAATCAAACCGATGAAGGCAACCACCATGGCCAGCCAGCCCCAGAGCGAGATTTGCTCGGTGAAGAACAGGCTGCCGATGACGGCAGTCAGCAGGATCTCTGACTTGATGTACATGGTCGCGACGGCAAAATTGCGCAGCCGGAACATGTGGATCAGCACAGCGGTGGCGGCAATTTGCGCCACGCCAGCCGCTAGGCAGGTGATCAAGAACCGCAGCGCGGGCCCGGCGTCGGACCAGGCGGCGGGGGCGCCGAACAACCAGACCAGAAGGCCAAGATAGGCCCAGGCGAAGGGCAGGCCGTGGGTATAGCGTGCCGTGGTGGCCGCCATGATCGACGTCGCGCCCGAGAGCTGTTTTTGCCCAGCCGTGCGCACCGACTGCATGAAAGCAGCCATGAGGGTAAAGGGAATCCAGATCATGGTCGTGAGATCTGCGCGCTCCTTGGGCCTTAACCAGCGACAGCCGCGCCGGTTACAAAGCGCTCTTTGATCTTACGCACCAGGCCGTCGCGAACCCGGTTGAGATGCGCGCGCTGCTCTTCGCGGCTGGCACCGTCGCCGAGCTGCGGTTCTTGGGTCGGCCAGTGCTCCAGCGCGATGTCGCGCCCAGCGGTGAAGTGCATCAAGAACATGCGCGCGGGGTCGGACAAGGAGATGATCAGCTCGACTTGATCCAGGTCCACTTCGTCAAGGGTCTGGCCCTCGTGCTTGGACATATCCAGGCCGATTTCACGCATGCTGGCAATGGCATAGCCGTCGGTCAGCTTGGCCTGCACACCTGCCGAGCAGACCTGCAAGCCCAGCCCTTTGCGCGCGGACATATCACGCAAGATGGCCTCGGCCATGGGGGAGCGGATCGAATTGAAGGTGCAGACAAACAGCACCGACTTTGCAGTTCTTGGATCAACCACGACCACCTCCAATGCCGGTCAGGTCCTTGCTCGATTTCAGATACAAAGACGCGATCAGCGTGATAAAGCGCCGGGCCGTTGGTAGGTCCATTTGAATTTTCCCCTCTAGCCGCTGTAGCAAAAGCTCAGCAGTTTCGTTGTGTAGGCCCCGGCGCGCCATGTCGATGGCCTCGATCTTGGATGGGTGCGCGGTGCGGATGGCTTCGTAGTAGGACTGACAGATCTCGTGGTAGTCGCGGATCAGGCGACGAAAGGGCGTCAGCGACAGGATGAATTGCCCCAAAAGGTCGCCAGACTCGGACTGAATGTCGAAACGCAAGCGGTTCTCTATCACCCACAATTCAAGGCGATAGGGGCCTTGCGGATCTTTGGTAGGGCGAAAATAGTTCTCTTCGGTCAGATCATAGATGGCGACCTGACGCTCGTGCTCGACATCTGACGATTGGCGCTTGGCCAGATCTCCGGCCAAAATCAGTGTTGAGATGCGAAAATTCTGGTCGCCGTCGTCCATGATCGGGCCCAAGTCTCTTAGCGGTTGAGGCGCTGCTCAACAGCGCGGGCGTGCGCCTCCAGGCCTTCTTCGCGCGCCAGGGTGGCCGTTGGTCCCGCAAGGGCCTGCAGGCTCTCAGGGGTCAATGCCAGAAATGAGGAGCGCTTAAGGAAGGTAAAGACGTTCAGACCCGAAGCGTAGCGCGCGGACCGTGCGGTCGGCAAGACGTGATTGGGCCCCGCCATGTAATCGCCGATGGGTTCGGGGGTAAAGTGGCCCATAAAGACCGAACCTGCGTTACGGATGGCGGGCAAAAGCGCGTCGGGGTCTAGGATCGCCAGCTCCAGGTGCTCGGGCGCTAGGCGGTTCGATAGCCGTGCGGCTTCCGCCAAGTCGCGCACCTGGATCAGCGCGCCAAAATCCCGCCAGGAGTCGCGCGCAATGTTGCTGCGCGGCAGGCTCTCCAATTGCCGCTCAACCTCGTCGGCGGTTTGGCGCAATAGTGCGGCGTCTGGGCTCACCAGGATCGACTGCGAGGAGCGATCGTGCTCGGCTTGGCTCAAAAGATCGGCTGCGATCCAGGACGGGTTGGCGCTGGAATCCGCGATGACCAAGATTTCGGACGGCCCCGCGATCATATCGATTCCCACTTGGCCGTAGACCAGGCGCTTGGCGGCCGCGACATAGGCATTGCCAGGGCCGACGATGACGTCCACCGGTTGGATGCTCTGGGTGCCATAGGCCATGGCTGCAATGGCCTGCGCTCCCCCGATGGTCAGGACTTCATCCACGCCTGCGATCTTGGCCGCTGCCAGCACGGCAGGATTGAGCGCGCCGTCGGGTGCGGGTACGCACATAACCAGGCGATCGACCCCCGCGACCTTGGCGGGGATGGCGTTCATCAGAACTGAGGAGGGGTAGGCCGCCGTACCGCCAGGCACATAGAGGCCCGCGGCCTCAACCGGCAACCAGCGCGCGCCCAAACGCACGCCCAGTGCGTCGCGGTAGTCTTGGTTTTCGGGCACCTGCTTTTCATGGTAGGCTCTGATCCGGGCTGCGGCCAGCTCCAGCGCTTCGTAGGTCGCAGGCGCTACGCTGGCGGCGCGTTCAGCGATCTGCCGGGCGTCGAGGCGCAGGCTTTCGGGGGTCAGGCTCAGGCGGTCAAAGCGCTGGGTCAGCGCGATCACCGCTGCATCACCTTGGCTGCGCACTTGCTGAATGATGTCGCGCACAACCGCGTCAACCTCTTCGGAGGTCTCGCGCTTGGCGTTCAGCAGGGCGTCGAATTCAGCCGTAAAATTGGGGGCTTGCGAGTCGAGCCAGAAGGTCATGACAGTCTTTCGGTCGCATGGAATGGAGGAGGAGTGGGCCGGCAGCAGTTAGGCTTGCTGGGCCTCAGTATGCTCGGGACGATAGAGCGTCGGCCAAGGCTCGCCAAGGTCCTCCATAGCCGCGCGCAGGCCCTGGATCCGCAAACGGATCCCCACGCCTTGCGAAAAGGTCAGCACCAGGTGGTCGCCGTCCGGCTGGTCAATCGACAAAAGGTTGAGGTTCGCCTTGGGATCTTGGGGCAGGTGGCGGGTCTGGGCGCCGAGCACGCCTTCAATCCTCAAAGCGGAGTGGACGCGGTGATAGGCCGCCGTGCCGCCCGCAGGAACGTCCTCAAAGCGTGCGTCTTCGTCATCACCGGGGTCGGCGCTTGTCGCAGTGTCTTGGGGCTCTGCAAGCGACTTTAGCCGATCAGCCTCAGCAGCGCCCTCCCACATAAAGCGGCTAAAGATGGCGATGAAGCTGCCCGCGGCCAGGTCGATTTGCATATCCTGCACCACCATCAGCGCATCCTGCATCAGCCCAGAGACTAGGGCCAAATCTTGCTGGTCCTTGATAAGCAACTTCAATTTTTGGGGTGTGTGTCCAGCCATGATGTTGTGGGTCTGCTCCCTGGGCGTTATCCGCCGTTGCCGTTGGTGGGGTCGTCTTCGCGTTCGATCAGCGCGCCGACGGCTTTGAGTTTGTCTTCCAACTGCTCATAGCCGCGGTCAAGGTGATAGATGCGATGCACCTTGGTGTCGCCTTCGGCGACCAGGCCAGCCAGCACCATCGTCACCGAGGCGCGCAGATCGGTCGCCATGACCGGTGCGCCTTTGAGCCGTGCGACGCCTTTGACGATGGCCGAGCGGCCCTCAACGCGGATATCCGCGCCCATACGCAGCAGCTCGGGAACGTGCATAAAGCGGTTCTCGAAAATGTGCTCGTTGATGACTGATACGCCGTCTGCGACACACATGAGGCCCATGAATTGAGCCTGCAGGTCGGTCGGGAAGCCAGGGAAGGGCTCGGTGGTAATGTCTGTGCCGTGCAGCGCGCCTTCGCTGCGGCGCGCGCGCAGGCCCCCGTCTTCGGCGGTCAGGCTAACCCCGGCCTGTGCCAAGGCCGATGCAGCGGCCTCTAGGTGCTCCAGGCGGGCGTTTTTCAAGAACAGGTCGCCGTCGGTAATGCCTGCCGCCATGGCGAAGGTGCCCGCTTCGATCCGGTCGGCCACCACTTGGTGCTGACAGCCGTTCAGGCGCTCGACGCCTTGGATGGTCAGGGTGTCGCTGCCGATGCCGTCGATCTTGGCGCCCATCTTGACCAGGCATTCTGCCAGGTCCACCACCTCGGGCTCGCGGGCGGCGTTCTTGAGCACGGTTGTGCCGCGCGCCATGCTGGCGGCCATCAGCGCGTTTTCGGTCGCGCCAACCGAGACTGTGCGGAAGACGTAGGTTGCACCTCGCAGCCCTCCGGTCGGAGCTTTGGCAATGACGTAGCCTTCGTCCAGCTCGATCTCAGCGCCCAGGGCCTCCATGACCGACAGGTGCAAGTCTACAGGCCGCGAGCCAATGGCGCAGCCGCCGGGCAGTGAGACCTTGGCCTTGCCCTCGCGCGCCAGCAGCGGACCCAGCACCAGGATCGAGGCGCGCATGGTGCGCACCAGATCATAGTGGGCGGTGTGGTTTGTGATAACCGGGGTGTGTATGCGCATGGACTTGTCCGCGCTGCCCGGCGCATAGTCAACCGCAGCACCGTGGCCTTCCAGCAGAGCGCGCAGCGTGCGGATGTCGGCCAAGTTGGGCACATTGGTAAAGGTCACCGGCTCGTCGGTCAAAAGAGCCGCAGCCAACAAGGGCAGGGCGGCGTTCTTTGCTCCGGATACGGGCATGGTGCCAGCCAAACGGCTGCCGCCCGTGATACGAATTCGCTTCATGCGCGTCACTCACTCTAACTTTAAGGGCGATCCGCTGCAGCAAGGCTCCCATAGCTGTGCGCTGAGCGGACGAGCACCCACAAGCCCAAGGCTTGGCTTGTGCCCTTAGGGCGGCCAGCCAGTGACTTGCTTTGGCGCTGTTGTTGCGAGTAACGGGCCAAAATGCAAGCGCCATCGCGGGCTTGCTGCCATTTCGTGCAGTTTTCTGCCTCGCGCGCTGCTTGTGGCCCCCGCCTAGATGCGGGGCAGCGTCACGCCGCGTTGGCCTTGGTACTTGCCCGCGCGGTCGGCGTAGGTCACGTCGCAGGGGCTGTCACCCTTCAAGAACAAGAACTGGCACGCGCCTTCATTGGCATAAATCTTGGCAGGCAGAGGCGTGGTGTTGGAGAACTCCAGCGTCACGTGGCCCTCCCAGCCGGGCTCCAGCGGGGTAACGTTGACGATGATCCCGCAACGCGCATAGGTGGACTTGCCGAGGCAGATCACCAGCACGTCCTTGGGGATGCGGAAATATTCCACCGTGCGCGCCAAAGCAAAGCTATTGGGCGGGATGATGCAAACGTCGGTCTTGCGATCCACAAAGGAGCTGGGCGCAAAGGCCTTGGGGTCCACCGTAGCGCTGTCAACATTGGTGAAGATCTTGAATTCATCGGCTACCCGCGCGTCATAGCCATAGGAGGAGACGCCATAGGAGATGGTGTCTTCGCGGTGCTGGCGATCGACGAAGGGCTCGATCATTCCGTTTTGCTTGGCCTGTTCGATGATCCAGTGATCGGGCAGGATGCCCATAGTCAAACTCCTTGCAGGGGCGCGGGCCGGGCCAGCGCGGGGCGGTTGCCTAGCGTGTGCGACACAGGGCTGCAAGAGTCCAGGGGCGATGCGGCCTTATCCACGGCTCTTGCAGGGCTGAGCTGGTCTGCGAGTGCGGCATGACCCATCGGCCCTAGGCGTCGGAGCTCGGTTCGGAGGTTGGGGTTGCTGGATTGCCCAGGCCAGGGCTGGGTTGATCTTGGCTCCGCTGGCGGCTCTGCTGTTTGCGCCGCTTCAAGTTGGCGCGCAGGGTCTGGGCCAGGCGCGCGCGGCGCTCATCGGTTGCGGTGTTTGCTTTAGGGGTCGGTTTGTCGGCCATGGCGGCTGGGCTCGGTTGGCGGGTTGCAGGCGCTGGCGGTCGCCAGCGTCACACGGAGAGGGATGACATGTGCCAAACCGAACCCAAGGGTGTCAATGCTTGGGTGAGGGGGCAAGCGGAGCGCCGCGCGCTTGCGTCCGCTGAAGCGGGGCGGGCAAATGGCTCTTGAATGCGCCGTACAAAAGGCCCGCAATCGAGACGAAAAAGGGGCTTGCAATGTCGAAGCGGCAATGGCATATGGGCGCTCCAACGTGCCGACAGGGCCGTTGCCGGTACGCTGCTGTAGCTCAGTGGTAGAGCACACCATTGGTAATGGTGAGGTCGGGAGTTC
>CAZHYF010000012.1:0-25604 GCA_964536635.1 uncultured Rhodospirillaceae bacterium | reverse complement strand
TGCATCAAAGGCCACCTGGGCAAGGTGATCGAAGTCGGATCGCAGCTTCATACTAACCAGCCTTCTGCCCCTGCGCGAAGCCAAGGATGGCCTCACCCAGCGCTGAAACGGCCGCCTCGTCCACGTCCTTGTGCATCACCAACCGCAAGCTGGGCGCGCCGCCCGCCAACAAGCCGTCCTGCTTGAGCGCGGCCAACAGAGCGCGCGCCTGGCCTTTGGGCGGGGTGACGAAGACCATGTTGGTGGCCTGCTTGACCTGCCATGCGCCGCTGCCGGTCTGTGGCAGTTGCGCCAGCGTCTGGCCCAGGCGTTCGGCCTTACGTTGGTCCTCGATCAGGCGCTCGACGTTGTGCGCCAGGGCATAGAGCCCGGCCGCTGCCACCACGCCAACCTGGCGCATGCCGCCGCCCAGCATCTTGCGGATGCGTCGCGCTCTTGCGATCAAAGCGGCATCCCCCACCAAGACCGAGCCCAGCGGCGCTCCCAAACCCTTGGATAGGCAGAGCGAAACGCTGTCAGCAACCGAGGCCAGATCGCCCACCGAACAGCCCAAACTGGCGGCCGCATTGAACAGACGCGCGCCGTCCAGGTGCAGGCTAAGGCCGTGCTTGCGCGCCGCCCTGGCGCAGTCTTGCAGATGCGCCAGCGGGATGGCCGAGCCCGAAACTGTGTTCTCAAGCGACAGCAAGCGCGAGATGGCCTGATGCGGATCGTCGGGCTGCACGGCGGCCTCGATGGCGTCGGGATCCAACGCGCCGCGCGCGTCGGTCTCCAGCGGCTCGAAGGCAACCCCGCCAAGCACCGAAGCGCCCTTGGCCTCGTCAGCGAACAGGTGGTACTCGCGCCCGATTATGATCTCCTCGCCGCGCCCGCAATGCGACAGCGCCGCAACCAGGTTGGATTGCGTACCGCTCGGCAAGAACAGAGCGGCTTGCTTGCCCGCGAGGCCCGCCGCCACGGCTTCGAGCTTGGCCACGCTCGGGTCGTCGCCGAACACGTCGTCGCCCACGGTCGCTTCGGCCATGGCCGCCCGCATGCCAGAGCAGGGCCGCGTTACCGTGTCAGAGCGAAAATCGCCGACCAGCCCAGCGTGAGCGGATTGCATGCTGTTATAAAGGCTCACTGTTCGCGCTCCTTGTCTGGAATTGCTGGGCCGAAGTGCCGGTCCAAGAAGGCCATGAACCAGGCATCAATCGCCCCGTCGTGTTGTTGCATCAGCGCGTCTTGCTCAGCGCGGGTCTGAACGCCAGGATGGCCTTGATGCACGGGCGCCAGCTCCTGCTGCCAACGGCGAAAGCCTGCAATTGTGACCTCGGCGTGGAACTGGAAACCGTAGGCAGAGCCATACGAAAAGGCCTGGTTGGGGTAGGCTTCAGAGCGCGCCAAGTGGCGAGCACCCGCCGGTATGTCGAAGGTGTGGAAATGGGCTTGAGGCACCACCAAGCCCTCAGGGAGCAGATCGCGGCCAGCCGCAGTAGCCTCAAGCGCGTAGTAGCCGAATTCGCGCCCAAAACCGGGCACCGCGTCGGTCGGAGGCCCGGCATAGGCCCCCAGCACGGCGGCCAACTGCTGCGCGCCCTGGCAAATGCCCAAGAAGGGCCGCTCAGCCTTGAGGCAGGCTTCAATGAAGCGGTTTTCCTGGGCCAAAAAGGGGTTGGCCTCGGGCTCGTTGACGCAAAATGGGCCGCCAAAGACCACCGCAGCCGCCAGCGCGCCATCGACCTTGGGCAAGGCCTCACCTTGATACGGACGCAGGGTCTCAATCGCCAGGCCCGAGGCCTCAAAGTAGCGCTGAACGCGGTCGTCGCTGGGATGGCTACCGTGGCGAACGAGCATCACCTTTTGCTGCTTCACGACGCTCTCCTAGACCTGAGCAAAGCCGTCCAAGACGTTGATGGTGTTGACACCGATGGCCTCCACCGCATAGCCGCCCTCCATCACGAACAGGGTTGGCAGGCCAAAGCGCCCCAGCCGCTGACCATAGGTGGCGAAATCCTGGCTTTGCAGCTTGAAAGCGCTGATGGGATCGCCTTCATAGGTGTCCACACCCAAGCTCACCACCAGGGCCTCGGCGCCCCAGGCCGCGATGGCAGCGAGCGCGGTCTCCAGCGTCTCAAACCAACGCTCGAACGAGCAGCCCTCGGGCAGCGGATAGTTGATCGTGGCGCCCTCGCCTGCCCCTTCGCCGCGCTCGTCGGCGCCGCCAAGGAAGTGCGGGAAAGCGAAATCGGGGTCGCCGTGCAGGTTGACAACCAGCACGTCGGCGCGGTCATAGAACATGGCCTGCGTACCGTTGCCGTGGTGGAAATCCACGTCCAAAATGGCCACGCGTGACGCGCCTTGATCGCGCAAATGCTGGGCCGCTATGCCCGCGTTGTTCAAGAAGCAGTAGCCGCCGAACATGTCTTGCGCGGCGTGATGCCCTGGCGGCCGGCAGAGCGCAAAGGCCGCCCGCTGGCCCGCGATCAACCGATCTGCGCCGCTCAAGGCCACCTGCGCCGAGCCCTGGGCCGCTTCCCAAGTGCCGGGCGAGATGGCGGTCTCATTGGCCAGGCAATAATAGCCGAGCTTGCCCTCGATATCGCTGGGCACCACCAGCCGCGTCATACGCCGCGAAGGGAAGACGTTGGCAATGGCCTCGCCCTTGAAGCCCATGGCCTGCCACTCGTCCCAGCAGGTTTCCAGGAAGGCCAGGTAGTCGGCATCATGGACCGCCTGGATCGGCGCCAGGCCGTGATCGCTGGGGGCCTGCGGGGGCGCAAAACCGCGCCGCTTGGCTTCGGCCAAGATGTAGTCCAGGCGCTCAGGGCACTCGAAGGGCGGCACCAACAGCCCGCCGTTGAGCTCGGATTTGGGCGCGCGCAGGCGATGGGTCTCGCTGTAAATGATGTCCATAGGGGTCGGGCTTTGCGAACTGAAGGGGGGCAACCCGCGCAGCAAAGCCCGATCAGGCGCTGGCGTCAAGCCAGGCTGTGCGCGGTTAGGCCAGCAGCTCTGCCAGCGTGGGCGGATTGCAGCCATGGCGCGACACATTGATGCCCGCGGCCTTGGCGGCCATGTCCAGCACCGCTTGCACTTGGCCCAACGACAGAGCGCGCAAGGCAGCGGGGCTTAGGGCCATGCGCCGGTCCAGCTCCGCCAGGATGGTTGCCATGAAGGTATCGCCTGCGCCCACGGTATCGCCCAGGACGGCAGGCGGCTGCGGCGCGACACGCAAGCGCTGACCGCCAAAGAAGGCCACAGCCCCATCGGCGCCCAACGTCAGCACCAGCAACCCGACGCCCGCGCGTTTGGCCATGGCCTCCGCTGCTGCGATAAGTTGGTCCTGCGAGGCGCCTGACAGGCCCTCGATCCACTCCAGATCCTCGTCGCTGAGCTTGACGACTGCGGACAAAGCCAACAGGCGCTCAAGCCGCGCTAGATAGGCCGGGCGATCCTTGATGAAGGCCGCACGAATGTTGGGGTCCAAGGACATGAGCAAGCCGCGCTTGGCCAGCCAAGCGTAGAAGTCGCTCCAGATTTCCGCGTCCGTGCCCGAGGTCAAGCCCAGCGAGCCGATTTGAAAGGCGCGCGCGCCTTCGGGCGTGCCCGCTTGCAGGGCGGCGAGGCTGATTTGACGGTCCGCAGTGCCCTCGCGGTAGAACTGGTAGGTCGGCTGGCCCTCTACGAAAGAGACTACGGCCAGGGTGGTGGGCGCGCCAACGCGCGGACCGATGACCTGCACCTGGGCATCCACCAAGCGCTTGTGCAGCAAGTCGCCCAGAGAATCGGTCGATATGGGGGTGATGAAGCTCACCGGACAGCCCTGCAAGCCAAGCGCCGCAGCACAGTTATAGGGCGAGCCGCCGGGGTTGGCCTGATAGACCGGCAATCCGCCGTCGTTCGGCACCTGGATAAAATCAATTAGGACTTCGCCACCGACCAAAATCATGCAAGCCTCCTCTTATGACCAGCCGCGCGCTAGGGCCAGTGCGCGGGCATAATTGCTGCCGGGCCTGCCTACACCATGCCGATATCGTTCGCAAGGCAACAAAAAATGTTCACTTTCGATCAAGCCCGATAGCCCGATGAAAAAGGTTTCCGTCGCTCTGCAAGGCCACCGTACCAGTTTCAGTCTGGAAGAGCCCTTTTTGCAACTACTGCGCGCGCTGGCCGACGAGCAAGCCTTGAGCCTAGCGCAGTTGGTTGCTCAGATCGACCGAGCCCGCCTCAGCCAAGCGCAACCGCCCAACCTATCGTCGGCGCTGCGCCTGTTCGTGCTACAGGCTTTGGTGGCGCGCAGCCAAGACTCCGATGCGGCCGACCACCAGGGGCCCTTCGCCCGCGCCCTCCAAGAGCTCGCGGTCAAGCCAGCTTGACCCCTGCCGCTAGTCCAGTGCGCTGCCAAAGGCCTGGAAGCGTGGGCGCCTTGCGGTGCCCGTCATCTCCAGCGCCGCTTTGGGGATCAGGTCATCGTCACCGAACAGACTGATATCAAGGTCAACGTCGCGGCTTCCCAGGTCTTGCCCGTCACCGTTCGCTCCCTTCCCAGCCACAGCCAGACGGCCCGAAATACGCAGATAGTCGCTCTCAGCCCCAAGCCGCAAGCCGCCCGAGCTGCGCAAAGCACCATCCACCCAGCGCAAGCGTCCGCTCAGCGGCAAGGTCTTGTTGGCCAGGGCATCAAACACCAGCTCTTGCAAGCGCAACGCTTTGGCAGGCCCCAGATCCAAGGCCAAGCGCCCGGCATAGTCCGCCAACAGCGTCAGCGGCTGCGAAGCCCGCAGCATGCCAAAGCCCGACACTTCAAGCTCTGCATTGGCATTCTTGACCATGCTAGCCAGGTTGGTGCCCAGCGCGTTGACACTGGCGACCAATCCCACTTCCAGCTCTATCGGAGTGCCCTTGACGCTGGCACTCTGGCGCAGGCCGTCCACCTGCGCGTTGAGCTGCAGTTGCGGCAAGATTCCAAGGCTGAGGCGCGCTTGGCCGCTGACTGGTTGGGTGCCCAGGCGCGCAGACAAAGGCTGGAGCGACAAGGTTACACCATCGCTGAGCGCGGTTGCATCCACCTGAGCCAGACTGAAGCCGCCCAAGTCGAGCCGCTCTAGGCCCAGGTTGAGCGAGAACTTGCGGCCCGACAGAGCCTCCAGAGGCCAGAGTGCCAAGGGGTCGGCGCCGCCCAGCCCTGCCAGCCTCAACGCCCCCAAGCGGATATCGCCGCTCAGTCGGCCGGTGCCCCCGGCATCGCCCAGACGCGGCAGGGTCACGTCAAGCGCGCGCAGCTCCAGTCCGGCAATCTCGGCATTGCTGGCGCTGAGCTGAAGGCCATCAGCCCTTTGTGCCACTGAAACCTGCCCACGCAGCGCAAAGTCGCTCTGCGGCTGGTCCAACAGCAAGGCCTCGCTGGCCTGGCTTGGCGGCGCTATACCGCTCAAGTCGTAGTCCAAAATCCAATCGAGCTGGTTGACCAATGCCAAATCGGTCGGCAATCCAACAGTCGAGCTCGCATAGGTTTCGATTTCGATCTGCCCTTGGGCCGTGTTCGCATTGGTCTGCAATCGCAGCAAGTAGCTGCCTGGATCTTGGCCCGAGTCCTGGCGGCCCTCCAACGCCGTCATGGGCAGCGGCAGCAATTGCGCCAGATCTGGCCCAAGGTAGGCGGGCAAATCCAAGCCTGCCGCGTTCTTGATGCTCCAAATCGCGCTGAGCGGTCTTTGGGCTTGGGCGGCCAGACCGCCCTTGGCATCCAAGGCAGCGGCAAGCTCGACCGAGGTGCCATCGCGGAAGGCAGCGTTCAGGCGCACGACGGTTGAAGGCGGCTGGCTTGTTCCCAAGATAGACCGCAGGCTGAGCCCCTGCACACCGGTTGCGGTTGATGGCACAAACAGGCCAAACGGCGTTGCGGCGTTGGCCAAGGTGCCCAGATCCCGGATCAAACGATTGGGCAAGAAGGCGCGATCATTGTTGGCTTGGGCAACCATGGCAAACTGATGCAGCGCCTCGATACCGCCTTGCGGAGCAGTGCTGAACCAAACTTGCCCGCGCACATCCAGGGCCGCATCCAGCAAGTCGCCAATGCGCAGTGCCTGGGCCTGGCTTTCATCGCTTGCACTCTTGCCAAGGGTCAAAACGCCGTCCTGCGGACGCCAGGCAATCTGCCCCTGCACGCTGCCCAAGGTCAGCCCACCAACCGTCAAATCAGCAAGATCAAGATCGACGTCAAAGCTCGGCAGGCCTGCCAGCCGCTGTTCGAGCCATTCTGCTGGCGCCTCGGCCAGTCCTTGGGTCGGCGCCAGGTCTTGGTTCAGATAGTCGGCGTTCAACCGGCCTCCGCTGGCAGAGATTTGCCAAGCGGCGCTGCCCTGCTTATCCAGACGCACGCGCATGCTGTCGCCAGCAAGCACCAAGCGCGACAAATCCAAGGTCACGGCCTCGGCTGCCAAGCTTAAGCGGCCCTCAGCCACAAGCTCGGGCAAGCTGGAGCGCTGGCGCAAATCGGCGGTCTGCATGCCCAGCTCGGCCAACATGACGCTGGGGCTTGAGCAGCTAAAGCGGCCCTCAAGCGCCAGACCTTCATCGCTCAGCCGCCCGGCACTGGCCTCAAAACGACCGTTGGCGATGGTATTGAAGCTCAGGCGATCAAAGGTGAAGCCCTGCTGGCTGCGCCGCAAAACCAGATCCATATCTTCGACGAACAGCTTGCCGAAATTGGCGCGGGGCAGTTGCAACGCGACCGACATGTCGCCCAAGCCCACCAGCTCCAGCAGGCTGAAGGCGCGTTCCAGCGCGCCCCTGAGGTCTTGCAGGCTCTGGGGCAGCGCGCTGAGGTCGGCCACCGGCGCTGGCAGCCCGCTTGCAGTCAGGGTCAGGCCTGCGGGTTGGTCTTCTGACGCCAAGGCTTGGGGCCAATAGTTGCCTGCAAGCTGCCAACCAGCAAGACTGGCGGCGATCTCGGTCACGCTCAAGGTTTCGTTCTGCCAAGACAAACGCGCCTGCATGATGGGTTCGGCGGTGCTGGCTTGGTCTTTCACCACCAAAGTCGCCGACAAACGCGGCGCCTTGCCGTCCTCGAATTGCATCGATCCGACCAAACTGGCGTTCAGTGCCCCAAAGGGTGACGAGGCTTCGCTGCTCAGCAAGCGCAAATCAAAGCTCTGCAACAAGCCATCACCCAGATAGCGAATGGGTTTGAGCGTCAGCTCAATGCCGACGGCGGTGCTTTGGGGCTGCTCTGGGCTGCCGGCGAGATGAATACGGCCCGCCACCAAGCGATCGCCCTCGCCGTTGGTGCGAATGGTGAGCTGCTCAATGCGAAACGCGGGCAGGTTCATGCCGCTGCGGCCAGGGGTGACCTCAGTATCGCGCACCTCGATCTCTGCGCCCTGGGCGCGCGAGGCCAGACGCCGCACCAAAGGCAGTAGGCGGTCATTGTCCAGTTGAGGGGCCAGCTTGGCCCCACTCAGCACCAGGCTATCCAGGCTACCGTCGGCCAAGAAGCGCTGCCAGCTCAGGCGCAGGGTGATGCTCTCAGCTTCGCTCAAGCCCAGCATGGCGGGCGAAAATCCGCGCTGACTATCTTGCAGCAGAGCCAGGTCGGGGTCGTCACTGTCCAAGACCCGCATGCCGCTGGTCTTGATCCGGGGCGAGGGCAGCAGGCGAAAACTGTCCACGGTTTCCAAGGTAACGTCGGTGCCCAGCGCCAACGAGAGGCTCTTTTCCAAATGCACCTTGTCCACCAGGCGCGGCAGGGCTGCAATGGCGACAAAAGCAGCAAACAGAAAACTGAACAAAAAGATGAGGCTGCGGATCATAGGCTAGATGGCAAGGGCGCCTGCTAAAGCGCGGCTCGCATGTGTCTTTGGTTTTGAGAGTGACCGCTGTGCGGCCTTGTGCGGGCAAACTTAAACAGGCTTTGCCCCGGATCAAAGCAAAAGGGCACGCCTGCTGCCAGCCGTGCCCCCGAAATATCAGCGCATCCCCTGCATTACAAAGGGATGTTGCCGTGCTTGCGCCAAGGATTGTCCAGTTTCTTTGTTTTGAGCATGTCCAGCGCCTTGATCACGCGGCGGCGCGTACCGTGGGGCATGATCACATCGTCTAGATAACCACGCTGAGCGGCAACGAAGGGATTGGCGAACTTATCTTCATAGGACTTGGTGTGCGCCGCGATCTTGTCGGGGTCGCCCAGGTCTTTGCGGAAGATAATCTCGACCGCACCCTTGGCGCCCATGACCGCGATCTCAGCGGTGGGCCAGGCGTAGTTGGCATCGCCGCGCAGGTGCTTGGAGGCCATGACATCGTAGGCGCCGCCGTAAGCCTTGCGGGTAATGACGGTCACCTTGGGCACGGTGGCCTCGGCATAGGCATAGAGCAGCTTGCCGCCATGCTTGATGATGCCGTTGTGCTCTTGGCTGACGCCCGGCAGGAAGCCCGGCACGTCCACCAGGGTTACAACGGGAATGTTGAAGGCATCGCAGAAACGGATGAAGCGCGCCGCCTTGATCGAGGCCGCGATGTCCAAACAGCCCGCCAAGACCAGCGGTTGGTTGGCGACAATGCCGACGCTCTGGCCGCCCATGCGGGCAAAGCCGGTGATGATGTTGGCCGCATACTTGGGCGCCAATTCGAAGAAATCGCCCGCATCCACCATCTTTGAGATGATGACATGCATGTCGTAGGGCACACTGGGATCAACCGGCACGATACGATCCAGGGCAGCCACGTCGCGATCCTTGGGGTCCAGCTGGTCCAACTCGGGCGCTTTTTCGCGGTTTGAGCTGGGCAGGAAGGACACGAAGCGACGCAACTGCTTCAGCGCAACGATATCGTTTTCGAATGAAAGATCGGCAACGCCAGACTTGGCGGTGTGGGCCGAAGCGCCCCCCAATTCTTCAGCCGTGACGGTCTCGTGGGTCACGGTCTTGACCACGTCCGGGCCGGTCACGAACATGTAGGAGCTGTCTTCGACCATGAAGGTGAAGTCGGTGATCGAGGGCGAATAGACCGCACCGCCCGCACAGGGGCCCATGATCATCGAGATTTGCGGAATGACGCCCGACGACAAGACGTTTTGCTGGAACACGTCGGCATAGCCACCCAACGATGCCACGCCTTCTTGAATGCGCGCGCCGCCCGAATCGTTCAGGCCGATAATGGGAGCCCCCACTTTGCGCGCCTGCTCCATAACCTTACAGATTTTGGCCGCGTGAGTTTCAGACAAAGAGCCGCCGAAGACTGTGAAATCTTGTGAGAAAACAAAGACCGTGCGGCCGTCAATGGTGCCGTGACCGGTGACTACGCCATCGCTGGGGATGTGATCCTTTTCCATGCCGAAATCCACGCAACGGTGGGTAACGAACATGTCGTATTCCTCGAAGGAGCCCGGGTCCAAAAGAACGTCGATCCGCTCACGCGCGGTCAGCTTGCCGTTGGCGTGTTGCTTGTCGATCCGGACTTGGCCGCCGCCTAAGCGGGCCTCGCCGCGTTTGTGCTCCAGCAAGGTCACTGCATCCATGGTCGTTTCCTGTTGTTATTGTCTCGACTGATTTTGTCTTGGCTATCTGGCGGCTGCTCTCTTGCCGTCATGATTACGGCGCGAGGTGGTAGAGTGGATAGGGTCACACCACCACCTAAGAGAGCATCTCCATGGAGATATCATGCGCAGACTGTCTTGAAAAGAGAAGCCGTGCGCGCTGCTTGCGCGCGGTTTTGTAAAGATATCCCCGCGCCTGGTCCCGAGCTTTTGCAAAGCCAGGTTAACGCAAACCCCTAGCCCTTGGTGCCATGAGCATCGGTGGTCCTGCGCCAAAGAGCTGCGCTAAAGTAGCTGCAAGAAGCGCTCGGCCGCCTCCATATCCGCCTGCTTGGCCGCCAAGGCCTGGCGTGCTTCGGCATCCTTGCCCCAGGTTTCTTCTTGGAAGGCCTCATCCAAACTGGCCAGCTTGACGGCCTGCTCGGCGCTCAAGTTGTGATCGCGCACCGCCAGCGCCAGCACGAACGAGCCCAGCCCTGGGCACAGCACCATAAAGGCGGTCAGCTCCCAAGCGTCCATGTCCGCCAAGCGCTTGGCCACCTGCAGCATGGTGGCTTCGGGCTGCTCAACCGGCATGAGGCTTTGGGTGTGGTGCAGCACGATGCCATGCGCGCCCGCGGCCCAATCGAGCCAGGGTTGCCAGGCAGCAGCCTGGCGCTCGGCGAGCTGGGGATGGGTCGAGCGGTAGCACAACAGGTCGGTTGCGGCGTACTCGGCCAGAATGCGCAGGGTCTTGTCGCGCTCGCTTTCTTGACCGACCGGAGCCTGGCGCTGGCTCATGCGGTCCTGCGCCGTGGCCGCCAACTGGGTCAGCGGCATGGTCTTGGGCTCGATGGTCTCGTCCTGGGCCGCCCACTCCTTGGCGATGGCCGAAGCCAGAGCCTGGTTCGGCAAGCTCAGTGGCTGCTTGGCCGGGGTCTGCATGCGCTTGCCGTCCAAAAACAGCCCGAAGCCGTCGTCAGTGGGACCGGCCGAAGCCTGGCTGTAAAATTTTTTCATGTGTTCCCACCTAAAATGACGAGCTGTCGGCAGCCTCTAGGCCCGCCTGGTCCAGCCCAACCGTGCCTATTGCAGTCCCGGCACCAGGCCCAGCTCGCGCAGGCCATCAACGACAAACTGCACCGACAAGGCCGCTAGAATGATCGCCATGACGCGCGACATCACCGCCATAACCTGAGCATTGATCCACCGCCGCGCGGTGGCCGCCAGCCACAAGATCGCAGCAGCCGCGACCATGACCGAGATCAGCGCCAGGGCTCCAGCGATCTGAAGCCCGCTGTCGTGGGCGTGCTGGGAGATCACCACCATCACCGAGGCAATGGCCGAGGGCCCGGCCAACAGCGGCGTCGCCAAGGGGAAGACCACCACGCTTTCGGGCGGCGGGCCTCCATGCTCGCTTTCAACGCTGGACTGTCGCCGCTCCTGGCGCTTGGCCGACAGCATGTCGAGCGCCAGCTTGAACAGCACCAAGCCGCCTGCCACTTTAAAGGAAGCAAACGAAATGCCCAGGTAGGCCAAAAGCGCGGTTCCGGCCACGGCAAAGCCCGCCAAGATGCAGGTTGCCACCAACACCGAGACCAGCACAGCACGCTGCATCTGCCGCAAGGGCATGTGGTCCATGACCGCCAGGAACAAGGGAATGTTTCCCAGCGGATCAACCACCACGAACAGCAACAAAAAGGCGGACAGGTAAGCGTCAAACATCCGCACGTTCCTTGGCCGACGCGCGGCCAAGGTCCATCAGCAGGGTCTATGAGGCTGTGGCCCCCAGAAATCTGGGAGCCCATCTTGCAAGCCGAAGCCAGCAAGCAGTCTTATTCGCCAGCAGCCGCCGCTTCGGCTTCTTTGGCCGCCTCAGCAGCCGCCGCCAACTTGTCGGCCTTCTCCTGCTCACGGTCCAAAGTCTTCTGAGACTTCTCGCTCTTCTTGGTCTGGCTGGGGATCGCGCGCGCGCCCATCAGCGCATTGCCGTCAGCGTCCTTAACAGCGGTCAGCATGCGGTGCACGCGGTCGGTCGCCTGCGCGCCTTTGTCCAGCCAGTACTTCACGCGCTCGGCGTCTTTGATGACAACGCGCTCGTCGTGGTCCTTGGGCAGCATGGGGTTGTAAGAGCCCAGGCGCTCGATGAAGCGACCGTCGCGGGGCATGCGGCTGTCAGCAACAACGATGCGGTAGAAAGGGCGTGCCTTAGAGCCACCACGGGCCAAACGGATCTTAGTAGACATAGGAGTTTGATTTCCTTCAGATTTTCAAGTGTAAGTTTGAATGTTTTTTAACCAAAAGCTCTGGCAGTCAGGCCGCCAGAGAAACTGTTGTTAGCGACCGCCGAAGCCAGGGAAGCCACCGCCGCCCATGGGGGGCAGGCCACCGCCGCCGCCAAAGCCGCCGCCGCCCATACCCGGAGGCATTCCGCCACCCATGCCTGGGAAGCCGCCGCCCTTCTTGCCCATTTTCTTCATGCGCTTCATCATTTTGGACATGTCGTTGAACTGCTTCAAAAGCTTGTTCACGTCCTGCACGCTGGTGCCCGAGCCCGCCGCGACACGGATCTTCCGGCTGGCTTTCAGCAATTCGGGCTTGGCGCGCTCGCCAGGGGTCATGGAGGAGATGATGGCAAGCTGACGCGAGATCATTTTGTCATCGACATTGGCGCCCTTCATGGCGTCTTGCATCTTGGCGCCGCCGGGCAGCATCTTCATCAGCGCACCCATGCCGCCCATTTTCTGCATCTGCTTGAGCTGGCCGGCCAAATCATCCAGATCGAATTGGCCCTTTTGAAGCTTCTTGGCCATCTTCTTGGCTTCAGCTTCTTCAAACTGCTCGGCGGCCTTTTCGACCAGGCTGACAACGTCGCCCATGCCCAAAATGCGGTTGGCAATCCGCTCGGGGTGGAAGACATCAAGAGCGTCCATGCCCTCGCCTTCACCGATCAGTTTGATCGGGCAGCCGGTGACTTGGCGCATCGACAGCGCCGCACCACCGCGGGCATCGCCGTCGATCCGGGTCAAGACGATGCCGGTCAGGTCCAGCGCCTCGTGGAAAGCCTTACCGGTCTGCACCGCGTCTTGGCCGGTCATGGCATCGACCACCAGCAGCGTTTCGGCAGGTTTGCAGACCTGGCGGACCGCACGCACCTCTTCCATCAGCTCAAGGTCGATGCTCAGGCGGCCTGCGGTATCCAGGATCAGCACGTCATAGCCCTGCATGCGGGCGACGGTCTGGGCGCGCTTGGTGATGGCAATCGGCGCTTCACCCGGCACGATCGGAAGGGTGTCAACGCCAGTCTGACGGCCCAAAACCGCGAGCTGCTCTTGTGCTGCCGGGCGGCGCGTATCCAACGAGGCCATCAAGACCTTCTTGCGCTCGCGCTCCTTGAGGCGCTTGCCCAGCTTGCCGGTAGTGGTGGTCTTACCCGCACCTTGCAGGCCGACCATCAAATAGACCAACGGCGGCTCGCCAATCAGCTTCAGTTCTGAGGCGTCCGAGCCCAGCATGGCCACCAGCTCGTCGCTGACGATCTTGACCACCATCTGGCCCGGCGTAACCGAGCGCACAACATCCTGGCCAACTGCCTTGGCTTGCACGCGGTCGATGAAGGATTTGGCAACCGGCAACGCCACATCAGCCTCAAGCAAGGCGACGCGGATTTCGCGCATGGCTTTCTTGACGTCATCCGCGCTCAGCGCACCGCGCCCGCGCAGCCCGTCAAAAATTCCTGTCAGGCGATTGCCCAGACCTTCGAACATGACCTCATCCTATCATTCCAAGCAAAAAACGCCCGTGCGCGAGTCTTCGCGGACGAGCGGGGGATCAAACGCAAAGATCCCGTGATGCTTAGATTGTGGGGCGGTGTCTAAAGGAAAAGGGCCAAGCGGTCAAGCGCCGTCACAGATCTGCTATTGAGGGGCTGTTTTACCAAGATTTTGGCCACAAAAAAGCCGCTCACATGAGGGCCGATATCAGGAAGTGGCTGGCTGGCTGGTATCTTGGTCCAAATGGTGACGAGCGGCCGAAGAGTTAGGGAGGAAACATAAAAGACAACTCGTGCCGCCCTGCCCGACCTTTGGTTTTAGCGAGAACCAGCAATCGGGACGCGGCGACATCTACAGTTCATCAACATGCCCGTCAGGCGCAAAGGACCAGACCGACCATTATGGCAATTTGCTCCGCCGTTTGGCAGATTGCAGCCATGACTTGCCCTTTCCTTGCAAGCTGCAACAGGCGTGGCACTTCCCGCAGACCGCTAAGATTGTGACGCCGTGCAACAAAACCACCATACATATGCCACAGGTCTGCCCCATTCTGGCCGACACCGCGAACCCTGCGTCCCGCTGGACGCTTGAGCGGCCCCGATAAAGATGTCACAAGCGGAAGCATGATCCAGATCCCCTTTTTAAAGATGCATGGTTGCGGCAACGACTTTGTTGTCATGGACGCGCGACCCGTGGATGGCAGCTCAGGCCCAGCAGCGGCCCTGCGCGGTGGCGACGCGCTCGGATTTTGCCCCAACCCGCAGCAGGCCCAAGCCATTGCCGACCGCCATAAGGGCGTGGGCTTCGACCAGCTCATCGTGCTGGAGCCGAGCCACAAAGCGGACGTTTTCATGCGCATCTTGAACGCAGACGGCTCGGAGGCTGGCGCTTGCGGCAACGCCACCCGCTGTATCGCCGACCTCATCATGCGCGAGCTTGGGCGCGATCACATCACCATTCAGACCATCAGCGGCCTGCTGCCGGCCAAGCGCGACACCCACGACGGCAACCCCGAAATCCGCGTCAACATGGGACCGGTCAACACCGATTGGCAGACAATCCCCTTGGCCGAAGCGGCCGACACAACCGCCCTGCCGCTCTGCATTGAGGGCCTGAGCCAGCCGGTGGCGACCAACGTCGGCAATCCACACTGCTCGTTCTTCGTCGATGACCTGAACGAAGCCCTGCGCGATCTGGTCGGCCCGCAAATCGAGCATCACCCGATGTTCCCCCAACGCACCAACGTGCAACTGGTCAAGGTCTGGGATCGCCAAACCATACAAATTCTCATTTGGGAGCGCGGGGTCGGCCCGACCTTGGCCAGTGGCTCGTCGAGCTGTGCCACCGCCACCGCGGCCATGCGGCGCGGGCTGACCGATCGTTCGGTGCGTGTGCTGATGCCCGGCGGCTCGGTGCGGATCGACTGGCTGGACGACGGAACGGTGGACATGACCGGCCCCTATTCTTATGTGTTCCGCGCCACCCTCTTGTTGGACGATCACGGACTTGTCGAAACGCCACGCTAGCCCCCCTGCCGCCGCCCCTGCCGCCGCCGCTAACGCGCAGGCCGCCGCGGGCCTCAGCATCCAGACTTTTGGCTGCCGCCTCAATTTCTATGAAAGCGAGGTCATGCGCCGCCATGCCGAAGCTGCGGGCCTGGACGATGCCCTGATCATCAACACCTGCGCGGTGACCTCAGAGGCCCAGCGCCAGGCCGAACAGGCGATCCGCCGCGCCCACCGCCAAGCCCCGGATCGCCCCATCATCGTCACCGGCTGCGCGGCCCAGATCGCGCCCGAGCGCTTTGCTGGCATGCCCCAGGTCGCCCGCGTGCTGGGCAACGAGGAAAAATTGACCGCCCAAGCCTGGGGCGCCAGCGACAGCCAGGCCCGCGTTCAGGTCAACGATATCATGCAGGCCACCAGCCTGGCTCCGCAGTTGATCGACGGCTTTGACCAGCAGACCCGCGCCTTTATCCAGGTCCAGCAGGGCTGCGATCACCGCTGCACCTTCTGCATCATCCCCTTTGGACGGGGCAATGCGCGCTCGGTGCCGATGGGCGATGTCATCACTCAGGTGCGCCACCTGGTCGAAGGCGGCACGAAAGAGGTGGTGTTGACCGGCGTGGACATCACCTCCTATGGCCCGGACCTGCCGGGTGCCCCCTCGCTGGGGCAGCTGGTGCGCCGCTTGCTGGCCGCGGTGCCCGAGCTGCCGCGCCTGCGCCTCTCATCCATCGACAGCATCGAAATCGACGAACACCTGCTGCACGTGCTGGCCAACGAGCCGCGCTTCATGCCGCATCTGCACCTGTCTTTGCAGGCGGGCAGCGACTTGATCCTCAAGCGTATGAAGCGCCGCCATTTGCGCGCCGATGCCCTGCGGGTCTGCCAACAGATCCGCGACCTGCGCCCCGACGTGGTGTTCGGCGCGGACCTGATCGCGGGCTTCCCCACCGAGACCGAAGCGCAGTTCCAGGACAGCCTGGCCTTGGTCGAGGACTGCGGGCTGATCTATCTGCACGTCTTCCCCTATTCCGAGCGCGCGGGCACCCCCGCAGCGCGCATGCCACAGGTGCCCAAAGCCCAGCGCAAGGAGCGCGCCGCGCGCCTGCGCGCTGCGGGTGAGGCAGCCCTTGCGGCCTACACCCAAAGCCAAATCGGCAGCCGATGTACCGTGTTGAGCGAACAGGGCGGCGTTGCCCGCAGCCCGCAGTTCTTGCCGCTGGCCCTGCCTGGCGTTGCCGCGGGTCAACTGGTCGAGGTCGAGTTGGCAGCCAATCCCAACACGCGCCCTGGAGCGCCCACTCTGCGCGGCCTGCCGCTATCAAGCGCGCGCCTGGCCTAACGCCCACCTCAAAGAAGAAAGATCAAGACATGCGTTTATTTGGTTGGGGTCGCAAGAAACACGAGGCCATCGAGCAGGCCGCGAGCAACCAGCAAGCACCCAGCCAACCGGCAGACGCGCCCTCCAGCAGCGCTGAGCAGCCGCAAACGCGCACCGACGAACCAGCGCGCCTTTCTTGGGCGCAGCGCCTGCGCCAGGGCCTGGCCAAATCCTCTTCGCGCTTGGGCGCTGGGCTCACGGGCCTGTTCAGCGGCGGGCGCATCGACGACGCGGCGCTGGAGGCGCTGGAAGATCAACTCATCATGGGCGATCTGGGCGTCGAGCCCTCGGCCAAGATCGTTGCCGAATTGCGCCGCCAGCGCTTTGGTCAAGAGGCCAGCGACCAGGAATTTCGCCAGGCACTGGCCGACATTATCGCTGGCATCTTGGAGCCTGTGGCATTTGCTCTCGATATCAAGCCCGAGCGCAAGCCGCACGTCTTGCTGGTTTCGGGCGTCAACGGTGCGGGCAAAACCACCACCATCGGCAAACTGGCGCACCAGTTCCAAGCCCAGGGCCTCAGCGTCATGCTGGCTGCCGCCGATACCTACAGAGCCGCTGCGGTCGGTCAGCTCCAGGTCTGGGCCGAGCGCGCGGGCGTGCCCATCGTCACCGGCGCTGAAGGCGGCGATCCGGCTGCGGTCGCCTATCAGGCCGTTGAGCGCGCCAAACGCGAGGGCTGCGACGTGCTGATCATCGACACAGCCGGACGCCTGCACAACAAGGCCGACCTCATGGCCGAGCTGCAAAAGGTGGTGCGGGTTACTAAGAAGCTGGACGATAGTGCGCCCCACGACACCCTGCTGGTGCTGGATGCCACCACCGGCCAGAACGCCATCAACCAGGTCGCTACCTTTAAGGAACTGATCGACGTAACCGGCTTGATCGTCACAAAACTGGACGGCACAGCACGCGGAGGCGTCATCGTCGGCCTAGCCGACCGCTTTGGCCTGCCGATCCACGCTGTGGGCGTCGGCGAGGGCCTGGAAGACCTGGCCCCCTTCGATCCGCAAGGCTTTGCTCAAGCGTTGGTCGGCTTGGACGCGCGTTAACAGAAGGTCACAGGCAACCGGTGGTTGGTCTAGGCGCCATTTCCACACGAAAAAGGGCAGCCACAAAGGGCCGCCCTCTCATAGATCTAATCCAGGACCAGCACGCCAACACGCGCGCGACCCTGGCATAATCCGCCGAATTCGTCAGCCTTCTTTGCGAGGGCGACCGCGCTTACGCTTGGGCAAGACGCCATCGGGGCCAAGAATTGCGGGCATGGCGTCTTCGCCTGGGCCAAGGCGCTTCATGAAGTCGATCAAGGCGCGGCGGGTCGCTCCTTCTTCGATCTGGAAGAAGACCTTCAGCAGCTCGGCAGCCTGCGGGTGCGCCATCAGGTCGATGCCGTAATCCTGCTTCTCTTCGCGCAAAATGCCTGCGCTGACCTCTTCGCCTGGAAGGACGAAGGCATGCGGCGGCAGCCCTTCAAAGAAATACTCCACCGGCACGTCCAAGATGCGCGACAGCTTATATAGCCGCGCAGCGGAGATGCGGTTTTGCGCATTCTCGAACTTTTGTACCTGCTGGAAAGACACCGCCATTTTGTTGGCGACAGCCGATTGGCTCATGTTTTTCTGGATGCGTCTTACACGCATCCGCTGACCAACGTGTACGTCAATTGGATCAGGACCGTCTTCCTGAATCGTCATCACTTCCACCTTTTTATCAAACTGCGTCCTGCCCCTGGCAGCGGCGCTGATTAACCAAACTTTCGTTCACTGCCCTATAGCTAGACGTATCCATATCTGAATACCAGCCTAAAGACATAAACAAGGCATAAATTAGCCGTATGCGCGAGCCGCCCTATTCCAAAGAACTATTCGGTCTAGAAATTAGAATATTCGCAACGAAAAGGAGTAAGGCTATCAACACCAAAGCCAACCCGTTTCCAAATCTTGTAAAAACGGTCATTTTTGAAGCTGAGCGCGGCAGACGACTGATTTTGTACGACTGCACCCCCAGATCAATCGCGACAAGCTGCCGCCCTAAACCATCAAAAATGCTCGATATTCCCGGATTCGAAACCCGAACCAGAGGCTTTCCGGCCTCGACAGCGCGTGTGCGCTGAATGGCCAGATGCTGATGGGGGCCTGTGGATAACCCGAACCATCCGTCGTTTGTTAGGTTCAAAATGAAAGCAGATTCCTGTCGCAACCCGACGGAGTGGAAGTTTGGAACGATTCCCTCATAACAAATTGACGGAAGAAACGCGGGCAAGCCCCTAACCTTTATAGGGTTTTTGGACGACCCGCTTGAAGTGTTTATGATCCCTCCCGTTACAGAAGGGATACCATCCAATAGGGACTTAAATGGTACGTATTCACCAAAGGGGACAAGGTATCGCTTGTTGTAATAGGCCAACTCGCGGCCCTGGTGATCTAGAACATCAAAGGCGTTGTAATAGAGGAACGCGTCCCCCTCGCCCGCTTCAACGCGTAGGCTGCCGGTGATCAGCTTCGTGTCTGGCGGCAAGATCCGCGCCAGATAGCCCTGCAAGGCCGGCCGGCGGTGCAGGACATCCGGCACAGCCGCTTCGGGCCAGATCACAGCCATCAACGGACCAGCGTCCGGCTGAGCGCTCGCCTCGGCGATGGCAGCGCGACTGAGCCGCAACATGCGCTCAATGACAAGCTGTTGCTGTTCTGGTGTCTGCAAGACCCCTTGGGCTGCATTGGGCTGGATCAGCGCCACCCGGCCCTGCCCTTCGGTCAGTGCCTCCAGGCTTGGCGCCGTCACAAGGACCAGCCCACTGAAGGCCAGATTGCCGCCCAAGACCACCAGCCCCAATAGCGGCCCCAACAGCGGCCCCAGCAGTGCACCGCGGCTTCCGCCTCCGCCAAGGGCGGCGACCCAAGGCAAGAGCGCAAACAGCAGCGCCACGGTCGAGAGCAGCCAGATGCCCCCCAGGCTCGCTGGCTGCATCAGCCAGGGCGTGAAGGCAAAACTGTAGCCCAAAAGGTTCCAGGGAAAGCCGGTGAACAGCCAGAGCTTGACCCATTCGACCAACAACCAAGCGGCCGCAAAGGAAAGCGTGCTGGCCCAGGCGTCGCGCCGCCACGGCCCCAAGTAGGCGAGCAGTCCGCCCCCCGCTTGCAGCAAGGCCAAGAAGGCGGGCAGCAAGATGACCGGCACCGGCAGGAACCACCAAAAGGTCTTCCAATCGGTGGTGACGGCAATGCCGATCCAATAGAGCCCCGCCACGAAGTAGCCGAAGCTGAACCACCAGAGCCGGGCGAAGGCGGCCCGCCAGCTTGCTGCTTCATGCCAGACGATGAGCAGCGGCCCCATGCAGAGTGGCAGCAGCCAAAAGAAGAAGGTCGGCGCCATGGCCATGGCCATGATCGCGCCAAGGCCCGCCATGACGGCCGCCAGCGACCAACCCCGCAATCCGCGCAGCCAGGCCAGCGCATCACGGGCCGCGCCCTGCAGCAAGGCGAGCCCGCTTTGCAAGCCGATCTGCAAGCGCGCAGCAAAGCCCGGCAGTGTCACTCGTCGCTGCTCTGTTTGCGGGTCTGGTTGACCAATCCCTTTGCCGCAGCCAGCGATTTGGCCCGCATGCGCAAGCGCTTGATGCGGCGCGGATCGGCCTCGACCACCAAGAACCGCAGCCCTGAATCGTGTTCGATCAGCTCATTGCGGCTCGGCACGCGGCCTGCGATGTGGGTCACCAGCCCGCCAAGTGTATCGAGATACTCTTCGCGCTCGTCGTCGGTCAGGAAGGGGCCGATCAGCTCCTCCAGCTCGTCGATGCGATAGCGCGCATCAATGATCCAAGTGCCGTCGGCCTGGGCCAGAAGAGCAGGTTCGCGGTCCGCGTCATGCTCGTCCGAGATGTCGCCGACGATCTCTTCCACCAAGTCCTCGATGGTTACCAGTCCGTCGATACCGCCGAATTCATCGACGATCAGCGCCATGTGGTGGCGCTTGAGCTGCATGTCTTGCAAGAGCTGCAAGACCGGCATCGAAGGCGCGACGAACAAGACCTCGCGCAAGAAATCTCGCACCCGGAAGGCCTGGCTATCCAGATCCCCCCACAGCAGGTCCTTGATGTGGATCATGCCCAGCACTTCGTCTTGGCTTTCGCCCATAACCGGGAAGCGCGAATGGCCCGCCGAGCGGGCCTTGGCGATGATCTCGTCCAAGTTCATATCGTGGCTAATGAAGGCGATGTCAGCGCGCGGCACGCGTACGTCCTCCACGCGCGCGGTTCGCAGAGCGCGGATATTGTCGAGCAGCAGCAGCTCGGCTGCATCGGCTACAGCCGCTGCCCCGGCGCTTTGCTTGACCTCTTTGTCCTCGCTGCCGTTGCCGATCAGCGGCGGCGCCTCGTTGCGGTGCCACCGCAGCTCAGGGCGTGGCAGGCGGGCTAGAGCCTCACCCGCGGTGCGAAGACCCGCACGCGCCAGCCGCCAAAGCTGTACAGCGACGCTCTGCGGTGGGCGCTTATCGCTCAAACTCTCGCGCGCCGCACTGGTCTGCGGGTCGTTCTGGCCTGCATGTTGGCGCGCCTCTGGGGCCCCGCCCTGCGGGTCTTGCTGGCGGGCCACCTGCGGATCTCCCTGGGCGTCATCGGCCTCGACCGAGCCAGCTTCAGTCTGTCCTGCACGCAGTCCAGTGCTTGCATCAGCGGCGATCGCTGCTGGCTTAGTGTCATCCTCGACCACGGCTTTGACCGGGACTTCTGCGCCTTCCGAGCCTTCATCGAGCGTGTTGACAGCCCTTAGCTCTCCGCTCGCGACGAGGGGGGCGGCCGGGTTGCCCTGCGGCGCCCAAGCGTCGAGATCTGGCGCCTCCTGCCGAGCAGCGCTGGTCAGCAAACCACCATCCAGCGCATGCAGCTTGGGCCGCGTGCTCGTCGCGGATACTGGGACTTGGCAAGGGGTGGCGTTTGACGACAGCCGCGTCTCCGCGCTCTCCTCGCTCGCCGCACTGCTGAGCGCGGGCGGGGTCGCATAGCTGCTCGGTTGAGGAACGGGCTCTGTGTCAAGCTCTCGCGACGCGCTTGGCGTGTCGATCGATGGAGGCTCTGCTGCCGCTGGATCGGAGGATGAGGCCTCGCTGGTCCGCGTTGAGGCGCTAGAAGCAGCGCCGCTCATGGGCGCTGAAGGGTTCGGACTGGTCATGTAGATAAAATAAGGTGATGCCTAAGGCGAGTGTGAGCCATATGGGAAGGAATTGCTAGCAAGAAAAGGGGGTGAAAACGGCCCCAGGCCATCAATCTAACGCTGATTTGTGCAAAAGCGATGAAACTTGTGCGCGTGCGAAGTCGAACACGCGCCCTGGAGCGCAGGCTAGTCCTCGATCGCGGCATAGGGATCGGGCCAGCCCAGATTAGCCATCAGACGGCGCTCAAGCGATTCCATCCGTTCGGCTTCGACGTCGTCCAAGTGGTCGTGACCCAAAAGGTGTAAACAGCCGTGCACCACCAGGTGCTGCAAGTGGGCGGCCAGCGGCTTGGCCTGCTCTTGGGCCTCGCGCTGGCAGGTCTCGAAGGCCAGCACGATGTCGCCGATCATCCAGGGCGGCCCGTCTGCGCCCAACGCTGGGTCGGGCAAATCGCATTCATCTTGCGGGAAGGACAAAACGTTGGTCGGCGCATCCTTGTCGCGGTAGTCCGCATTCAAGGCGCGCACCGCCGCATCATCGCTCAGCACCAAGCTGCCCGCGCCATTGGCCAAGGCCTGCTCGATTGCCTCGGACGGCAGGTCTAGGTCTTCCAGCCCAGCGCTCAGGGCCAGCGTAGCCGCGCCCTGACACAAGGCCTCGACCTCGGGCAGCGCCGCCTGCCAGCCCGGATATTCCAGCAATACCGCCAGCATCTAAGCCCCCTCGCCCGCCGGCGGTTGCTTGGCCGCCTCGGCGTGGCGCTCGTAGGCGTTGAGGATCTTGGCCACCAGGTCGTGACGCATAACGTCGGCATTGCTGAACTGCATGACCCCGATCTCATCCAAGCCAGACAGCTTGTTGCGCGCATCACGCAGGCCAGAGATCTGTTGCGGCGGCAAGTCCACCTGGCTCAGGTCGCCGTTGATCACCATGCGCGAGCGATGGCCCAGGCGGGTCAAAAACATCTTCATCTGCATGGCGCTGGTGTTTTGCGCCTCGTCCAAGATGACAAAAGCCTCTTTCAGCGTGCGACCGCGCATAAAGGCCAAGGGTGCCACCTCGATCACGCCAGACTCCAGATCGCGCTGGGTCTCGCGCGCGCCCACCAGCTCGTTGAGGGCGTCGTAGATGGGGCGCAGGTAAGGGTCCACCTTGTCTTTCAGGTCGCCCGGAAGGAAGCCTAGGCGCTCGCCGGCTTCGACCGCAGGCCGCGAGATGATCAGCCGCTGGACCTCGCCTTGCTGCAAAAGCTGGATGCCCTTGGCCACCGCCAAAAAGGTCTTGCCCGTGCCCGCTGGCCCCAGTCCAAACACCAGCTCGTGCCGGTCGAGCAAGCGCATGTAGCGGTTCTGCGCCGGATTACCCGCCACCACGGTTTTGTTGCGCAGCGGCCAGGTGGCGCGTTCTTCTTCATCGCTGCTGGTGTCGGGGGCAAGGCTGGGGCGCGGGCGCGGCGATCCCGGCTCCCTAGCTTGCGGAGCGCCCGCAGCTCGGTCGAGCGCAAAGCGGTAGGCTGAATCCACTTCTTCCAGGCTGATTTCCTGTCCTTGACGCGCGCGCTCCTGCAATGCGCTCAGCATGGCCAGGGCCAAAGCCTGGGCCTCAGCCGGCCCAGAGACCGACACCAAAGCCCCCCGCGAAGCGCAGTGCGCCCCGCTGCGATAGTCCAGGCGGGTCAGATTTTCATCGTGAGCGCCGCAGACCCGTTGGGCCAGCTCGTTGCTGTCGAATTCAAAGCGCTGTGGCGCTGCTGCGCCGGAACTCATAGTTGGGATCATGCAGCCTGTGTTTGATTGGATGCCCGCAGGGAGGCCGTTGTGTGGGTCGTATCCCCGGTCACCACCGTCCCAGAAATAGAGTTAGCCCCAGCATAGGTCACGTCAATATCCACGATCGAGCCAATTAGGCGCGCGGGGGCTTCGACGTGGACCGCCTGCATGTAGGGACTGCGGCCAACCAACTGGCCGTCAACGCGACCGGCGCGCTCCATCAAGACCGCCAGGCGCTTGCCCTTGGTCGCGTGGTTGAAGGCTTCTTGTTGGGCATTGAGCAACTCTTGCAGCATGGCCAGCCGCTGGGACTTCACCGCCTCGGGCACCTGCTCGGCAATGTCTGCTGCGGGCGTTCCGGGGCGCGGCGAATACTTGAAGGAGTAGGCCGCAGCGTAGGAGACCTGGGTGACGATGTTCAGCGTCTCGGCAAAGTCTTTGTCGCTCTCACCCGGGAAACCGACGATGAAATCGCCCGACAGGGCCAGATCAGGGCGCATCGCGCGCAGGCGCGCGATGACATCCAAGTATTGCTGGCGCGTATGCTTGCGGTTCATAGCCGCCAAGATCTTGTCCGAGCCCGCCTGCACTGGCAGGTGGAAATAGGGCATGAGCTTGGGTTGATCGCGGAAAGCCTCATAGAGGTCGTCGGTCATATCGTTGGGGTGCGAGGTGGTGAAGCGAATGCGCTCCAACCCGTCGATCTCCGCCAGAGCATTGATCAGTTGGCCCAGGCCCCAGGTCTGCCCAAAGGCGGTCTCGCCGTGATAGGCGTTGACGTTCTGACCCAAGAGCGTCAGCTCGCAAACGCCCTGGTCCACCAGCCGCTTGGCTTCCTCCAACACCTGGCCAACCGGGCGCGAGAACTCGGCGCCTCTTGTATAGGGCACAACGCAGAAGCTGCAGAACTTATCGCAGCCCTCTTGCACCGTCAGGAAGGCGGCCGGGCCCTGGCTGTGGGTCTCGGCCACCAGCTCATCGAATTTCTGCTCGACCGGAAAATCGGTGTCCACCAGGCGCAAGGGCTTGCGCTTAGCCGGCTTGCTGCCCTGCTCAGCGGCGGCGGCTTGCAGTCGATCGCGCTCGGCCCGGTCTTGTTCGACCTGGCGCAGCAGCTCGGGCAGGCGGTGGTAGGTCTGGGGGCCAAACACCAGATCGACCGCAGGCGCGCGGCGCACCATCTCTTGCCCCTCGGCCTGGGCGACGCAGCCCGCAACGCCGATGATCACGTCGCCGCCTTGCTTCAGCTTTTTCAGTCGGCCGAGCTCGGTATAGACCTTCTCGGCGGCCTTTTCACGGATGTGGCAAGTATTGAGGATGATGAAGTCGGCCTCTTCTGGCGTTTCACCCAGCTCGTAGCCCAAGGGCTTCAGCGTATCGATCATGCGTTGGCTGTCATAGACGTTCATTTGACAGCCGTAGGTCTTAATAAAGAGTTTCTTGCTCACGAGGCGTTCTTATTACCTGCTCTGGGAGGGGCACGCAGCGGTGCCAAGTCTTAGACAAAGTGCCATACCTGGCTGAACAAAAAAAGGGAAGCCGCAATGGCTCCCCTGATTTCTTCACAAAAGCCTGAGCGCTGAACCCACGAGGTCCGCGCGCTCTGGCCAGCAGGCCGCTCTAGCGGCGCTTGCCCTTGGCTTTGCCGCGGTTGCCGAGGCCGATGGTCTTGGCCAACTCAGAGCGCTGCTTGGCATAGTTGGGGGCCACCATGGGGTAGTCAGACGGCAGGCCCCAGCGTTGACGGTACTCGTCGGGGGTCATGTCGTAGGCCGTCTTCAAGTGGCGCTTGAGCATCTTCAACTTCTTGCCGTCTTCCAAACAAATGATGAAATCGGGCTGGATTGACTTCTTGATCGGCACGGCGGGTTGCAGAACTTCTTCCTCAACCTCAGGCTCGTTATTGATATAGGCCAGCGTTGCATGCACTTCTTTGATCAAGTTCGGCAAATCGGCCATGGCAACAGAATTGTTAGCAACGTGCGCAGAAACAATCTCGGCTGTCAGCTCAAGAATGCGGTCGTCTTGGATCATGTCTTCCATACTGGATGATCTTTCTATTAATTTGTTGTTTGGTTTTGTATTTGCGCGCACAATACTGGCCGCATATCAGCCTGTAAAGTGTCTAAAGATCGTTTTTTCTTATTTCTTCACGCGACAGGACCAGTGCATCAAATTTCCGTCCATCTGATGAGTGGTAATAGTTCTTTCTTAATCCGACTTGTCTAAATCCGTATTTGTCGTACAGTGCACGCGCAGCCGCATTTTCTGCCGAAACGTCCAAGATCATGCGCTTAATACCAGAAGCATTACAATAATGAAGGGTTTGCGCGAGGAGCCAATCACCGACCCCCTGCCCGCGTGCCTCGGGCGTAACCGCGATCGATAGCAGCTCGCCCTCGCCTGCAACGAGCTGGAACAAGGCATAGCCCAAAGGCACCTGGGCGCGGGTCACAAGCCAGGCTCTGTGGCCAGGCAGCGTCAGGAGATCAGAAAAGGCCTGCTCGCCCCAGGGGCTATCGAAGCAAG
>CAZHYF010000011.1:12994-26359 GCA_964536635.1 uncultured Rhodospirillaceae bacterium | reverse complement strand
CACTCATTCGCGGCTTGCTCTAGGCCAAGGTGCTGGCGGCTGCCGTTTCAAAGTCCTCGGCAGCTTGAAGGCTGGCCTCGCACCGCAAGAGTTGCTCGCCAAGCGCTGGTGCCAGCGTGAAGCTGGAAAAACCGCGGGCCGCCAAAGCCACCACCTGATCGGTCGAGCGCAGCGAGGCCACCAAGATGCGCGTCGAGCCGCCCTGCATGGCGTGCATGGCGTCCAAGATCGCGTCCGCGTTCTCGCCGCTCTCCAACAAGCGGCCGTAGTAGGGGGCGATGTAGTCGGCCTGAAGCGCTGTGGCGATCAGCATTTGCTTGGCGGCATAGCAGGCGGTCAGGGTGATGCGGTGGCCTTCAGCGCGCAGCTGGGCCGCCGCTCTGATCCCGGCGGGCGTCAGAGGCACCTTGACCACAACGCGCTGGGGATCAAGTGCAGCCAACTGGCGCCCATAGTTGGCCAAGGCCTCACTTGTTTCCCCGATGGTTTGCAGGTGCAGCTCGTTCACGCCCAAGTCTTTGGCGGCTTCAAGCAGGGTTGCAAAACTGTCGAGGTCATAGCTGCGCCCTGCGCGCTGCATCAGCACGGGGTTGGTGGTCACGGCGCCAAACAGCCCTGTTGGCAGCAGGTCGCGCCAAGCGCCGGTATCAGCGCTGTCGAGCATCAGCAGCATGTCGTTTCCTTGTCGTTTTCGTTTCGGCTTAGCGCTGCTTCTGCTCAAGGTCTAGCGGGAACGCGCGGGGCTGGTTGCGAACTTTTTCGCCAAGTTTTCCGCGCCCTGTCTAGAAAGCGCGGGGCGGCCTGGGCTATACCGCAAGGATAGAGCGCAACAGCGAGGCGGGCCATGACCTTTTCAATCTCCAACATTCTGCAAGCGCGGCAGGTCATTCGCGGGGTGGCGGACGCAACCCCCATGGTGCCGTCGCCCTACATGAGCCGCCTGTGTGGGCAGGATTTCTGGCTCAAGCTGGAGATTGCCCAGCCGATTGGTGCTTTCAAGCTGCGCGGGGCGGTCAATGCGGTGGCCAACCTGCCCGATGATACCAAGGGCGTGACCTGCTGTTCGACCGGCAACCACGGGCGCGGGGTGGCTTACGCGGCGGCCAAACGGGGCCTGCGCGCGGTCATTTGCATGTCGCAACTGGTGCCCCAGACCAAGGTCGACGGCATCAAAGCCCTGGGCGCTGAGGTTCGCATTATCGGCCAAAGCCAGGACGAGGCCGAAGCCGAAAGCCGCCGGCTGGTGGCCGAGCAGGGCTTGGTCGAAATCTCGCCCTTTGATGATCCCTTTGTGATCGCAGGGCAGGGGACCATCGGCTATGAGATGCTGGAGGCTTGCCCCGAGCTGGATACGCTGCTGGTGCCTCTGTCGGGGGGCGGTCTGGCGGCCGGGGTTGCAGTCGCGGCCAAGGCGCTGAACCCGCGCATCAAGGTGATCGGCGTCACCATGGATCGCGGCGCTGCCATGCATGCCTCCTTGGCGGCAGGCCACCCGGTCGATGTCGAGGAAGTCCCCAGCCTCGCGGACTCGCTTGGCGGCGGCATCGGGCAGGGCAACCGTCTGTCCTTTCCCCTCTGCCGCGACTACCTGGATGGCAGCATTTTGGTGAGCGAGGAGGAAATCTTGCGCGCTATGCAGACGCTGTTTTTTGAAGATCGGCTGATCGCAGAAGGCGCGTCGGTGGTCGGCTTGGCGGCGGCATTGTCGGGCAAGCTGCCTCACCCTGCCGGGCCGGTTGCAACCATCTTGACCGGGCGCAACCTGAACATGGCGACTTTCGCACAGATCGTCTCGGGCCAAGACATCCAGATCGGCAATTTGACCTTGAAAGGACAAAGCTATGGCGCGTGACATCCAGATTGTTACCGAGGCCCAGTTGCGTCAGCACCTGGCACTGGATTTGACCTGCGTGGACGTGGTGGAGCGGGCTTTTCGCGCTCTGGCGTCAGGGAGCGTGGTCATGCCGCCGATCCTGTCGATGGAGCTGGCCGACGCCAACGGCGAGGTGGATGTAAAGACCGCCTACATTCCGGGATTTGACGGTTTTGCCATCAAGGTTAGCCCTGGCTTTTTTGACAATCCCAAGCTGGGCCTGGCGAGCCTCAACGGCTTGATGATCTTGTTTTCGGCGAAGACGGGACTGGTCGAGGCGGTGTTCTTGGACAACGGCTATCTGACGGACCTGCGCACCGCGGCAGCCGGAGCGGTTGCCGCCCGCCACCTGGCGCCCGCCGAGATCGAGACCGCAGGCGTCATGGGCAGCGGGGTGCAAGCGCGCTTGCAGATGCAGGCGGCTCACCTGGTGCGGCCCTTCAAGCGGGTTTTGGTTTGGGGCCGCGATGCGGCCAAGGCTGAGGCCTGCGCTGCTGATCTTGCGGCCAGCTTGGGCATCGAGGCCGAGGCGATCGGCGATCCAGCGGTGCTGGTGCGCGAAAGCCAGCTTGTGGTCACAACAACACCCGCGCGCACGCCAATCCTAAAGGCCGACTGGCTGCAAGAGGGCTTGCATATCACCGCCATGGGCTCGGACCAGACAGGCAAGGGCGAGTTGGAGCCGCAGGCTTTGCTGCGCGCGGACGCCTATGTTTGCGATGCGGTCAGCCAATGCCGTGTGTCCGGTGAGCTGGAAGCCGCGCTTGCTGCCGGGCTCTGGCCGCAAGAGCGCCAGCCTGCCGAGCTGGGCCAGGTGATCGAGGGCAGCGCGCCCGGGCGGCGCAGCCCGCAGGACATCACCATCTGTGATCTGACCGGCACCGGCGCGCAAGATACGGCCATTGCCAGCCATGTGCGCGCGCTGATCCCCGGCGCTGGCACCCTTATTCAGGCCTAGGATTGTGACCCCGCTCGATGCGCGTGACCTCGCGATTTTGCAGATCCTGAGCCAAGAAGGCCGCATCACCAAGGCGGCGCTGGCCGAGCGCGTCGGCCTGTCGCCCACACCCTGTTGGGAGCGGCTGAAGCGCCTGGAGGATGCCGGGCTGATCCAGGGTTACGGCGCCCAGGTCAATCTTAAGGCCATCGCTGCGCATGTGACGGTCTTTGTTGCCGCCGAGCTACAGTCCCATACGGCCGACAGCTTTCAGCGGTTCGAGCGCCACCTTCAGGGCCTGCCGCAGGTGGTGGCCTGCTGGGCGCTGGGTGGCGGCTATGACTACCTGCTGCAAATCGTCGAGCGTGATATTGATGCCTATCAGCAGCTTATGGATCACTTGCTGAACGCCGATATCGGCCTGTCGCGCTATTTCACCTATATCGTGACCAAGCCGGTCAAAGCCGCTGGCGCTTTGCCCTTGGCACATTTGCTAGGGCGCGCTGGCTAGAGGATTATTCTGATCGCGAGCCGTTTGGCAGATGAAACGTCTGCCAGCGAAGCTGCTTTGCCTCTCCTAATTCGCCGCTGTCGCGGTTAAGCTGCGAGCCAATCACAAATCCGCTTTGTAAGCCCAGGGAGCCCGGCGCTATGCTGAAAAACGACCATCTTGATGCTTGGGACCGCGAGTCCTTCTTCCACCCCTCGACCCATTTGGCTCAGCACGCGCGCGGTGAAACGCCCACCCGCGTCATCACCGGAGGGCAGGGCTGCCACATCCAAGATCGCGACGGCAAGCAGTTGCTGGACGCTTTTGCGGGCCTCTATTGTGTCAACGTCGGCTATGGCCGCCAAGAGATCGCCGAGGCCATCGCGGACCAAGCCAAAGAGCTGGCCTATTACCACGCCTATGTGGGGCACGGCACCGAGGCCTCGATCACCCTGGCCAAGATGATCATGGACCGCGCGCCCAAGCACATGTCCAAGGTCTATTTCGGCTTGTCGGGCTCGGATGCCAACGAGACCAACATCAAATTGGTCTGGTATTACAACAACATCCTGGGCCGTCCTGAGAAGAAGAAGATCATCTCGCGTTGGCGTGGCTACCACGGTTCGGGCCTGATGACCGGCTCGCTGACCGGCCTGGAGCTGTTCCATAAGAAGTTCGATTTACCGCTGACCCAGGTGCTGCACACCGAGGCGCCCTATTACTATCGCCGCGCCGATCTGGGGCAAAGCGAAGCCCAGTTCGTGGCGCATTGTGTGGCTGAGCTGGAGGCGCTGATCGCGCGCGAGGGCGCCGACACCATTGCCGCCTTTATCGGTGAGCCTGTGTTGGGCACCGGCGGTATCGTGCCGCCGCCAGCGGGCTATTGGCCCGCCATCCAGGCGGTTCTGGATAAGCACGATATCTTGTTGATCGCCGACGAAGTGGTGACGGGCTTTGGCCGCTTGGGGCAGATGTTCGCCTCGGACCTGTTCGGGATCAAGCCCGACCTGATCACCATCGCCAAGGGCTTGACCTCGGCCTATGCGCCGCTGTCGGGCTCGATCGTTTCAGATCGCATGTGGAAGGTGTTGGAGCAGGGCACCGACGAGAACGGCCCCATTGGCCACGGTTGGACCTATTCGGCGCACCCCATCGGCGCGGCAGCCGGCGTAGCCAACCTGCCCCTGTTGGACACGCTGGGCCTGGTCGAGAACGCGGGCAGCATGGGCAGCTATCTGAACCAATCCATGGCCGCAGCCCTTGGCGATCATGCGCATGTTGGCGATGTGCGCGGGCAGGGCATGCTTTGCGCGGTGGAGTTCGTCGAGGACAAGGCCGAGCGCCGCTTCTTTGATGCCAGCGCCAAGATCGGCCCCCAGGTGTCGGCGGCCATGCTGGAGCGCGGCGTGATCGCGCGCGCTATGCCCCAAGGTGATATCCTAGGCTTTGCGCCGCCCTTCTGCCTGACCAAAGCGGAGGCCGACGAAGTCGTTGAAAAAACAGTGGCTTCGGTCAAAGCCGTCCTCGGCTGAGCCTGACCTTGGGTGCCGCCCTGTCCTGCGTGCGCGGGTGGGGCGGCGATATACTCCGACCCGGCGGGTGAGAAACGCTTGACATTTTGCTTCATAGATACATAGTTAACATGTTTCGCGTCTGGTATGTGTATCAACAAGAATAGTTATTGACTATAACTATTATCGCAACTAAGACATGCAAAGCTCGAGAAGGTGGGGCCGGTGATCTTGCTAGACAAGCGTCGCAAGCCGTGCCTTGATCGATGGGTCACTATAGGAGGAAACTATGACCACAACTCGCAGAGGTTTGCTGACGGCAACCGGTGTTGCACTGGTGTCAGCTCTGTCTCTTGGCATGATGGCAACAGCCAGCGTTGCTGCTGATGTCACACTGCGTATGCACCAATTCCTGCCCGCACAGGCAAACGTGCCCAAGCACGTCCTGGTCCCCTGGGCTGAGAAGGTCGAGGCTGAGTCCAACGGCCGCATCAAAATCCAACACTTCCCGTCAATGCAGTTGGGCGGCAAGCCGCCGGAGCTGATTGACCAGGCGATCGACGGCGTTGCCGACATCGTTTGGACCGTGGCTGGCTACACTCCGGGTCGCTTCCCGCGCACCGAGGTGTTCGAGCTGCCCTTCACCATGACCAACGCCGAGGCCGTGTCCAAGGCTTACTGGACACTGGCCGAGGAGAGCATGCTGGACGCCGACTTCAAAGACTTCAAAGTCATCGGCGTTTGGGTTCACGGCCCCGGCTTGATCCACTCAAAGACCCCCATCACCTCGATCGGTGACCTGAACGGCGTGAAGTTGCGCGCACCGACGCGTGTGACCAACATCATGTTCAAGGGCCTGGGTGCGACCCCCGTTGGTATGCCCGTTCCCGCTGTTCCTGAGGCTCTGTCTAAGGGCGTCATCGACGCCACTGTTATTCCTTGGGAAGTCACAGGCGCTCTGAAGGTTCCTGAGTTGGTGCAAAACCACACCACCTTCGGCGACGAGACGCTCTACACCACCTCATTCATCTTCGCAATGAACAAGGACCGTTACAACGCGCTGCCCGACGATCTGAAGGCCGTCATCGACGCCAACTCTGGCCTCGAGTTCTCAGCTTTCGCTGGTAAGCAGATGCAAGCGGACGACGAGCCGTCTCACCAAGCCGCGATCAAGCTGGGCAACAACATCATCGAGTTGAGCGCCGAGCAAGTCGCTGAGTGGAAAGCTGCAACCGAGCAGGTTAAAACCGATTGGGTTGCGGACATGGACGCCAAGGGTCTGGACGGCTCTGGTCTCTACGCCCGTGCTATGGAGCTGATTGCTCAGTTCTCCAACTAAGCAAATCACTGCGTCGCCCTCTGGTCACTGGCCAGAGGGCAATCTTCTATCCAGTCTCAATGATTGCAGTGGGGGAAAGGCCGATGTCGGTCTTTATGTTGCGCCTTGCGCGCTGGTTCGCCTATGTCGGGGGAACCGTGCTGACGGTGCTTGTCATCTTGACAACGATAAGCGTAATCGGCCGAGGGCTGAATACCTTGGCGCACGCAAACTGGTTGGCGGTCTATGCTCCAGGCGTCGGAAAGTGGTTGCTTAGTCTTGGGGTCAGCCCCATCAACGGCGATTTCGAGCTGGTTGAAAACAGCATCGCCTTTGCCATTTTCGCCTTCTTGCCCTTGTGCCAAATCTACGGCGGGCACGCGACCGTTGATATCTTCACCAGCGGCCTTCCGAAACCTTTGAACCGCTTGTTGAAGGCGTTTTGGGAAGTCGTGTTTGCCGCCATGTTGTTGCTGATCACTTGGCGCCTGTACGAAGGCTTTCTGGGCAAGTTCAGCAACAATGAAATTACCTACATTCTGCAAATCCCCGTTTGGTGGGGCTATTTGGCGAGCCTGATCGCGTCTGCTGGTGCGTCGCTGGTCGGCGTCTACTGTGCTGGTGCGCGCATCAGCGAAGTCTTTACGGGCAAGGTCTTGCTACAGCAAGCTGAGGGAGTCGACCATTGACAATGCTTGAACTGGGCTACTGGTCCTTCCCCGTCCTGTTGCTGTTGATCTTCCTGCGCGCGCCCATCGGCTTGGCGATGCTTTTGGTCGGTATCGGCGGCATGTATTTGGCCTTTGATTCGACCTTCATGTTCATGGCCAAACTGAAGACCGAGACCTACTCGACCTTCTCCAGCTATTCTTTGACGGTCGTTCCCATGTTCTTGCTCATGGGCCAATTCGCGACCTTGTCGGGCATGTCAAACGCCCTCTTCAAGGCGGCCGAGTCCTGGTTGGGGCACCTGCGTGGCGGTGTGGCCATGGCGGGTATTGGTGCTTGTGCAGGCTTCGGAGCTATCTGCGGCAGCTCGCTGGCGACCGCGGCCACCATGGGCCGCGTGGCGCTGCCCGAAATGAAGCGCTATGGCTATTCGGGCGGCTTTTCGGCGGCAACTTTGGCCGCAGGCGGAACGCTGGGCATCCTGATCCCGCCGTCGGTCATCCTTGTGATTTACGCCATCTTGACCGAGCAAAACATTGCCAAGCTGTTCTTGGCAGCCTTCGTACCGGGCATCTTGGCGGCGATTGGCTACATGATCACAATTTCGGTCTACGTCAGACTGAACCCCGATTCAGCCGGTACGCGCGAGCCCGTGAGCATCAACGAGCGCTGGGCGGCTCTGTTCAACGTCTGGCCTGTGGTGCTGGTCTTTGGCGTCGTCGTCGGCGGCATTTACGCGGGCCTGTTCACCCCGACCGAAGGGGCAGCGGTCGGCGTTGCTGGCACGGGTTTGGTGGCGCTGTTTTCCGGCAACATGACCTGGGCCCTGTTCAAGCAAGCCATCATTTCGACCGCCACCTCCACGGCGATGATTTTCTTCATCGTGCTGGGCGCGGGCATCTACAACGGCTTCTTGGCCCTGTCACAGGTGCCGCAAGAACTGTCGAGCTGGGTGGTCGGCCAGGGCTTTAGCCCCATGATGGTCTTGGCGTTGATTTTGGTCTTCTATCTGGTGTTTGGCTGCCTGATGGACAGCCTCAGCATGATCTTGCTGACCATTCCGATCTTCTTCCCCGTGGTGACTGCGCTCGACTTCGGTATGACGCCCGAGCACTTTGCCATCTGGTTTGGCATTCTGGTGTTGATCGTGGTCGAGGTGGGGTTGATCACGCCGCCTGTCGGGATGAACTTGTTCATTATCAACGCTCTAGATCCTAAAACGCGCATGATTGACACCTATAAAGCAGTGGTGTGGTTTGTCGGCTCGGACCTGCTGCGCGTGATCATCCTGGTGCTGTTCCCGATCATCACCTTGTTCCCGCTTTACATGCTGGCGCGCTAGCCGCGCTGCACCCCGCTGTGGAGATGGTTTGGCAGCCGCGGCTGTCAGGCTATCTCCAAGTTTTTTGTCTAGATAGTTATGAAATATAATTATCATCAACCCTATCTAAATGGACCCGCCTGATGCGGATACGCGATACCATTGCCCTTGTAACTGGCGGCGCTAGCGGCCTGGGCGCTGCCACCGCCCAAGGCCTCATCGAAGCCGGGGCCAAGGTGGCCATCTTGGACTTCAACCGCGACGCCGCCGAGGCCAAAGCGGCAGAGCTTGGCGCGTTCGCGGTACAAGCCGACGTTGCTGACGAGGCCGCCGTTGGCGCTGCCTTGGAGCAGGTTGCCGCCCACTTTGGCGCCGCTCCGCGCATCGTCGTCAACTGCGCGGGCGTCGGCATGGCAGCGCGCATTGTCGGTCGCGAAGGCAAGCTGGCCTTCGATGTCTTCGAGCGGACTTTGCGGGTCAACCTGTTCGGCACCTACAATGTCATGAGTCACGCCGCGCGGGCTATGATGGCGCTATCTCCTCTCGAAGGGCAGGCGCGCGGGGTTATCATCAACACCAGCTCGGTTGCTTGGCAAGATGGCCAGCTTGGCCAGGCAGCCTACGCGGCCTCCAAGGGGGCCATAGCCTCGATGTGCTTGCCGGCGGCTCGCGAGTTTGCGCGCTCCGGTATCCGCGTCCTGGCCATTGCGCCCGGTCTGTTTCGCACGCCCATGATGGAGGGCCTGCCCGAAGAGGTGGCACAGCAGATTGCGGCCAATATTCCCTATCCAGCGCGCCTGGGCGAGCCGCAGGAATTCGCGCTCACCGTCCAGCAACTGGTCGAGAACCCCTATATCAATGGCACCACGCTGCGCTTGGATGGCGCCGTGCGCCTGCCGCCCCGCTAGCACGCGCTTAGGCCCCAACCCGTTTAGAAAGATGCTCGAATGACCCAAGACATCCTGCGCTGCGAAATTGCAGATGGCATTGCCACTTTGACCATGAACCGACCTGGCAAGCGCAACGCCATGTGCGAGGCGCTGTTGCAAGCGATCGACGCCTTCTTTTCGGCGCCGCCCAAGGCGGTGAAAGTCGTGGTGATGGTCGGGACCGAGGGCCACTATTGCTCGGGGCTCGACTTGGCAGAGCATGTTCAGCGCAGCGCCGAAGACAATCTCTATCATTCGCGTCACTGGCACGCGGTTATGGACAAGATCCAATACGGCGGACTGCCGGTGGTTTCGGCCATGTTCGGGGCGGTGATTGGCGGCGGATTGGAGCTAGCAGCCTCGACCCATGTGCGGATTGCCGAGCCCTCGACCATCTTCCAGCTACCAGAAGGGCGGCGCGGCATCTTTGTCGGCGGCGGCGCGACGGTGCGGGTTGGAAAAATCTTGGGCGCGGACCGCATGACCGAGATGATGTTGACCGGCCGCAAATATGACGCCAGCGATGGCCTGGCGCTGGGGCTGACGCACTATGCAGTCGGCGAGGGCGAGGCCTTGGCGCTGGCGCAGCAATTGGCCGCCAAGATCGCGCGCAATGCGCCCTTGTCGAACTACCTGATGATCCAGTCCATTGCGCGCATCAACGACATGGCGCGCAGCGACGGCCTGTTCACTGAATCTCTGGCCGCAGCTCTGTCACAAACCACGCCAGACGCTGAGGAGGGGCTGCGCGCCTTCTTGGAAAAACGCGCGCCCAAATTCCGCTGAACTGGAAGGAGACTGCCATGCCAAAACCTTCAGCCATGTCGCCTTCTGCGCAAGAACCGCGCCCAATTGATGACGCCACATTGCGCCAGGCCTTGGGCTATCACATGAAGCGGGCCTTCAACGTCATTCAGAGCGATCTCAGCGAGACCTTGAAGCCCTTGGGGTTGCGCATGCTCACCTACACCGCCTTGGTCCTGATCGTTGACAACCCGGGGCTCAGTCAATCGCAACTGGCCGATGCCATGGATATCGAGCGTCCGAACCTGGTGGTGATCGTCGATGAACTGGAGCAAAACGAGCTGATCATGCGCGAGCGGGTGCCCAGTGATCGACGCACCTATGCACTCAATGCCACCTTGGCAGGCCGTCAGCTCTATGAGCGCGCGGTCGCCGCCGTAAAAAACCATGAAGCTCGGTTGTTGTCGAAATTCGACGATCAACAACTCGCCACGGCCAAGACCGTGCTGCAAAGCATCAGTTTGAAGGGGTGACAATGAGCCAGCAAGCACCCGTGCGCGCGCTGGTCCGCGCGCAGAACGTCCAGCGTCACGATGTGCTGTGCCAGCCCCGCGCTGACGGCAGCTTGGTTTTGACCGCCCGCCAACCGCTGGGTCCGATCGCTGCCACCACCGGCGACTGGCTGGAGCGCTGGGCTCAGAACGCGCCAGACCGGGTTTTTATCGCTGAGCGCTCGGGCGCGGGGTGGCGCGAAGAATCCTATGCGTCGGTCATGCAGCAGGTCTGTGCCCTGGCAGCCAGTCTGCTGGAGCGCGGCTTGACGGCGCAAACTCCCATCTTGATCATGTCCGGCAACGGCGTTGATCACGCCTTGTTGGCCTTGGCGGCGCAGTACATCGGCGTGCCAACCGTGCCGGTGGCTGAGCAATATTCCTTGATCCAGGCGGCTCTGCCGCGCCTTGAACATGCAATCAAGATGGTCAAGCCGGCCATGGCCTATGTCCTGGACGAGGCGCAGTACGGCGCTGCGCTTGCCTTGGATGCTCTGCAGGGGGTCGAGGTCGTCGCCAGTTGTCCTTTGGCGCGTGGCTCGAAGGTTACAGCCTTCAGCGAACTGCTTCGCGGCAGCGGCGGCGATGTTGCGGCCGCGCATGGCCGGGTGGGTCCTGATACGGTCGCCAAGATCCTCATGACCTCGGGCTCAACATCCGCGCCCAAGGGGGTGCTGACAACCCATCGCATGATGTGCGTCAACCAAGCCCAAATCGCTCAGTCCCTGCCGATGCTGAGCCAGCATACGCCTCGAATTTTGGATTGGCTGCCCTGGAACCATGTCTTCGGTGGCTCGCATAACTTCAACATGATGCTGGCCAATGGCGGCAGTCTCTACATCGATGATGGCAAGCCGGTGAAGGGTTTGTTTGACCGCACGCTGGAAAACCTCGCCATGGTGACCGGCACGCTCTGCTTTAACGTGCCCGTTGGCTTTGCCATGCTGCTTGAGGCCCTGCGCAAAGATTCTCGCCTACGCCAACGCTTCTTCGAACGGCTCGACCTCATTTTCTATGCGGGCGCCTCGCTGCCGCAAGATGTTTGGCGCGGCTTTGAGGATATGGCGATGGAGATCAAGGGCGAAGTACCGCTGATGACCTCGTCCTGGGGCTTGACAGAGACCGCACCCGCTTGCGTCATGCAGCAGGAGCCCACCGACCGCGCCGGCGTGATCGGTGTGCCCTTGCCTGGGGTCAGCCTCAAGCTGCTGGCCGGAGACGAGGGCCGCTTTGAGGCGCGGGTCAAGGGAGCGAACGTCATGCCCGGTTACTACCAGGATGTGGCCAAGACCCGCGAGGCCTTCGATGAGGAGGGCTATTTCATCACCGGGGATGCCATGCGCTTTGTTGATCCCAGTGATCCCAACAAGGGCCTGGCCTTTGACGGCCGCATCGCGGAGGAATTCAAGCTGCTAAGTGGAACTTGGGTGCGCGCAGGCCAGTTGCGTATGGATGCCTTGGCGGCGCTGGCTCCGCTGGCCAGCGATCTGGTTGTGACCGGTCAAGATCGGGGCGACATTGGCCTGTTCATCTTCCCGGACAAGGCCGAGGTGGCCAGGGCGGGCTTTGACGCTACAAGCGCGCTTGATGACGCCCTGAGCGATGCCGGGCTGCTGGCAGAGATCGAACGCCGCCTGGCAGACTTTGGTCAGGGCGCCAGCTCCTCGACCCGCATTGCGCGGGCGCTGGTCATGGCCGAGCCCGCCTCTATGCCTGACGGTGAAATGACCGCCAAGGGCAACCTGAACGGCCGCAAGATCATGACGCGTCGCGCTGGCCTTCTGGAGCGTCTCTACGCCGGTCAGGCTCAGGATGCTGGCCTGATCTTAGTGCCGCGCGGCTAGCCGCTTTTCTCTGTTCTGCCTGACCCACGGGAGCCATTATGATCGACCTCGACACGATCCGCGCGATCGACTTTCACACCCATGCAGAAGAGCCCTGCGGCTGCCACGCCGACGATGGCTATGACGACTTGCAGTCCACCATGGCCAAGTACTTTCGGGCCCCATGGGAGCACCCGCCAACCGTTCCTGAGACGGCGCAGCACTACCGCGAGCAGAATATCGCCGCCGTCATCTTTCCGGTCGATGCCGAGCGCGAGACGGGTTACCGCCGCTACAAAAACGAAGAAGTAGCAGAGCTGGCCGCCGAGCATTCCGACGTACTGATACCCTTTGCCTCGATCGATCCCTGGAAGGGGAAAATGGGCGTGCGCGAGGCGCGCCGCTTGGTTGAAGATTTCGGCACCAAAGGCTTCAAATTCCACCCTACCATGCAGGGCTTTTATCCCAACGACCGCATGGCCTATCCGCTCTATGAGGCGATCCAAGACGCAGGCGGCATCGCGCTGTTCCACACCGGTCAAACCGGGGTTGGCTCAGGCATGAAGGGCGGTAATGGCATGCGCCTGAAGTATTCAAACCCTATGTATATGGACGACGTGGCGGTGGACTTCCCGGACCTGAAAATCGTCCTGGCGCACCCCTCATTCCCTTGGCAAGAAGAGGCGTTGGTTGTCGCCCAGCACAAGCCCAACGTCTACATTGACCTGTCAGGCTGGTCGCCCAAGTACTTCCCAGAAATCCTGGTACGTTATTGCAACTCAATTCTGTGCAAGAAGGTGCTGTTTGGCTCGGATTGGCCCATGATCACGCCCGAGCGCTGGTTGTCGGACTTTGAGAAAATCGCGATCAAAGACGAGCTGCGGCCCGACATCATCAAGGGCAATGCCGCGCGCTTGCTAGGGCTGGCTTAACATGGTGTTTGCAGCACCGCAGGCTCGCTTGACGGAGTTTTGTCAGCTCGAAGTCGATCTGGCGCCCTTGCAGGACATGGGCCCTGGGCGCGCGGGACAGCGGCGCATCATCCCGATCATTGGCGGGCGGGTCACCGGTCAAATCCAGGGAAGTATTCAAAACCTTGGCGCAGACTGGCAGACCATTTTTGCCGATGGCTCGGCTGAGCTGGACACCCGCTATGCCTTCCAGACCGATGATGGGGCCCTGATTGAAATCATCAACAA
>CAZHYF010000011.1:10222-12894 GCA_964536635.1 uncultured Rhodospirillaceae bacterium | reverse complement strand
CAGGTCATCATCACTCTTTATCTTGTGGAGTAAGCGCGGCAATGAAAGCCTTTGCAGCCCCCCTAGACGACATTCTTTTCAGCTTAAACCACGTGGCTGGCGCCAACCAGCTTGAGGACTGGGACGGTGACTTTGGCGCTGAAATTGCGGGGCACTTTGCGGCCTTCGCGGAAGGCGAAATCGCACCCTTGAACGAGCCAGGCGATCAGCAAGGTTGCCGATTGGAAAACGGCCGCGTGGTCATGCCTGATGGCTTCAAGTCTTGCTATCACACCTACGTCGAGCAAGGCTGGTGCGGCCTGACCGCGCCCGAGGAGTTCGGTGGTCAGGGGCTGGGCGGTTTGGTCCTCGCTATGACCTCAGAGATTTTTTCGGGCGCCAACCACTCCTTGCAGATGGTCACGGGGTTGGTTCCCGGCGGCATCCGCACGCTGCTTAATTTCGGGACCGCGGACCAGCAACAGCGCTTCATTCCTGAATTGGCCTCAGGCGAGGCGCTGTCAACCATGTGCCTGACCGAGCCGGGCGCGGGATCGGACCTCTCGCGCGTGCGCTGCAAAGCCGAGCGCGACGGGGATCTATGGCGCATTACTGGCGAGAAGATCTTCATTTCGGGCGGCGACCAGGACATGAGCCCGCGCATCCAGCATTTGGTTTTGGCCCGCACCACCGACGACGGCATTAAGGGCCTGTCGCTCTTCATGTGTCATAGCCACCGCGCCGATGGCGCGCGCAACGCGGTCAGCGTCACGCGCATCGAAGAAAAAATGGGGCTGCACGCGTCCCCCACCTGCCAGTTGGCTTTCGACGGCGCAGAAGCCGAGCTGATCGGCAAGGAAGGCCAGGGCCTGCTGGCTATGTTCACCATGATGAACCACGCCCGCGCGGACGTTGCCTTGCAGGGCTCGGCCCATGCCGCGCGCGCCTATGACGTGGCGGCGAGCTATGCGGCAGAGCGGGTGCAAGGTCGTGGCCCAGACGGCCAGCCTGCAACTTTGGCAGAGCATGCCGACGTGCAGCGACTGTTGAACGAAATCGACAGCTTGGCCGTTGGTGCGCGCGCCTTAGCCCATCTCTGCTTGGTGACCCTGGAGGCAGGCCAGGCGCCGGACTTGCTCGACTTTTTGACCCCGATCGCCAAGGTTGCTTGCAGCGAGGCCGGCATGAAAGCGAGCGAATTGGGGATGCAGGTTCTTGGCGGCTACGGCTATTTGGCGGAATACCGCCTGGAGCAGCACTATCGTGATGCCCGCATCATTGCGATCTATGAGGGGGCAAACGCCATCCACGAGCGCGTCTTAACCACGCGCCTGCTGCCCGGCAAAGCGGGCGCTGCCTTCGAAGCCTTTGTGCAAACCGAGGCGCAGAAGGCCGCTGGGTCCGACATCGCCGAAGGCCTGGCCCTGTGGCAGTCCGCGCGCGTAGCTCTGCTGGCGGCTGAAGACGCAACGCCCGCAGCGCACAGCTTCATGGCGCTGACCAGCGATCTTGTCATGCGCTGTCTGTGGGCTCGCATCGCTGCGGTGGCAGATCAGCACCCCGATCCTGAACGCATGCGCCGCTTGGTACGCCACACAGCCATCTTTCGCACGGGCCAAGCGCATGCCTTGGCCGCACGGATTGACGCGCTTTTGCAGGCAGCCTAGAAGGCGGGCAGTGCTCGCTTTCAAAGAGGCTGTCCTTATGTCGACCACCGGATCAACGCCGACCCTGGCGAGCAGCAGTGCGCAAGCCCCTTGGCTGAGCGATCCACAGCACCGCGCCTGGCTGCGTGCTGATGCTGAGCGCCAATTGAACTTTTTCAAGGCGAGCCTGGCGACGAACGGCGGCTTCGAGGTGCTGGATTGGCAGGGCCAAGCACTGCCGCGCGGGCCGCAGGAGCTGCACACCACGACCCGCTTGGTGCATTCCTTTGCCTTGGGCAAGGCGGCAGGTTTTGCGGGCTGCGATGAGATGATCGACGCGGGCATGACCAGCTTGTGGCGCCGCCATCGCGACCAGCGCCACGGTGGTTACCACTGGGCTTTCGATGCTCAGGGCCCGGTCGCGCGGTCGGGTCAAGCTGACAAGCTGGCCTATGGCCATGTCTTTGTGTTGCTGGCTGCGGCCAGCGCGCTGCAGGTCGGGCATACCGAGGCGCAAGCGCTGCTGGATGACATCCGCGCGGTGCTTGATCAGCACTTTTGGGACGAGCAGGCGGGCAGACTAAAAGAAGAATACCAGACCGACTGGAGCGCCTTTTCAACCTATCGCGGCATGAACGCCAACATGCACGGCACCGAGGCTTTCTTGGCGGCTTATGAGGCAACCGGGGACAGCGACTTTCTGCGCCGAGCCGGGCGCATCTTGGCGTTCTTCTTGGGCGAGATGGCGGCAGGAAACGGTTGGCGTATCCCCGAACATTACGACGCGGAGTGGCGCGTTGATCTCGGCTATCGCGGCGATCCCATGTTTCGGCCCGCAGGCACCACGCCCGGTCACGCGCTGGAGTTCGCACGGCTAGCCCTGCAATACTGGGACTTGAGCGGGCGTCCCCAAAGCGGTGAGGCTGCGGCTGCGCCTGGGTGGGCGCGGGCCTTGGTGGATCAAGCCTTGGCCGATGCCTGGCGCAGCGATGGTGGCCTTGTTTACACCCTCAGCCCCAATGGTCAGGTGGCGATTGCCGATCGCTA
>CAZHYF010000011.1:6417-10122 GCA_964536635.1 uncultured Rhodospirillaceae bacterium | reverse complement strand
GCCCTTAGGCCCGGGCCAAAGCGCGGATGATTGAGCAGGGGGGCAGCCAAGGCCGGATTAGAGCGCACGAACATATCGACGGCGACGATCCAGAACACCGTGGTCGGCAGCAAGGGCAAGAAGATGCCGACAAACCCCAAGCCTGCGAACAGCAGGCCAAGGCACAAGAACAGGCCTTTTTTGATCGAGTGAGGTTGCATGGCGGGCAGGCTCGGTTGGCGGGCTCGGTTGACACGGGTGACCAAGGTCACCGATGCCTTGGCTATACAGCAAGTCACCTGCCCAACGCAATGATGCGCCCTAGCGCCCGGCGAAACCGCAGGTCTAGCCAGCCTGCACAACACCCTGGTCGATGGCACCGAACAGGTCGCGTCCCTCGGCGTCCAACATATCAATGCGCACACGATCGCCAAAGCGCATGAAGGGGGTTTGCGCCGCGCCTTGCTGGATGGTCTCGACCATGCGCAGCTCGGCCAAGCAGGAGTAGCCGACGCCACCTTCAGCGATCAGCTTGCCGGGACCGCCGTCCAACTTGTTGGAGATGGTGCCCGAGCCAATGATGCTGCCAGCGCTCAAGGGGCGCGTCTTGGCGGCGTGGGCGACGAGCTGGGGCAAGCTGAAGGTCATGTCCTGATTGACCAAGGCCCGACCAAAGGGCGCGCCGTTGTAGTCCACGCGCAGGGGTAGGGCGATGCTGCCGTCTTGCCAGGCAGCGCCCAACTCGTCGGGCGTAATGGCGGTGGGCGAGAAGGCCGTCGGCGGCTTGGACTGGAAAAAGCCGAAGCCCTTGGCCAGCTCGGGCGCGATCAGATTGCGTAGCGAGACATCGTTGACCAGCATGATCAGCTTGATATGTCCCGCAGCCCCCGCGACGCTGACACCGGCGGGCACATCGTCCACGATGACCGCGACCTCGGCCTCCATGTCGATTCCATAGGCTTCATCGGCCACCAGGATCGGGTCGCGGGGACCGATCATAACGTCGGAGCCACCCTGATACATGAGGGGGTCGCTATAGAAGGTCTCGGGCACCTTGGCCCCGCGCGCTTGGCGCACCAGCTCGACGTGGTTGAGGTAGGCCGAGCCGTCCGCCCACTGGTAAGCGCGCGGCAGGGGCGCGTGGGCGTTCGAAGGGTCGAAGGCTTGGCCTCGGCTGGCGTCGGCCTCCAGCCCTGCTGCGGCGGCGGCCAGTGCGGGCGCTGCCTCGGCCCAATCATCCAGCGCTGCTTGCAGGGTCTTGGCGACCTCGGGCACTGGCAGGCAGCGGCTCAAATCGCGGCTGACGACCACCAAACAGCCGTCGCGCGATCCATCTTTCAGGCTGGCAAGCTTCATGACCAGTCACCCTCGGGCGTGCCGTTGAAGCGCTTTTTCAGGCCCGTCCAGCAGTCGAAATAGTCAGCCTGCAAGGGCGCGTCCTGGGCGGCATAGTCGCTCAAGACCTGGGCAAAGCGGGTCTCGAACATGAAAGCCAGGGTGTCGGTCAGCTTATGCGGTTTCAGGTCTGCACGCGAGGCGCCTTCGAAGGCGTTCGCGTCGGGGCCGTGGGGCATCATGAGGTTGTGCAGGCTCATGCCACCGGGCACGAAGCCTTCGGGCTTGGCGTCGTAGGCACCGTAGACGTTGCCCATGAACTCCGACATGATGTTGCGGTGATACCAAGGCGGGCGGAAGGACTGCTCGGCCACCATCCAACGCTCGGGGAAGATCACGAAGTCGATGTTGGCTGTGCCAGCCTCTTCGCTGGGCGCGGTCAGCACAGTGAAAATCGACGGGTCCGGGTGGTCGAACAAGATGGCGCCGACCGGCGAGAACTGCCGCAGGTCGTACTTGTAGGGCGCGTAGTTGCCGTGCCAGGCCACCACGTCCAACGGCGACCAGCCGAGCCTCGTTTCATGGAATTCGCCACACCATTTGACGATCAAGCGATGCTCTTCTTCCAGGTCCTCGAAAAAGGCAATTGGGGTCTTGAAGTCGCGGGGATTGGCCAGGCAGTTGGCGCCGATGGGGCCGCGGCCGGGCAGGGTGAATTTGGCACCATAGTTTTCGCACATATAGCCGCGTGCATTACCGTCCAACGCCGTATAGCGCGCCTTGACGCCGCGTGGGATGACCGCGATCTCGCCGGGCTCGATTTCCAGGTGGCCGAGCTCTGTGGTGATGGCCAGGCGGCCTTCTTGGGCGACGAACATCATTTCACCGTCGGCGTTCCAGAAGATCTCGCGCGGGCGCTGTTCGGTAATGCGGTAGACGTGGGCGGCCATGCCGCCTTGGCTGCGCGCGTCGCCCGCGGTGGTCATGGTCTGCATGCCATCGACCAGGCCGACCGGTGCTTCAGGATAGGGCAGCGGATCCCAGCGGTACTGGGCCAGCGGAGCGCTGGACAATGGCTGTGGCGCCGTCAGCCAACCTGCATTCGCGAGACGCTCAAACGTGCCCGAGTGCAGTACGCCAGGACGGATGCGATACAGCCAAGAGCGCTCGTTAGTGCCGCGCGGGGCGGTGAAGGGCGAGCCCGACAACTGCTCGGCGTAGAGGCCATAGTTGGCTCTTTGGGGCGAGTTCTGACCAACCGGCAGGGCACCCGGCAGGGCCTCGGTTTCAAAATCGTTGCCAAAGCCAGGCATGTAGCCCTTGGCGGTCGCGGTGCCGGGTTGGCGGTCGGCGTCGGACAGGCTGTGGGGACGGTGGGACATAGACAGGGCCTCCAAGGTCGATTTGTCCTGCTTAGACCGCAGGCAAACAAATTAGTTGCAAATGATACTATCAGCATTTCTACCCTGCTTCAAGTTTGGCAGCAGATCTTAGCTTGGCCCTTCCACTTATTAATTGGCCTAGAACAAGACCAAGGCGAAATCGAGAGATAATGTGCGGCCCGGTGGCCGAATTGTCCTGCGTTAAGGTTTCATTCACATGGCTTGTGTCAGCCTGCAAGAACAGCAGGTCATCTGCCAAACCTCTACTTTCTCGCTCCAAACTTGGGAGTCCACCATGACACGCACTTTCACCTTCACCAAGCTGGTCACTGGCCTCGCTACCGGGCTGACCGCTGTGGCGCTGGCGGGCCAAGCGCTGGCTCTGTCTTGTTTGCCTGGGTCGGCGCAATCCAGTTTCAACCAGTACGACCAAGCGCCCGAAAACTACTACATTTTCCAAGGCCGGTTTGAGGCCATCGAGCCGTTGCCGCTGAACAACGTCACGCCGCGACCGACGGTCAACTTCCGCTTTACGGGCCGCGGCATCGGCCCCTCGGGCTTGGAACAGCGCCAGAGTTTCATCGTGCCGGTCACACCGCAATGCGCGGGGCCCTGGTGTGGCTCTTATCCTGATCCCCAGAATAAGATCGTCTTCATGAAATTTGAAGGCGGGCGCTACCACTTTGAGCCGGGTGCTTGTCCGGGGGCCAGCCTTGCGGCCAACCAAGACAACCGCCGCGCGATCATCGATTGCTTTGCTGGCAACTGCGTTGATCCCAACAGCCCGGTTCCGCCCGCACCACCTGTGCCGCCGGCTCCGCCTTCTGGCGCCTCAACCTGTGGCAAGGAAGTGTTGGACAACTTCTTGGGCCGCCGGGTCGGACGCCTGCCAGCCTTTGTGCGCCAGAGCCCCAAGGTGCGCATCATACGCCCTGGTCAAGCGGTGACACTGGACTATCACCCCGACCGGTTGAATATCGACCTCAACGCCAACAACCGCATCATTGAC
>CAZHYF010000011.1:0-6317 GCA_964536635.1 uncultured Rhodospirillaceae bacterium | reverse complement strand
GGTGGGATTTCTGCCAGATGGGAAGCGGAGCGGGATTAGGGTTTGACAGCCAGCGGAGCCTGGCGCATGCTCCGGCTCGCATCCGCCTATCGCTCTGAGTGAGCTTGGCAAATTTCCCATACAGAACACGTTAAGTAGGCCCCCTTGTCCCAGCTTGACCCTTCCGGCGAGGCGCTGAAGAGCGCGATCCGCACGAGCCTTTGGCGCGGTGCGCGAGCCGGTTTCCCGTTTAACGCCGCAGTCATTCCTTTTGGCTTGCTGTTTGGCGTTGTTGCGGCCGATGCGGGCTTTGACCTGCTGCAAGCCATGGCGATGAGCATCCTTGTTTTGGCGGGTGCCTCCTCGCTGACGGCGATCGAGCTGCTCACTCAGCAAGCGCCGGTCTTCATCGTCTTGCTGACCGCCGCGGCGGTCAACTTGCGCATGGCCATGTATTCGGCCTCACTGGCGCCCCACATCTCCTCTGGCCCTTTGTGGCAGCGTGCGGCGGCGGCCTATCTGATGGTTGATCACGCCTACGCGTTGTCGATCGTGGACTACGAGGCGCGCCCCGATGCGCCCGTGCGTGCGAAGTTGGCCTATTACCTTGGTGTATGTTTGGCCTCCGTGCCGTCCTGGTTCGTCGCCTGCTTCGTCGGCGCTTTGGTGGGCACTCAGATGCCCGCCAGCCTGGGACTGGACTATGCGGGCGTTGTCATGTTCGTCTCCCTGTTTGCGCCCGCCGTGCGCGGTTTGCCAAAGATTGCCGCGTTGGTTGTGGCCATGATCGGCTCCTTGCTGCTGGCATGGATGCCCTACGCACTGGGCGTCTTGGTGGCGGCCAGCATCGGCATGGCCGTGGGCGCCTTGGTCGAGGTGGCACTGCGCCGTCGCCAGGCGGCAGGAGGGCAGGCCTGATGCCCATAGCGACTTTCGATATTTGGCTCACCATCATCGGCTTGGCCATCGCCACCTTTTTGATCCGCTTTTCCTTCATCGGTATTCTGGGCGGGCGCAAGATGCCCACATGGCTGCTGATGGCTCTGCGCTATGTACCCGTGACCATCTTGCCGGCCTTGGTGGCTCCGGCCATCATTTGGCCTGAGGCGACCAGCGGCGTCTTTGACCCCATGCGCGCCAGCGTTGCGGCCCTGACCTTTGGTTTGGCCTGGGTGCTGCGCAACCCCATGCTTGGGTTTCTGGGCGGCTTGGCCTGCCTCATCTTCTTTATCAACGCGGGCGGGATGTTCGGCCTATGATTTCGCTTAGACCAGTGAGCCAAGACGATTTTGCCATGATCTGGCATTGGCTGCGTCGTCCGCATGTCAAACAGTGGTGGGACGACGGCCAGACCAGCTTGGAAGAAGTGGCCCAGACCTTCAGCGATAAGCCTGAGACGATCCAGCGCTATATTCTGGAGATGGACGGCGCGCCCATGGGCTATGGCCAGATTTGCCATTTGGAGGGCGGCCAAGTCGGGGTGGATCTGTTCTTGGCCCACATCGAGTGGGTGGCCAAGGGGCTGGGGCAGGCCAGCCTGCGCGCTTTGGTCGATGAGGTCGAGCGCCAGGGGCTCGGCCAGCTTGTCAGCATTGATCCGCACCCTGACAATGATCGCGCGATCGCCTGCTATGAAAAGGTGGGCTTTGTTCACCAGCCCCAGCAGTCGAACGACTCGCTGTATTTCATGACCTTGGCGCTGGGCCGAACCCGCGACTGACCCATGCACGACCTGCAAACCGGCGGACCCGAAGCCTATATCGCAGCCCAGCAAGATCAGGCGCGGCGGGATATGGCCGCGCGTGCACGCTGCCTGGGCGCGAGCCTTTGGCATCCGGCGCGCTTGCAGGCCTTGGGCTGGTATCGCTCGCGCGCGGGCCATATCTGCGACGGGCAGGGGGCGGCCCTGCCCTGGCTGGCCTATGCGGCCACCGCCTGGCTTGACGCGCAGTGCCACCCTGACTGGCGAGTGCTGGAATATGGACTTGGCTCCTCCAGCCTGTGGTGGGCCGAGCGGGTGCGCGACCTTACTATCATCGAGCACGATCCTGCGTGGATTGCGCGCCTGGCACCCCAATTGCCAGCGCATGTGCGCCTGCTCCAGATCGACCAGGGCGATCCGGCTTACCGTGACTTTTGCCGCCAAACAGAGCAGCGCTGGGATCTAATCTCGGTCGATGGCAAGCGGCGCAATTCGGTGATCAAGCGCGCTGCCGAGGCCCTGGTGCCGGGCGGCTTGCTGCTGTTCGACGACAGCCAGAAGGTGCGCTACGCCAAGCCCTTGGCCAAGCTGGAGCGGCGGGGCTTTGAGGCGCTGCATTTCTGGGACGCCAAGCCCTTGCAATCTTATGCCGGGAAGACCACAATTCTGCGCGCCCCAAGGGCGGGGTGCGCCGAGGAGGAACCCAAAACATGAGCCAAGTCGCAGAGACGTCACACGAACCGCACCACGGCGGTTGCTATTGTGGCCAGGTCAAATTCCGCATCGACGGCCCTTTGTATCCGGCCCTGCATTGCCACTGCGGCCAGTGCCGCCGGATGACCGGCTTTCACATGGCGGCGACCGGTGCCCTGGAGGCCGATATGACCTTCGAGACCAAGGCGGGTCTGACCTGGTATCGCTCCTCGGACGTGGCGCAGCGCGGCTTTTGCGGCACGTGTGGCTCGCCCCTGTTCTGGCAGGCATTTGGCAGCAAATACATCTCGATCACCATGGGCGCCTTGGATGATCCTGACCGCGTGGAGGCCAAGGCCCACATCTATGTCGCCGACAAGCCCGGCTGGTACCAGCTTTGCGACGGCCTGCCGCAATACGATGGCGACATGCCTGCTATCGCAGAGGCCCGCGAGGAACTGGCCCAGAAGAACGCTGAAGCTGCGGGCGAGAATTAGGCCCATCGGACGTCTTGAAACCCTGAAAATCATACCGACATGCTGTCGAGCTGTGCGCCCAGGCGGGCATGATCAGCTCTCGGCGCCAATTGCAAAAACAAGGACAAAGCCATGACAGGCACTCTTTTGAAAGTATCATTCAAGCCGGCAGATTACGCCGCTGCTGGCCTGCTGTTGGGCTTTGCGCGCGCGGGTGAGGATGGCGCTCTTGCCTGGTTGGGGCAGGCCCAGACCCACGCGGATTTGCTCGGCCGCGCGGCGCATACCAAGCGCTTCAAGGCGGCGGCTTCATCGGCCCTGGAGGTCGTGCCAGCCGACGGCCCCGTTGCACGCCTGATCGTGTTGGGCGCGGGCGATGATCTGAACCACGCGGCGGCGCAGACCTTGGGTGCAAGCGGCATGGCAGCAGCAGAAAGCGGCGGCGAGACCTGCTTGTGCATTGACGCCGCTGGCCTGACTGGGGATGCCAAGACCGCAGCGGCCTTGGCCTTGGGCGCGGTTCTGCGCGCCTACCGTTTCGACAAGTACCGCTCTGAGCTGAAGCCCGAGCAGAAGCCGACCCTGCAAGAAATCCAAGTTTTGGCGCGCGACCCAGAGGCAGCCGCAGTGGCCTACCGCGACCTGGAGGCCGTGGCCGAGGGCGTCTATCACACCCGCGATCTGATCTCGGAGCCCGCCAACGTGCTGTTCCCCAAGAGCTTCGCCAAGGACGCCGCGCGCCTGGCCGATCTGGGGGTTGAAATCACGGTCATGAAAAAGGACGAGCTGGAAGAGCGCGGCTTTGGCGCACTTTTGGGGGTTGCCCAAGGCTCGACCCACGACCCGCGCGTTGTGATCATGCACTGGAAGGGCTCGGACGCGCAGCCCGTGGCGCTGGTCGGCAAAGGCGTAACCTTTGATACCGGTGGTATCTCGATCAAGCCCGCTGCTGGCATGGAAGACATGAAGTGGGACATGGGCGGCGCTGGCGTTGTCGTTGGCACCATGCACGCGCTGGCCAAGCGTAAGGCCAAAGCCAACGTCGTTGGCATCATCGGCCTGGTGGAGAACATGCCCGACGGCAAGGCCCAGCGCCCTGGTGACATTGTGACCTCGCTGTCCGGCAAGACCATCGAGGTGCTGAACACCGACGCCGAGGGTCGCTTGGTGCTGGCGGATATCCTGTGGCACGTGCAGGAGGTCTATAAGCCGACGGCCATCATCGACCTGGCGACGCTGACCGGCGCCATGCTGGTCGCTTTGGGCATGGAGCAGGCCGGCCTATTTGCCAACAACGACGCACTGGCCGGGCAGCTTGAGGAGGCGTCCAAGACCTCTGGCGATGCCTTGTGGCGCATGCCCTTGGGTCAGGCCTACAACAAGCAATTGGACTCGCCGATTGCCGATATGAAGAACATCGGCGGCGGACGCTGGGGCGGCTCCATCACTGCAGCCTGCTTCTTGGAGCGCTTCATTCAAGGCGACACGCCTTGGGCGCACCTGGACATCGCTGGCGTGGTTTGGTCCGAAAAGGACCGCGAGGTCAGCCGCCGTGGCGCGACCGGCTGGGGCGTGCGCCTGTTGGATCAGTGGGTGCGCGACACCCAGGGCTAAGACAGGGCCCAACCGTCACTGAAGTGAAAAGAGCCGCTCGGGCGATCCGGGCGGCTCTTTTGTTGTCGCGTTGTATCTGAGGCGGCGCTTGTTTGGGGGCCTTCCAAGACCCCCTGCAGGCGCCCCTTTCGGGATCAGGACCAATCGCAGCAGACGTACTTGGTCTCCATGTACTCCAGCATGCCCTGTCGCGCGCCCTCGCGGCCCAAACCCGATTGCTTGATACCTCCAAAGGGGATCGGCGCGCCTGTGACCTTGGTTCGGTTGACGGCCACCATGCCGTATTGAAGGGCCCGCGACAGGCGGTAGATCTGGCGCGGATCGTTGGAATGGAGGTAGGCCACCAAGCCGAATTCGCTGTCGTTTGCGCGGGCTATGACCTCGGCTTCGCTGTCAAAGGGGGCAAGGGCCGCAACAGGACCAAAGGTCTCCTGGCGCATGATGGCGGCCTGGTCTGGCACGTCGGTTAAGACGGTGGGCTCGAAGAACAAGGGCCCCAGAGCATGCCGGCGGCCGCCGCAGGCCAGTTTGGCGCCCTTGGCGAGGGCGTCTTTGATCTGTTCTTCTTGCTTAGCCACGGCCTTTTCGTTCATCAGGGGGCCTATGTCGGGATCATCCATACCCCGGCCTAGGGTCAGCGCCTGCGTTGCCTCTGTGAACTTTTGGCAGAAGGCGGCATAGAGGGGGCGCTCGACATAGAAGCGATTAGCGCCCAGACAGTCCTGGCCAGAGGTGGCGAATTTCGCCTTGATGCCTTCGGCCACCGCATGATCCAGATCGGCGCTTTGGAAGACGATAAAGGGCGCGTGCCCGCCCAGCTCCATGACCAGTTTCTTGATGCTGGCGGCTGAGTCGCGATAGAGAAGGCGGCCAACCTCGGTCGAGCCCGTAAAGGAGAGAGCGCGAACCCGCACATCGCTCGTCCAGGGCGGAACAATGGTCGAAGCCTGACCGGTCAGCACATTGAAGACGCCAGGCGGAAAGCCTGCACGCGCGGCCAATTCGGCGAGGGCTGTGGCCGAATAAGGCGTTTCGCTGGACGGGTGGGCGACAATCGTACAACCGGCTGCCAGCGCTGCGGCCGCCTTGCGGGTCAGCATGGCCGAAGGGAAATTCCAGGGCGTGATCAGGGCCACAACCCCGATGGGCTCCTGCCAAAGCTCGACCTCTGCATGGTGCAAATGGCTGGTGACGCCCTCGATGTTCGGTCGCTTGGCCTCCTCGGCATAGTATTCAACAAAGCTGGCCGCATAGTCGATCTCACCGCGTGCCTCGCTCAGCGGTTTGCCCTGCTCCAGAACCATGATGGTTGCCAGGTCTTCTTTGTGCGCCATCATCAGTTCGAACCAGCGACGCAGGATGGTGGCACGCTCTTGCGGCAGCTTGGTGGACCAGTCGGCAAAGGCTTTCTGGGCAGCAGAGACCGCCTCAGAGCTGTCTTGGGCTGACAAGCTGGCCATCTGTCCGATCACCGATCCGTCGGCAGGATTGCTGACCGCCATCTGCAGGCCGTCGCGGCCTGGAACCCAGGCTCCATTGACGTAGGAATGGCCGCGCAACAGGCCTGGGTCGGTAAGAGATTCGCGAAACGACTGCGCTATTTGGGTCATGGCCACCTCTGCAACTAATGTGGCCATCAAGCTAGCAAGGTTTGGCAAGGCGTCGGGACTGGATTTGGCCCTATTCCAGGCGGCTTCATCTGGCGAAGACAGGGGCGGGCAGTGGAATCGTCTCTGCCCGCTATCGCGGCTACCTCATATATTGGAGCAGCCAGGCCTAGCGCTGTTGGGTCTGCCAATCCGGGTGGAACCAGGGCTCGGCATTCGAAGGCGGCAGCGGGGTGCGGCCCAAGA
>CAZHYF010000010.1:13167-27383 GCA_964536635.1 uncultured Rhodospirillaceae bacterium | reverse complement strand
GCCGCCGTGAAAGGGCGGTGTCCTAGGCCTCTAGACGAAGGGACCAGAGTGTGTGGAAAGGTGGTATATCCAGACTCACCTGCGGGCGCAAGCCCCTTTTTTCGCCAAAACCAAAGTTTTGACGGCTGGCTTAGTTTTGGACTTTGACCGTCATCCAGTCCTTGCCGAACACCTCGGCCAAGGTGAAGAGCATGGCAGCATTTTTAGGATGCAATCGCACGCAGCCGTGCGAGGCGGTGCGGCCCAAACGACTGACCGCGTTGGTGCCATGGATGGCGTAGGGTCCGTCATAGAAGATCGAGTGGGGCATCGGCGCGTTGTCATACGAACGCGACTGGTACTCGCGATGCATGCGCTGGACGCCCCAGGTGCCGGTTGGGGTGCGATAGCCTTTGCGACCGGTAGAGACCGGCCAGTCATACCAGGGCTTGCCGTTGACGCTGACCGTCATGCGCTGCTCTGACAAATCGACCAGCGCCAAGACGTGGCCGTTGCCCATCTGGGCCTTGGCGATCTGCGCCGCTTCCTTGTAGCCCTGCAGGGCGCCTTTGCCGCTGGCGAATTCGGGGATAGGAGCGATTTGGCGCGGCTGGCTTGGCGTGCTTGGCGAGGCAAGCGGCTGGGCCAGGGGCGCAAGCGGCTGCGGGTAGGCTTGCTGCGGATAGACCACCTGCGGGTAGATGGCCTGAGGATCGGCTTGTTGCGGGTAGATGACCGGCTGGTAGACCGCCTGCGGATAGGTCACTAGGGGCGGATAGCTCACCTGCGGATAGGCCTGCTGGGGATAGACGAACTGCGGGTAGATCTGTTGGGTGGCGACCTGTTGCTGCGGCGCTGGCTGCGGTTGCCACAGGCGCAGCGGCTGACCTTGGCGTTCCCAGAAAGCCGCCTGTTGCTGTCCTGTGCCCTGCACAGAACCCGGCACTGCCGGGGCCGCCTGGATGGGCGCAGGCGGCAAGCCGTATTGCAGCGGTTGACTCGCAGCATAGGGCTGAGCTGCGGCCTGGCTCGGCTCGGCCAGCGGCAAGACCGGGGCGTTGGGCAGGATCGCCGTTGGGATGCGAATCGGTTGCGGCAGCACCAGCGGCGTGCTTTGCGTCGGAATGACCAAAGGCTGAAAGCCCTGCGCGTTCGGTAGGGCCGCGCGTTGGCCGAGCGCAGGCGCTGCGCTAGCTGCGAGGGCTGCAATCACCAGGGCAAGCACGGCAGGTTTCGCCGCTGGTTTCACAGCTCGCTTCAAGGAGCGGGCGGGGCGGGTCGTCAGGGTCATAGGGCTCTGGCATCCAGGTGGCGGGCACCCTCGGTATGAGGAGGCCTCGGCCTAGCTGGTGCCAGATTCTCGGCTCATTTTCAACCTAAAGTAAGCACGATCTCTGAAATGCGACCTAGCGTTGTCAAATTGCTGCCAACAACCACAACCTCGGCCGCTTACTGCAGTTCTGGATCAAAGCTTGTGTCCCAGGATTCGATGCCCTGGCCCTCGGCCTCGGGTTCGTCGTGTGCTTCGTGCAGACGCGGTTTGGGCGGCGGCGGTGTCCACTCGCGCAAGTGTTGCACAACAATCGAGTAGAAGGTCGGCACCAGCGTTTCCAGTTCTTCGACAAAGGTTTTACGTCCTTGGAACCTCTTGGAATCGGCGCCGATCATCAGGACTTCAAAGGTGTGCGGCGCCAGCGCTGGGTTGTCCGCCTGGGTCAATTCTGGCGCGTCTCGCAGCTCCTTGAGCGGCTTGACTGTCGGCGCTGCTTTGCCTGGCCAATGCGCTCTGACATGCAGCCTGTCGTCATCGTCTTTCAGCATGCGCAGCAACCATTTGAGCCGTGAGCTGGTTTTGACCTTGTCCTGCGGTGCCCTGATTTTGACCGATGCACAGAGCGTACGATGGGCAAGATTGGCAACGATCTCAAGATCGCCCGCAGCGTTGGGGACGCGATAACTCGTCGCCAAGCACTTCTCGCTGACCAAACGATCTGAGGTCAGGCGAAGACGACCCGCCGCATCGTCGCGAAAGCGGCGTTCAACCACCGTTTGCACAGGCTCGCCGACCAGTCGACTAAGCTGAAGCTGCAAGTCTCGCTCCTCCATCAACCAGGCAGAAACCCCGTCTTCGACCTCTGGTGCGTTCCATTTCAAGCTATGCTGTTGAACACAAGCAGTGACCAAGTCCTTCCACAAGGGGCCCATTTGATTGAAGCGCTCAACTCCCGTTCCTTCGCTGTTCAAGAAATGATGGAATTCTCTGAGCAAGAAGACCTGTTCCCGATCCGTGACCGCTGTTTGCGATTGCAAGATCTCGCATTCGGTGGCGATCCAGGTCCAAGACCAATGAAACAGCTCAATGTTGCGCCGCTTGCCCTTTGGGATATCGACGGGCGAATGGTTTGCCCGCGTCACAAACTCATTTGAGATGGTGATAACGGCGTCAATCTTGTTCGATTTCGCAAGGTCGATATAGCGCTGGACTTGGTCAGCCTCCAAGCTGGCCCGACCAATTTTGGCCTCGATGAGGGCGGTCCATATCGTGCTGCCGTTCGTCACGCAAACGAAGCCATCCGGACGGCAAGCGCTGTCAGCATCGGACTTGAACACGACCTCTGTCCAGGTCTCAATTCGTGACCGCACCCCAATGCGGACCCCAATCGACGCAAAGACGGTCTTCGCCAGCTCCGGGATTTGCGGCAGCAAGGCCAGCAGAATGGAGGTGATTCGCTTCTCGCGGCTGGTCATCGCAAAATCTGGAAACAACCGCGCGGGCTGACCGCCCTTGAGGGCCACGGGCAGTTCGTGGGGCATGATGCATAGTCCTCATGGTTTGTGCCTTGACGATGTGTCACCACTATTTACAGCACAAACTAACTATACATCCTTCATTCAAGCAGACAACACCTGCTCCACAAGCGCCTCACCGCCCCGCCAACACGGCCTCCAGCGCGGCAGGCTCGGGGCCACCGGTAGCCCAGTCCAGCAGCTCGGCGGTGTGCAGGATGGGGGCGGCTTCGCCCGCTTCGCTCAGACCCCGACCAATCTGCGAGATACAGCCGATATTGCCCGCAACGATGATCTGCGGCGCGGTCTCGGCCAGGGTCTCGACCTTGCGCTCCAGCAGCTGCCCAGCAATCTCGGGCTGCATGATGTTGTAGGTGCCAGCAGAGCCGCAGCAGAGGTGGCCATTGCGCGGCTGGCTGACCGCAAAGCCCGCCTGGCTCAAAAGAGTGAGCGGCGGCGTCTTGATCTGCTGACCATGCTGCATCGAGCAGGCCGAGTGGTAGGTGACGCGCAGGCCCGCAGCCTCTGGGCGCGCCGGTGCGAGGCCGATGGCTTCCAGCCACTCGGTGATATCCTTGGCCAAGCCCGCGACCGTCGCCGCTTTGTCGGCATAGGCCGGGTCATCGGCCAGCATGTGGCCGTAGTCCTTGACCGTGGTGCCGCAGCCCGAGGCGTTGATGACAAAGGCGTCCAGGCCGCGCCCGCCGCCGTCTTTGGTAAGCGCCCAGATGGCATCGACCATGGCCCGGGCCTCGCCCAGGGCATCGGCGCCCATGTGGTGGCGCAAGGACCCGCAACAGCCCACATCCGGATAGGTGACCTGGCAGCCGTGGCGCTGCAAGATGCGCAAGGTGGCCGCGTTGATCGAGGGCGCCAGCGCGCGTTGCGCACAGCCCGGCAGGATGGCCACGCGATAGCGCGCCTCGGCCACCGCTTCATAGACGCCTGGCTTGTCGGTCGGTTCGGGCAAGGGCAACTGTTCGGGCACCAGGTCCAGCATGGCCCGCATGCGCGCAGTGGGGGCCAAAGCACGGAAGGGCCGCGCCAGCCAGCCCAGCTTCATCGCCAGCCCAAACCGCCGGTGATAGGGGATCAGCGCCGCCAGCAACTGGCGGGTCAAGCGGTCCATCAAGGGGCGCTTATAGGTCGCCTCGACATGCTGACGACCCAGGTCCACCAGGTGCATATAGTCCACCGACGAGGGGCAAGTGGTCATGCAAGACAGGCAGGACAGGCAACGATCCAGGTGCTGCACCACGTCTTTGGTGGCGGGCCGATCGTTCTCGAACATGTCCTTCATCAGATAGATGCGCCCGCGCGGGCTATCCAGCTCGTCGCCCAGGGTCACATAGGTCGGACAGGTGGAGGTGCACATGCCGCAGTGAACGCAGGTGCGCAAGATGGCATCGGCAGCCGCCAATCGGCTGTCGTTGAGCTGCTCTGGGCTAAAGTGGGTCTGCATGGCAAAGGCCCTTATTTGGCTGCCGCCGACCAGAGGCCTCTGGCGCAGCGGCTTATGGATTAGAACGCAGAGGTGAGGCGCTGAGGATTGAGCCGCCCTTGCGGATCAAAGGCGCGCTTGATGCCGCCTTGCAGCTCCAGTTGCAGAGCGGACAGCGGCGCAAAGGGTTGGCTGTCTGACCCCAAAAGCTGGGTGGCTTGACCCACCGGCAAGGCCGCCAATTCGCTGCGGGCAATCGGCTGGTCGCTGGCCAACCAGACCAGGTTGCCGCCCCAATCGGCGTAGGCCTTCAGGCCGCGGTCGGCAAAGCGGTTGCGCAAGCTGGCCAACAGAGCCGCTGCCTCGCTGGGCTTGGGCTTCAAGCGCCAAAGGCAAGCAGGCTGGCCCAGCAAGGGGCTGACCGACTTCAGCGCCGTCCACAACGCTGCCGAGGCCCCTTGATCGCGCGTCGCAATGCTCAGGCTGGGCGCGGCGCGCTGTTTGTGCAACAGCGCGGTGATCTGTTCGGCGCGATAGTCCACCGAGGGGGCCAGGCCTTCGATCTCGATCAGGCTGATCGCAGCGTCAAAGCCGAGGCTCACCGCCAGATCTGCTGGCAGGTAGGCCGCCGCCACCGGATCAAAGGGCGAGCGCGACACAGTTATCAACGCCGCCAGATGCTGGGCTTCATCCAGACCCTGCACCACCAGGCTGCGGCGCAGCTCCATGAGCGGCGCGGTCTTCAGCGTGACCTGGCTCAGCACTCCCAAGGTGCCCCAAGAGCCGGTCATCAGCTTGCAAAGATCATAGCCCGAAACGTTCTTCATCACTCGGCCGCCGGACTTGATCGCCTCGCCCGAGCCGTTGACGAACTTGACCCCCAGTAAGTGGTCGCGCGGGCCGCCACGAAAGGCGCGGCGCGAGCCCGCCAGGTTGGCCGCAACCACGCCCGCGATGCTGCTCTGGCCCGCTGGTTTGCCGAACAAGGGGCCCAGGTCGGGCGGGTCGAAGGCCAGGCGGTGACCGCCGCTCTGCAGCTCAGCTTCCAAATCCGCCAAGCGCGTGCCCGGCCCGCACTGCACCACCATTTCAGCAGGATAGAAAAAGTCGATGCCGCTGAGCTGACTGGTCGAAAGGCGCTGGCCAACCTCAGGGCTGTGGCTCCAGGCCGCTTTGGTGCCCGCTCCTTCGATGCTCAGCGGGCCCGAGGCAGCCGCCACCATGTCCCGCAGCTCGTCGGCAGAGCTGGGGCGCAAAACGTCAAGGGTTTGGGTCATGCGGCGATCCTTTGGCCTTTGGTGTCGGCGGGGTTGATGTCCAGCGGGAAGACCTTGGCACCGTTCAGCAACCACAGGGGGTCGAAGACCCGCTTGATGCGCATTTGCTGTTCAAGGTCGGTCTCGTTGAACATCAGCATCATGGCGTCGCGCTTTTCGATGCCAACGCCGTGCTCGCCGGTGATGCAGCCGCCGACCTCAACACAGACCTTGAGGATTTCTTCGCCAGCGGCTTCGACCCGGTCGATCTCGCCGGGTGCGTTGGCGTTATAGAGGATCAGGGGGTGCAGGTTGCCGTCGCCAGCATGGAAGATGTTGGCGATCTGGAAGCCGTAGGCCTCGCCCACTTGCTTGATGCGCGAGAGTACCTCGGGCAGTTTGCCGGTGGGAATGGTGCCGTCCATACACAGGTAGTCCGGGCTGATCTGGCCCATGGCGCCAAAGGCCGACTTGCGCCCGCGCCAGATGGCTTCGGCCTGGGCCGCAGATTCGGCCAACTGGATGCTGACCGGATCATAGCGCCCGGCGATCTCCTGAATGCGCGCCTCTTGGGCTTCGATCTCCAGCATGGAGCCTTCGACCTCGATAATCAGCAGCGCTTGGGCGTCGGTCGGATAGCCCGCTTTGGCGAAGGCCTCGCAGGCCAGGATCGCGGGCTTGTCCATGAACTCGATGGCCACCGGCACGATGCCCTGGCCGATGATCTCCGCCACGCAAGCGCCCGCCAATTCCTCGGACTTGAAGCCGACCATCATGGGCCGCGCGCCTTCCGGTTTGGGCAGAATGCGCACCAGCACCTCGGTCACCACGCCCAGCATGCCTTCCGAGCCAGTAAACAGCCCCAGCAAGTCATAGCCGTCGCCGTCCATGGACTCAGAGCCAATGGTCAGAATGCGGCCATCCATCAAGACCACGGTCAGGCCCAGCAGGTTGTTGGTGGTCACGCCGTACTTCAAGCAGTGCGCGCCGCCCGAGTTCATCGCTACGTTGCCCGCGATGGTGCAGGCAAGCTGGCTCGACGGGTCGGGCGCATAGAAGAAATTCTCGCGATCAACAGCGTTGGAGACGTTGATATTGGTCACGCCCGCTTGCACCCGCGCACAGCGGTTGTCGTAGTCGATATCCAGCACCTGGCTCATTTTCGACAGGCCCAGCACCACGGCATCTTGCGTGGGCAGCGCACCGCCCGCCAGCGAGGTGCCCGAGCCGCGCGCGATCACCTTGATGCCGTTTTGGTGGCAATAGGCCAGGATGCGCGCCACTTCTTGGGTGCTGCGCGGCAGCACGACGGCCAGCGGCACTTGGCGATAGGCCGACAGCCCGTCGGTCTCGTAGACCTTGAGCGCCACGCCTTCAGCAATCAGATCGCGCGGATTGTCGAGCAGGCCGCGCAAGGCGGTCTGGATCTCGGCCCGGCGGGCCAAGATGAGCGGATCGGGAGCGGGCATGGGAATCATGGCGGCGACCTCTTGTCTGCGCTGCCCTGAGGCGCTCCGGCTGAAAAGCTGAGCGACAAAGCGGCGTCATGGCTGGCTGTCGGATCAAAAGCGATCCAATTCAGATAGTTTGGTAAAAAAAACTTTACCAAGTCAAGCCGCAGCAGGTCGTCGTACCTTTTGTCGCTGCCGCTAGGTGGCTCGAGCGGCCAGCTCCAGCAGGGCTTGCACGAAAATTTCAGGCGCCTCTTGTGGGGCGTTGTGGCCCACGCCCGCCAAAACCTGCCGCTGGTAATCGGCACCGTAGAGGTGGCGATAGCGGTCTTCAGGCTCGCTCGGAAAAACACCATCGTCCGCGCCCAGCAAGACCCGGGTCGGCACAGTGATCAGCGATTGCGCCTCCAAGCGCGCTTCGATCGCATCATAGGCCGGATCGCCCGCAACGCTGGCGTAGCGGTGACGGTAGGAATGGATCACCACCTCCACAAAGTCAGGATTGTCAAAGGCCTGCGCGCTCTTTTCAAAGGTGGCCGCGTCGAAATCCCACGACGGCGACCAGAGCCGCCAGAGATGCCGCGCCAGCGCCCTGCGGTTTTGTTCCAAGCCCAAGCGGCCGCGGTCGGTGTGGAAATAGTACTGATACCAGAGCCGCGCTTCTTGTTCCGGCGCTGCTGGCTGGCGCGCCTGAGGAATGTCGTGAATATTGTAGGGGTGGCCGCCCGACACCAGCCCTGCAACGCGCTCTGGCCACAGCGCGGCAAGAATGCAGGCCGCGCGTCCGCCCCAGTCGTAACCGCCCAGCAGCGCGGTCTTCAGGCCAAGTGCGTCCATGAAGGCCAGCAAGTCGGCCGCCAGCGCCGCCTGCTGACCCGAGCGCGGGGTGTCGGCGCTCAAGAAACGGGTAGGGCCATAGCCGCGCAAATAGGGGATCAGACAGCGGAAGCCTTGGGCGGCCAGCAGCGCGCTTGCCGCGTCATAGCAATGAACGTCGTAGGGGAAACCGTGCAGCAAAACGACCGGCAGGCCGTCTGCCGGGCCGCGCTCGACGTAGGCGATTTCAAGAACACCCGCTTGAATGCGTTTCAAGGTCATGGTGAGACGACCCCGCTGCACGTTTAGGCGCGCATATAGCGCGCACGCGCACCGCGCTCGATGGCGGCCGCCGCCAGGCGGTCCACACCGATGGCCTGGCGCAGCGCCATCAGCAGCTCGGATTCTTCCACCGACACCACGCTATCGGCCGCCGCAACATCGCAGGCCAAGGCATAGGCTGTCTCGCGCAGGTGGCTGGGCAGCATTTCACCGATCAGGGTCAAGATGGTATCCAAGCCGTCGTCGTCGGCCGCCAAAATAGCCGAGTATTGGTTGGCAGCGTGATGCAAGTCTTCGATTTTATACCCCTCAAAGACCGGCAGGCGCTCCAGCAATTGGGCCATGCGGTTGATCTCAACCTCGGCCACCTCGCCATCGGCGGCGGCCACCAGGCGCATAGTGTAGATCAGAGCGTCATGATAGTCGGCCATGGTATCTTTCTTATCCTTTTCGGTTGGCGAGCCCCTAACCTAGGCATTCGGCAGCAGAGCAACAAGGCGCTGTTTGTCCGTGAGCGGCCGCAGGGGTCAAAAAAAGCTGCGTATGGTGGTCAGCGCCTCTTGCAGGCCCAAGCGCTGGATCTCCAGCCCCTCAGGAAAGGCCGAGGTCAAGCGGGTCGGCAAAGCCGCATCCAGCATGACAAACACGCCCCTGTCATCGTGGCGACGGATCAGGCGGCCAAAGGCCTGGCGCAGCTTGAAGCGCACCAATTGCTCGTCATAGAGCCGGCCACCGAAGGCCTCGCGGCGCGCCTTGTGAATGATGGTGGGTCGTGGCCAAGGCACCCGGTCCATAATCACCATGCGCAGCGCCAAGCCCGGTACGTCGATGCCGTCGCGCAGCGCATCGGTGCCGATCAGACAGGCGTGGGTATCGCTGCGGAACATCTCGATCAGCGAGCCCGGGTCGCTGGCGTCGATGTGCTGAGCCAGAAGGGTCAAGCCGTCCTGCTCCAGGTCTTCGGCGATCAGCCCGTGGACCTGACGCATGCGGGCAATCGAGGTGAAGAGCCCCAGCGCGCCACCGCCGCTGGCCTGCATGAGCCCGCGCATGGCGCCCGCCACCTGGGCGTTGTCCTGCTTGTTGACATCGGTGATGACCAGAATGCGCGCCGCCTGGCCGTAATCAAAGGGCGAGGGATGGCGGGTCATGATCGCGGGTTGCGGCAGGAAGCTGGCCCCCGTGCGCCGCTCGGCCAGCCGCCAGTCGGCTTCGGGATCGCCGCTGGTATCGCCCAGCGTTGCCGAGGTAATCAGCAGGCCGTGGCTTTGAAAGCGCAGCGTGTGCATCAAAGGCCGAGTAGGGTCGATGAAGTGGCGGTAGGCGCCTAGATCGCGGTCTTGGCCGTCGATCCGCACCACTTCCAACCAGTCCACCTGCCCCTCGGGCGCCTCGTCGGCCAAAAGGTCACCCATCATGGAGCGCCAGGAGCGCAGCGGTTCGATCGCGCGCAGGGTCAGACTGCGGATCAGCCCCTCTAGGCGGCGGCGCTGGTCGCTGTCGAATTGCTCGGGCCGGTTGGCGAGCAGGTCGCCCAACACCCGCTCCAGCGCCACCAGAGGCTTTTCCAGCTTGCCCAAGGCATCTTGCAGGGCCGCTGCGGCCTCGGCCAATTCGGGCAGCACCGGGCGCAAGTCACACTCCAGCGTATAGGGATCTTGCGGGTTGGCGGTGCGGGCGTAGACCTGGCGCCCCACTGCCAGCAAAAAGGCCTCCACCGCGCCCTGGGGCTCTTGGGCGGCCAGGCGTTTGGCCCAAAAGGGCGCGGGCAAACAGGTGGCCGCAAAGATCGCCTGCTGGGTGGCGCGGTCGATCTCGTCGTTTTCCAGCATCAGGTCGTCCAGGCGCGATTGCAGACCCCGCCTGCGCCCTGGTCGCGCGCGGCCATCCTCGCGGCCCAACAGCCAGCGGCGCATCTCCTGGGTCTCGCGGCCGGTCAGGTGGGCGCAAAACACCGAGTCGGCGGCGTCGAACAGATGGTGCCCCTCGTCAAAGACATAGCGGGTCGGCAGCCCGGCTTCGCTGGACTGCGCCTGGCCAGCACGAAAATTCACCGCCTGCGTGGCGGCTTGGTGCAGCACCAGCGCGTGGTTGGCGATCACCAGCTTGGCCTGGCGCGCTTTTCGGATCGAGCGCTCGACGTAGCAGCGCCGATAGTGGTTACAGGCAGAGAAGAGGCACTCGCCGCGATGATCGGCCAATTCGGCAAGCGTGGCGCTTGAGAAAAGCTCGCCCATCCAGACCGGCAGGTCGCCGCCCACCAACTCACCCGAGCGGCTGGCCTGCATCCAACGCGCCATCAGAGCCAGAAATACCAAGTCGCGCTGGCGCAGGGCCAGCGACTGGCTGGCCTCCTCGTAGTTCATCAGACAGAGGTAGTTTTCGCGCCCCTTGCGCACCACGACTTGCCGCTGTTTTTGCGCGGGCTCCGGGTAGAGGCGATCCAGCTCCTGGTCCAACTGGCCTTGCAGCACGCGGGTGAAGGTCGAGAGCCAAACGCTGCCCTTGTTCTTGTCTGCCCAAACGCTGGCGGGCGCCAGGTAGCCCAACGTCTTGCCCGTGCCGGTGCCCGCTTCGGCCAGCACGGTCTGCGGCTCGCCAAAGGCCTGGGCGGGGGCAAAGGCCTCGGCGACCGCTTGCGCATAGGCTGCTTGCTGGGGACGGATCTCGGCCTGAGCGCCCGCCTTGATCATGTCGGCCAGACGTGTGCGCACCTCCTCGGGCTTCAGCGGCTGGCTGCCCGGCGGGTCTTGCGGGCCGCCGTCTTCCCACTCGGGCATGTCGCGCCAGATCGCCAGATTGCGTTGCACCGAGCCCTGGCCGCCCAGCCCCTTGTCGCGCAAAATGGCGTTGACCAGGGGCGACCAACCCCAGTCGGCATCGCTCAAGACCTGCGCCAAGCCGACGATCGCGGTCTGCTTCAAGGGCAAGCTGGCGTCCAGCTCACGCAGCAAGACGTTGGCAGCATCGAACAAAAGCTGCGCCTGCTCGGGCAAGCTGTCGGGCACCGGCAGGTCCAGCGCTTGGGCCAGGCCTTGCGCGGAGGGCGCGCAACTTTGAGCGGGACGCACGAAGGCAAAAAGCTCCAGCACGTCCAGACCTTTGAGCGCCGACAACCCCAAGCGCCGCTTTGACAAACCCGCATGGCAGAAAAGCAAAGCTCTGGCTTGTCCGAGCTGCGAGACTTCACTAGGCTCGACCTTTCTTAGCGGCTTTGGATCGCCGCCCGTCTCACCCCCAAACGTTTGGCCGCGCGCTGCCGTTGCAGCGCTGTTGGCCTCATAGACCCAGGCATAGCCGCTCTTTGCCAAGACGACGGCGGTGCCTGGCGCAAGCTGTTTGGGGTCAAAGTCTGCGGTCATAGGATCCGGGAGCGAGAGAAAGGCGGTGCCGACGCCACACGGGATCGACCAGAAATTCGAACAAGTTGCGCAGTCACGCGCAGCGCAAACCAAAGAAAGCTGTGCTGCATGCCCGCCCAAGCAAATGAACCCCATGTTCGCCGCTTGTTCAAGCCTATCACGCGCCTTGCCAACATCTTGAGCCCTTCGATGCAAGCCGTGGTGCTGGTGGTGGCATCAGCATTTTTCTTTTCGGTCATGAACGTCATGATCCGCATCGTGACCAACAGCAACATTCCAGTGTTTGAGGTTGTGGCCTTTCGCAACCTCTTCGGTTGGTTGGTGCTGTGGCCCTGGTGGTGGCGCATGGGCCGCCGCGCTTTTCAAACGCCCGCGCCGCGGTTCTACATCTGGCGTTCGGGCATCGGCATGGTCGGTATGGTGCTGATGTTTTGGGCGGTCAAGCTGCTGCCCGCTGCCGAGGCGGTGGCCTTGAACTTCACTCTGCCGCTGTTCGCGGTCGTCGGTGCCTACTTCTTCTTGGGCGAGAAGGTCGGCATCCGCCGCTGGGGCGCGACGGCGGTCGGCTTCTTGGGCGTGCTGATCATGCTGCAACCCGGCGCCAGCACCTTCCGCATCGAGGCTTTGGTGCCCATCGTGGCCGCCGCCGCCATGGCCGCTGCCATCTTGAGCGTCAAGCACCTGATCCGCTTGGGCGAGGATCCCGTGCGCGCGGTCTTCATCAATGGCATGATCTCAACGCCCCTGACCTTTGGCCTGGCGGCCCTGGTCTGGGTCATGCCGAGCTGGGATCAACTGGCCTTCTTGTTGGTCATCGGTATCACCGGCACGCTGGCACACCTGACCTTCACCATGGCCTTTGAGCGCGCCGATGCCTCCTACCTGATTGGCTTTGACTATTTGCGCCTGCCCTTCGTGGCGCTGATCGCCTACGCCGTGCTGGGTGAGGCACCAACGGTCTGGATTTGGCCAGGCGCGGGCCTGATCGCGCTGTCGTCGATCTACATCGCCCAGCGCGAGCGCCGGGCCGTGCGCGAGGCTATGGCCAAAGCTGCGCCAGCTCTGCCCGCAACGCCGGTAGCAAAGTCGCATGAAACCAAGGATGCTTTTTGAGCCAGGCCGTGGTGCGCCACGAGGGATGCGGCAGCGGCCAGATGCGCGGCGCTGTATCCTGCCAGGCTGCAACGCGTTGGGTGAGGCTCCAGCGGCGGCGCTGGGGCAGGTAGGCGTGTTGGGCGTAAAGCCCGACCAGCAGCGTGACTTGCACCTCTGGCATGCGCTGGAGCAGCGCTTCGTGCCACAAAGGCGCGCACTCGGGCCGGGGCGGGGCGTCGCCGCCACTTGCTTGCCGCCCGGGATAGCAAAAGCCCATCGGCATGATGGCAACCTTCGCGGCATCATAGAAGACGTCAGGGCTCAGTTGCAGCCAGTCGCGCAGCCGTTGGCCGCTGGCATCATTCCAGGGAACTGAGGTTTCGTGCACCTTGGTGCCGGGGGCCTGGCCAATGATCAAAAGGCGCGCTGAGGCGCTGGCCCGCACCACCGGGTTGGCACCCAGCGGCAAGTGCTCTTGGCAGTGCTGGCAAGCGCGCAGATCGCGCAGCAATCGGTCAAGATCGCTCGAACGATCCGCTGGTGTCATGGCAGCGTCAGGGGCTTGGGCGGGCGCCAAGCTGCGCACCACCGGGCCATGTTCAGGCCGCAGCGCCCAGGTTGCGCCCCATGTCCAAGAACTTCTGGCGGCGTTGGTGCCTCAGCGCACTGCCTCCGACGCGCATCTGGCGCTGCAGGGCCTCATAGAGCGAATCGCTCAGGGCTTGGATCACCGCAGCCGGATCGCGGTGAGCTCCGCCCAAGGGCTCGGGCACCACCTGGTCGATGACCTTGAGGCCCTTCAGATCCTGCGCGGTCAGCTTGAGCGCATTGGCGGCATCGGCGGCGTGGCTGCCGTCGCGCCACAGGATCGAGGCGCAGCCTTCGGGCGAAATCACCGAATAGATGGCGTGCTCCAACATCAAGACTTCGTTGGCCGCCGCGATAGCAATCGCCCCGCCCGAGCCGCCCTCGCCGATCACGGTCGCAATGATCGGCACCGAGACATCCAGGCACTTTTCAATTGAGCGCGCGATGGCTTCGGCTTGGCCGCGCTCTTCAGCGCCCACGCCAGGATAGGCGCCCGAGGTATCGACAAAGGTCAAAATCGGCAATTTGAAACGGTCGGCCAGCGCCATGAGGCGGATGGCTTTGCGGTAGCCCTCTGGGCGCGCCATGCCAAAGTTGTGCTTCACGCGCGTGGCCATGTCGTGGCCCTTTTCCTGGCCAATGACCATGACCCGCTCACCGCGAAAACGCGCCAGGCCGCCGATAATGGCTTGGTCGTCGTGGAAGGCGCGGTCGCCCGACAGGGGCTGGAAATCCTCGCACAGCGCCGCGACGTAGGCCAAGAAGTGCGGCCGGTCGGGGTGGCGCGCCACCTGGGCCTTTTGCCAAGGGCTGAGGCTGGCGTAGAGGGTCTTGAGCTGCTTGGAAACCTTGTCTTCCAGGCGCGCGATCTCCTCGCCCATATCGTCAGGCAAGCCGTCGCCGCTGTCCGACGCTGCCTCGCCGTCTTGGCTTTGCTTGCTGGCAAGGCGCTTCAGCTCTTGGATCTTGCGTTCCAGATCGGTGACAGACTTTTCAAAATCCAAAATGGCTAGAGACATAGGGACCGCTGTTCTCGCGCTGGTTTCTTGTTGATCTTGGTGGCCCAGGCAGCGCGGCATCACCGCTGACCTGCCCGCTCTACGGGTCCAATTCGGACACGCTAGAGCTGTGGCTCGAAGAGCTCATATGTAAAGCACTG
>CAZHYF010000010.1:9011-13067 GCA_964536635.1 uncultured Rhodospirillaceae bacterium | reverse complement strand
CCGGCGGCCTGGAGCGCCGACAGCGGCAAGCCTACCAGCTCAGAGACCCGCAGGCCCGAGGCATAGAGCAGTTCAAGCAAAGCCTTGAGCCTTAGAGCCTCGGCCCGCTGTAGGCTCTGGGCTGGGGCCTCAGTCACCAGACGATCAGCCGCCGCAATCAAGGCGTCAACCTGATCGGTGCTGAGAACCTTGGGCAGGGGACGGGGCGCAGCACCCACCTTCAGCGCTTCGGCAGGATTGTCGCTGCGCAGACCTTCGTCGCGCAAAAAGGCATAGAATTGCTTGATGGCCGAGCGCTTGCGCGCAATCGAGCTGCGCGCCAGCCCCTGGTCGGCCAGGCCCCGCAAGTAATCGCGCAGCGCAGCGCTGGAGGCCTGAACCAGCGGCTCTGTCAGCGCTTCGTTCAGTTGCTCCAGATCGCGGCGATAGGCTTCGAGCGTATTGGCGGCAGCATTGCGCTCGACCAAGAGGCTCTCGAAAAACAGCTCAAGTGACATGCCGAAGGCCTAGCGCGCGACTTTGGCTTGATTGCGCCGGTTTGTGGGGGACTTATCGACTGTCTTGGCCCGGCAGTTGCGGCGCCGGCATGTCCACGCCCTCAAAAATCAGCGGCGGCAAAGCGCGCTCGACGCGATACTGCGGGCGCGGGATATCCCAGGTCAAAAACATCAGGGTTGCGAAAAAGAGGATCAGCGAGAAGACGACCAACGGCGCAACCCAAGCATGGTGTTGGCGAGGACGGCGCATAAACGAAAAATCCCTATTCCTAGTCAGTCTGTCGCCGTGGCGGCGCGCAAACGCGGGCTTGCCACAGGCTTGGTGGCCGCCTCTGGCCGCAGTAAGACTTTACACCCGCATGCCTATGCCGATATGTCAGGCACAAAGCAAGCCCAAAGCCCCGCCCCTTGCAGCATGCCAACCCGAAGTGGGTCTTCGCGGTTTGGATGCGTGAGGCAGCGAGCCTAAGGGCTAAGCCAGGAATAAGGACAGGCTATGACGCCGGAGCTCAAAAAACGAGCCAAACTCTTTAAGTCCCAACACCTGCCGCTGACCAAGAGCTTGGTCCTGGTGGGGCACATGGGCTGCGGCAAGTCCACCGTCGGTCGCCGCTTGGCTCAGGTCTTGGAGCTGCCCTTCGTCGATGCCGACCACGCCATCGAGGAGTCCGCCGGGCAGAGTATCTCAGACATGTTCGCCACCCATGGCGAGGCCTATTTCCGCGACGGCGAGCGCCGGGTCATCAAACGCCTGCTTGAAGACGGTCCAATCGTGCTGGCGACGGGCGGCGGCGCAATGATGAACGAAGAGACCCGCCAGCGTATCAAAGAGCGCGCCTATTCGATCTGGCTCAAGCCGACGCTTGAGCAGCTCTTGGCGCGCACCACCGGGCGCAGCCACCGGCCTTTGCTCAATACCGGCGATCCCAAAGCGGTGTTCCGCCGCCTGTTCCGCGAACGCGATCCGGTCTACAAGACCGCCGACGTTGTGGTGCGATCGGGCAAAGACGGCCCCGACGTGGCCACCGCCATGACGCTTCGACGGCTGGCTGCCTACTTGGAGGCCCATACGGTTGGTGTCCCCGCCGCCTCTGCACCCGCGCCCGAAAAGGAGCCCGACGCGTGACCGACATGACGAACCCGACCCGCAGGCTCACCGTTGGCTTGGGCGCGCGCTCCTATGACATCCAGATTGGCCCCGGCCTGCTGGACAGCCTCGCTGCCGCCTTGCAGCCCTTCTTGAAGCGCCCGCGCGTCCTGGTCATCAGCGACGAGACGGTCTCCGGCCTCTACCGCGCGCGTGTCGAAGCAGACTTGCAGGCCGCAGGGCTGGAGGTCGGCTGGGTGGCCGTGCCCGCAGGCGAGGCCAGCAAGTCCTACGCCTGCTTTGCCCAGGTCTGCGACGCAGCGCTGGCTTTTGGCATGGAACGCAGCGATCTGATCGTGGCTTTTGGCGGTGGCGTGGTCGGCGATCTGGCGGGCTATGTGGCGGCCAGCTTGCTGCGCGGCCTGGATTTTGTGCAGGTGCCCACCAGCCTGTTGGCGCAGGTCGATTCCTCGGTTGGCGGCAAGACCGGCATCAACTCGCCCCACGGCAAGAACCTGGTCGGCGCCTTCCACCAACCCAAAGCCGTGCTGATCGACATCGACTTGCTGAAAACGCTGAGCGACCGCGAGTTACGTGCAGGCTTTGCCGAGGTGATCAAATACGGCCTGATCGACCAGCCCGACTTCTACGATTGGCTGGAGGCCAACTTTGACCGCGTATTGGCCCGCGACCCAGAGGCGCTGAGCCATGCCATTTACCGCTCCTGCCAGGCCAAGGCCGACACCGTAGCCGCCGACGAGACCGAGAAGGGCCGCCGCGCGCTGCTGAATTTGGGCCACACCTTCGCCCACGCCCTGGAAGCCGAAGCGGGCTATGACGGCCGCTTGCTGCACGGCGAGGCGGTGGCGATTGGCTTGGGTATGGCCCACGACTTGTCGGCCCGCTTGGGGCTGATCGACCCGCAAGACGTGGCGCGCGTGCAGGGCTTCGTCGCCAAGGCAGGCCTGCCCACCAGCCCGGCCTACCCCAGCAATCAAGCCCCCAGCGTCGCGCGCATGATCACCCACATGCGCAAAGATAAGAAAGCCAGCGCTGGGCAGATGACCTTCATTGTGACCCGCGCGCTGGGCCAAGCCTTCCAGTCGCGCGACGTACCGCTGGACGTCTTAACCGAAACCTTGCTTGCTGCGGGTTGCCCTGACAGCGCTTAACTCTTCTGCCCTACCTACCCGAGGTCTCCACTATGTTCGTTTTGATCCTGCTTTGCGTGTTGGTGGCGATTTTGATCAGCCTGTCGGCGGTGTTCTCGGGCTCTGAAACCGCCCTGACCGGTGCCTCGCGCGCGCGCCTGCATCAGCTTGAGCGCCAGGGTTCGCCGGCAGCCGCCCGAGCCAACTTGCTGTTGCAAGATCCTGAGGCCTTGATCGGCGCGATTCTGCTGGCCAACAACCTGGTCAACATCCTGGCCTCGGCGCTGGCCACTTCGCTGTTCATCGCCTTGATGGGGGAAGCGGGCGTTTTGCTCGCGACCCTGATTATGACCGCGCTGGTGGTGATCTTTGCTGAGGTGCTGCCCAAAACCTATGCCATCCGTCACGCCGACAAGGTGGCGTTGAAGGTGGCGGGCGCGGTGGCCTGGCTGATCACGGTCACCCGGCCCGTGGTCCGCGCCATTCAAGGCGTGGTGCGCTTTGTGCTGTGGGCGATCGGTGACCGCCCCGACCCCGACGCCAAGCGCGAGGAAGCCGAAGAAGAGCTGCGCGGCGCCATCGAATTGCACACCGACGCCGAAGACGAAGAGGCCAGAGAAGCCCGCGACATGCTGCGCTCGATCCTGGATCTCTCGGACGTGGCGGTCGAGGAGGTTATGACCCACCGCCGCAACGTGGCGATGATCGACATCGACCAAGAGGCCCAGGCCATCGTCACCCAGGTTGTGGAAAGCCCCTATACCCGCTTGCCGCTCTATTCCAGCGATCCCGACAACATCGTCGGCATTTTGCACGCCAAAGAGTTGCTGCGCGCGCTGCGGGCCCGCGAAGGCGACGCCAGCCAGTTGGACATCCGCACCTTGGCCGCCGAGCCCTGGTTCATTCCCTCCAGCACCTCGCTGACCGACCAGCTCCAGAATTTCCGCAAGAAGCGCGCGCACTTTGCCGTGGTGGTGGACGAGTACGGCAGCTTTGAAGGCATCATTACGCTGGAAGACATCTTGGAGGAAATCGTCGGCGACATTGACGACGAGACCGACGTGGTCAAAGCCGCCGGTGTCAACGAGGCGGGCGACGGCTCCTATATCGTCGAGGGCAGCGTGACCATCCGCGACCTCAATCGCCAGTTTGATTGGACCTTGCCCGACGACGACGCCACCACGGTGGCCGGGTTGGTGCTGTACGAGGCGCACGTCATCCCCGAGGTGGGCCAGGTCTTCAACGTCCATGGCTTCACCATCAAAGTCTTGGAGCGCCAACGGCTGCAAATCACCAAGCTGCAAATCTGGCCGGAGCCGAT
>CAZHYF010000010.1:0-8911 GCA_964536635.1 uncultured Rhodospirillaceae bacterium | reverse complement strand
GCCCTGCCGATAGGAGGCCGGCCACCTGGCCTTAAGCGAAAAACCGCTGCAAGGCCTGGGTGACGCGGTGAAAATCGCTGGCCTCTTCGGCCACCAGTTGGCTGCAAGACGGCAGGCAGATGCCGCGCGCGAACTGATCCTCACAGACCGCCAGATTGGCGCCCACCGCCCGGCGCGAGACAAAGCGCGCCTCGGCAAACAAGGGCTGCATATGCATGGGCTTCCAGACCGGCCGCGCCTCGATATTGTCGGCCTCAAGCGCCTGACGCAGCTCCTCGGGCGGGTGACGATCCAGCAGGGCCACGGTGAGCCAGTGGGTCTCGCGGCTGTCCGGCTGCTCGTCTAGGAAGCTGACCGGCGCGCCAGCAAGCGCCTCTTTATAGGCCGCATAGAGCTGGCGGCGCTGAGCCACACGCTGATCCAGCACCTGCATTTGCCCCGAGCCAATCGCAGCACAAACCCCCGACAAGCGGTAGTTATAGCCCAGCGTCGTGTGCTGATAATACGGCGCCGGGTCACGGGCCTGAGTGGCCAAGAAGCGCGCCTTGGTGACCAGCGCCGGGTCATCGCTCAGCAGCGCGCCGCCGCCCGACGTGGTGATGATTTTGTTGCCATTAAAGGACAGCGCCGCCATCAGCGCGCCCTTGCCCGCGTGGCGCCCCTTATAGAGCGTGCCCAGCGCCTCGGCGCTGTCGGTAACCAGGGCAACGCCATAAGCGCCCGTGACCTCAAGCAGCGCATCCAGGTCGCAGGACTGACCGTAAAGATCGGTAGCGATCACCACCTTGGGCAGGCGCTGGCCGCGCTTGGCCGCCGATAACTCGGCCTCCAACAGCTCGGGGTCCAGACCCCAACTGCCCTCTGCATTGTCGAAAAATACCGGCACCGCACCGCGCACCACCAGGCCCGAAACGCCGCCCATAAAGGTCAGGCTCGGCCCCCAAACCTCGTCGCCCGCCTCTACGCCCGCCAGGATCATCGCCAAGTGCAGCGCTGCCGTGCCCGAGGAGAGCGCGGCGGCATGGCCGATGCCGGTATAGGCCTCCAGCGCGCGTTCGAAATGATCCACGGCGGGGCCGACCGGGGCAACCATGTTGGCGTCAAACACCTGATCCACCAGGCCGCGCTCGGCGCCGCCCATGTGAGGCTTGGACAAGAAGACCCGCGAAGGGCCAGATGACGAAGAGGCGGTCACGGGCTCGGCTTTCGAACAGGAAGACGGAAGAAGGCGCTAGTCGATCCAGGCTTCAAAGGCCTGGGTCGCTTTCAGGCCCGCTGGAGTCTGCCACCAAAGGCGATCAAAGACCAGCGACTGGCTGGCCTTGGGGATCGAGGGCAGATCTGGAATGCCCGCATAGGCCTGCACCCGCGTCGGCAGATAGGCCAAGCGGCGCGCAAAGGCAGCGCCTGCTGCCGGGCTGATGGCATGGCGCAAGAAGGCATAGGCTGCTTCTTGGTTGGGGCTGTCAGCGCGCAGAGCCCAGAAGTCCAAGCCATAGAGAAGCGGGCTCTGGGTCGCGGCGATCATTGGCGCATCTTGAGCGCGCGCACTGCTGGCCCGCGCCAGCGCTGCGGTAAAGCCAAAGGCAAAATCCAGCGCGCCCGTCGCGATGGCGGCCTCCAGGTCTGCGCTGGCATGGAACCAAACCAAGTCGGCCTTCAAGGGCTCCAAGACCGACAGCGCTTTTTCCACCCCGCCCGGAGCGGTCAAGGTGGCGTAGACCTGATCGGCGGACAGGCCCTGGGCCAGCAACAGCATCTCCATCAGGCCGTCAGGGCGGCGATAGAGGCCGCGCTTACCCTGGAGCAGATCGGGGTCCAAGAAGCCCTCGACCGACACGGCTTGCCCGTCCAGCGTCGGGGCATAGAAGCTCCAGCTCCATGCCTGGCTGGCCAGGCCGCAGCGGTGCAAAGCGCCTGGCACCAGTTCACCGGCTTGCAGGCCGATCTGCTTGGGGTCCAGCGGTGCGACCAAGCCCAGAGCACAGGCCTCTTCCAGCGCCTCCAGCTCGAAGTCCACCAAGTCCCAGTCGCCTTTGACCCGCTCTAGGCTCTCCAGGCTGCCCTTGTAGGGCACCAGCGTCAGCTTGTCCTGTTCACTCGCAAAAGGCGCAATAAGTGCGGCTTGCTGGGCTTCGGCGTAGCGTCCGCCCCAGGAGACCAGCCGCAGGTTGCGCTCGGGCTCTTCGATCTGCACCAGGTCGGTACTGGCTTCTGCGGCCTCGGCTGGATCGGCGCTCTGCTCTTGTGCTGTTGTTGGTCCAGCAAGCACAGCGGCCAGCAGCAGCGGCGCAAGGCCCGCGCGAAGCTTCCGAAACGTTGCACCTTCAAGCGAAGCAAAAAGCATGGCTGCCTGTCCTTTTCCTGATCGGGGATATGGTCTGCGCCCATTGGCCGCCCTCAAGGACGCCGCCAGCAAGGCCTGCTCATGGCTATTCGCATTTTGCGGCAATTGCATCCCTTTTCTTGGCGGCGCGTGCCGACTACAAGCTTAGGCAAGCACCCGATCGAACCCTAGCCAGCGAGAGAGCCCATGCCTGCCTCTGCCTTTTCAGCCGACCGTCCGCTCAAGCTGGGCACCCGTGGTTCGCCGTTGGCGCTGGCTCAGGCCGAGGAGACCAAAGCGCGCTTGATCGACGCCTTCCCGGATCTGGCGCATACCGGCCATATCGAGATCGTGGTCTTCTCGACCACCGGTGACCAAGTGCAGGACCGTCCGTTGAACGAGATCGGCGGCAAGGGCCTCTTCACCAAGGAGCTGGAAGTGGCCTTGATGGATGGCCGCGCCGACATCGCCGTCCATTCGCTGAAAGACGTGGGCGTGGTCATGCCCGAGGGGCTGGAGCTGGTCGCATATCTGCCGCGTGAAGACGTGCGCGACGTGCTGTTGACCCGCGACGGCGGCGGTCTGGATAGCCTGCCGCAGGGCGCGATCTTGGGCACCGCCAGCTTGCGCCGTCAGGCCTTGGTCAAGGCGCAGCGCCCCGATCTTCAGGTCAAATTGTTTCGCGGCTCGGTGCAGACCCGGCTTAAGAAACTGGCCGAAGGTCAAGCCGACGCGACCTTGCTGGCGCTGGCTGGGCTCAAGCGCCTGGGCCTAGAGGAGCAGGTTCCGCACAGTGTAATGGAGCCGCACAGCTTCTTGCCCGCCATGGCGCAAGGTGCCATCGCCTTGCAGGTGCGTAGCGACGATGGCGCCAGCCGCGCGCTGGCCGAGGCGCTGAACGACCAAGCCACCGCCCAAGCGGTGCGCGCCGAACGCGCCTGCTTGGCAGAGCTTGATGGTTCGTGCCGCACGCCCTTGGCGGGCTGGGCGCGGCCTGCGGGCCGTCCAGGCTGGCTCAAGCTGACTGCTTTTGCTGGGGATCCCGAGGGGCACCAATCCTTCTGGGCCGAGCACGACATGGCCATGGATCGCGCCGATGCTCCTGAAGACTTGGGGCGCGCGGTCGGCCTGGAGTTGCGGGTCAAGGCCGGAGAGGCCTTCTTTGCTGCGCTGGCCGACCACCCCGGCACCTGGCGCGCCTAACCGCGCCTATGGTCCAAGCCCCCGCCCCGACGCTCTATTTTGCTCGCGCCGAGCCCGCTTGGCAGGCACCGCAGCTCGCTGGTTTGCGCGCAACCCTGGAGGCGCAAGGCAGGACCACAGAGGAGCTACCGCTGCTGCGGCTTGAGCTGCAACCCCAGGCGCTCGCCGCGCTAGACGCTACCCTAGACGCGCGCTCCAATGGGCTCGGCCCGCAGGCCTACCTCTTTTCGAGCCTGCGCGCGGTCGAGGCGCTGACGGCGCTGGACCGGCTAGAGCGCCTGGATCACCACGCGCCCCTGGCCTGCGTTGGCGCGCGTGCCCTGGCGGCGCTGCGCGCACAGGGATTTGATGGCCCGGCCCTGACGGCCTCCAAGGCGGCGGCATTAGAAAACGCGATTATCAACGCCAGTCCAGCCACCTTAGGTAGCGCCCAGTCCGGCGCCAGGCCGACGCAGTGGCACTACTTTTGTGCCGCCGAGGTGAGCCACGACTTTGCGGCGCTCACCGCGGCGCTGGAGGCGGGCGAGGCCCCACCCCTGGCTTGGCACCGGCTCTACGCTGCTGTGCCGCTATCGGATGACGACCCGGCCTTGGCGATCAAGCTGCAACGGTTGGCGCGCCAGCCCGAGGCCGCCCTGGTCTTGGTCTATTCGCGCGCACTCGCCCGCCGCTTGGGACAGCGCGCAGCGCGGCTCCCCGAGGCGGACGCGGCGACCAATTGGCGTCATCGCTTGCCTGTGCTTTGCCTCTCTGAGGCAATTGCAGTAGAGCTTAGAGCCTGGGACTTTCGCAGCATAAGCGTGGCCCAGACACCCAACGAAGAGGGGCTGGCCGCCCTGCTGCAAGCCCGCCTGCCCGCCGACCTGATGCCCAGATGAGCTCTGCGCGCAGGGCTGGCAAGCGCTCGGTCCCCAGTGGGGCACCCAGCACCGGCCTTGGTCCCTCGCCCCCTTGAGCGAAATTGAGCGAGATTTTGCATGTCCGAGCCGTCTGAACTGGCGCGCCGCCTGACCCCCGAGCCGCAACGCTTCGAGCGCCCTGAGGCAGGGCCCAAGACTGAGTCAAGGCCCAAGACTGAGGCAGACGCCAAAGCCAAGCCGCGCGCCAACCCTTTGGGTCGCGCGCTGTTGGGCTTGACCATGGCGGCGCTGATTGTCCTGGTCTCGGGCGCAACCGCGCTGGGCCTCTATGAGGTGGGCGGCCTGGCAGGCTTGCGCGCGCTGGGGCAAGGCGGTGCCGCGCCGACCGCGTTGGCCGACCAATTGAAGGTGTTGGCCGATCAGGTGACCGCCCTACAGACCGCCGCCGAGCGCTCGTCGGCCGACCAGAGCAACAAGACTGCGCTGCAAGGTGCCGATCTGCGCGCCCTGACCAGCCAGCTTGAAGCTCTGGACAGCGAGCTGGCGCGCCTGGATCAACAGCTCGCCATGCAAGAACAAGCCCTGGACCTCAGCCTTGAGGCCATGCAGCCCAAATTGAGCCAGAGCCAGAGCCAGGCCGCCCAAGCGCTGAGCCTGGCGCAACAGGCCAGCAGCCAGACCCAAGAGCTGGCCAGCTTGGTCGATCCTGAGCAAGCCTTGTCCGGGCAGATCAAAGAGACCCTGAGCCGCCTGGAAGGCCGCTTGGATCAGGTCGCCAACCAGGCCGAGCAGGCCCAAGCCAGCGCCGCTGCTGCGGTCGCCAGCCTGGACAGCGAGCGCCTGACCCAGCGCCAAGACCAGTTAGCGGGGCTGATCGAAGCGCAAGTGACGGCTCTGAAAGATCTGGAAGCTGAGCTGAGCGCCTTGGGCACCGCCCAAAGCCAAGCCACTGCGCGCGCGCAAAGCCTGCGCCAGGAGCTGCAAGGCCAACTGGCGGCCCTATCCGCGCAGATCGACCCGGCCTATCGCGAGAACCGCGACGACGGCCTGCGCCTGTTGGCCCTATCGCGCTTGCGTGCCGCTCTGGCCCAGACCAGCAGCTTTGAGGCCGAGTTGAGCGCCCTGCAAGGCCTGAGCCAAGGCAAGCCCAAGCTGTCCGCCCTGTTGCAACCGCTGACTGCCCAGGCCGCGCTGGCGAGCCCCGCGCTGGATAGCCTCAGCGCCAAGACCGATGCCCTGTGGCGCGATCTGTCCAACCTGCAACGCAGCGATGCCGCCGCCAACCAGGGCGTGCTGGGATCGGTGCTGGGCAAGGTCTCGGGCCTGGTGACCATCGAGCCGGTAGACGCCCAGGGGCAGGAGACCCTGGCGGGCTGGCTGGCCGATGCCAAAGCCGCCTTGAGCGCCGCGCCAGGCCAACGCGCCGACTACGCGCTGGCTTGGGACAAGCTCGGCCGGATCCCCAGCGATCTCACCCAGCGCTCGCAGCTCTACCAGGACTGGTTTGCGGCCCTGGAGCTGCGCCGCGCACGCGACGAAGCCGCCTGGGCGCTGGAGGCTTGGATGCTCGAATCATCTGCTCTAACGCAGGGCAAGCCTTGAGCATGACCCGCAGGCACCCCACCTTTTGGCATGCGCCCGCAGACCGCGCGGCCTTGCTCGGCTACAGGAGCCCCCGATCATGCTTCGCCTGATGCTGTTTCTGGCCCAAATGGCAGCGGTCATTGCCGCTGCGCTCTGGCTGACCGCCAACACCCAAGACATGTCCTTGGTGGTCATGGGCACCCGCGTCACCATGAACGCCGGCCTGGCCGCGCTCATGCTGTTGATCGTCGTCTGGATCTTGTTTCAGGTCTTCCGGCTGGTCAAAGCCTTCATCGACCTGCCGGCCACCCAGCGCAAGCAGCGCGAGGAGAGCAAGCACCGGCGCGGTCTGGAGGCCATCTCTAAGGGCCTGTCCGCCCTGGCTGCGGGCGATGCCAAAGAGGCCAGCAAACAGAGCAAGGTGGCGCAAAAATACCTGGCCAAGTCGCCGCTAACCCACCTGATTAGCGCCCAAACCGCGCTGCTGGAGGGCAACAGTGACCAGGCCGACCAGAACTTTATCGCCATGTTGGACGACCCGCAGGCGGCCTTCATGGGCCTGCGCGGGCTCATCACCCAAGCGATGAAACGCGGCGACCGAGCCGAGACCGTCGCCCTGCTCTATGAGGCGCTCAAGCTGCGCCCCAAGACCTTTTGGGTGGTGGACACCCTGTTCCGCCTGGAGGCCGCCCAGCGCCATTGGCCCGAGACGCTGACCATTCTGGACCAGGGCCGCGCCAACCGCGTGCTGTCCAAGGCTCAAGGACAACGCGCCCTGGCGGTGGTCCAGGCCCAGCAGGCCGAAGAGCTGCTGGCTGCCGGTGAGATCAAACCTGCGCGCAGCGCCGCCCAACGCGCCGTCCAGCTCGCGCCCGAGCTGGCGCCTGCCCAATTGGTGCTATCCGATATTCTGCGGCAAAGCGACGGTCCCGAGGCCGCCGCCAGAGCCCTGCAACGCGCCTGGAAGCGCGAGCCGCACCCGCTCTATAGCCTGGCCTATCTGCAAGCCTTGGGCGCCGATGGTCCGCGGGCCATCTTGGACGCCATGACGGCACTGCACGCGCTGCGCCCCGAACACGCGCTGTCGGCGCTGGAGTTGGGCCGCGCCCAGCTCGCTGCTGGCGAACTGGAGGCCGCACGCGCCAGCTTGGAGCCGCTGGAGGCGCGGGCACCCAGCCACCGCCTCTACCGGGCGCTGTCCAGCCTGACCGAGGCCGAAGGTGGCTCGTTGGAGCGCATCACGGGCCTGCAAGCCAAGGCCTCGCTCTATGCGCGCCACGACGCCTGGTCTTGCAGCGCCTGCCAGGACGAGCACCAGGCTTGGTCGGCGGTCTGCCCGACTTGCGAATCCTTCGACACGCTGGGCTGGGGCAGCGAAGGGCACGAACACGACGAGCGGCCAGCGCTGGAGCAACGCTTGGCGGGCCGGGTCGCGCTGTTGGAAGGCGGGCGCTAGCTGCGGCTTCAATCGGGCCTTTGGTCCTACAGCCGGGGCAAGGCGCGATTGGCTCCCAAGCCTGCCCGCAGCAGCAGCCAAGCTGCCACAGCAAGCCTGATCGGCGGTCTGCCCGACCTGCGAATCCTTCGACACACTGGCCTGGGGCAGTGAAGGCCAGGAGCACGACGAGCGGCCAGCGCTGGACAAGGCGCTGATAAGGCGCCGACAAGGCGGGGCAGGCGCGATTGACCCTTGTCGCGCTGCGGTTTTCGGCTAGGGTGGGGCCGCCTTTCGACCCCAACCTATCCTGCGCTGCTGGCGCCTCTGCCGCCCAGCGCCCCTCAGCCTGACGAGACCCGCATGAGCATTCTAGCCGACAGCCTTTCGCGCATTCAGCCCTCACCCACCATCGCCGTGACCAACAAAGCCCGCGAACTGCGCGCCGCTGGCAAAGACGTGATCGGTCTGGGCGCCGGTGAGCCGGACTTCGACACGCCCCAGCACATCAAAGACGCGGCCATTGCCGCGATCAACGCCGGTCAAACCAAATACACCGCGGTCGATGGCACCCCTGAGCTGAAGCAAGCCATTGTCGATAAGTTCAAGCGCGACAACGGCCTGGCCTACACACTCGCCAACATCACCGTTGGCACCGGCGGCAAGCAGGTGCTCTACAACGCGCTGGTGGCGACGCTGAACCCCGGTGACCAGGTGCTGATCCCTTCGCCCTATTGGGTCTCCTACCCCGACATGACCTTGCTGGCAGGCGGTGATCCTAAAACCGTGGACACCCGCGAGGAAGACGGCTTCAAGCTCAGCCCAGAGGTGCTGGAGGCCGCGATTACGCCCAAGACCAAGTGGCTGATTTTGAACTCGCCCTCGAACCCCACCGGCTCGGGCTACACCGCCGATGATCTGCGCGCCCTGGCCGACGTGCTGCGCCGCCACCCCCAGGTCTGGATCATGACCGACGATATGTACGAGCACCTGGTCTATGGCGACTTCAAGTTCGCCACCATCGGCGAGGCGGCCCCCGACCTGCTGGATCGCACACTGACCTGCAACGGCGTCTCGAAGGCCTATTCGATGACCGGCTGGCGCATCGGTTTTGCTGGCGGCCCAGTCGAGCTGATCAAAGCCATGAGCAAGATCCAGTCGCAGTCCACCTCTAACCCCTGCTCGATTTCACAGGCAGCAGCCGTCGCAGCCCTGAACGGCGATCACGGCTTCCTGGACACCTTCCGCGCGGCCTTCGACGAGCGCCGCCGCTATGTGGTCGAGCGGCTCAACGCTTGCCAAGGCCTGACCTGCCGCATGCCCGACGGTGCCTTTTACGTCTATCCCTCCTGCGCGGGTGTGATGGGCCGCAAGACACCTGGCGGTAAGGTGCTGGAGAGCGACAACGATTTCGTCGCCTACCTGTTGGAAGATGCTCTGGTGGCTTGCGTGCAGGGCACGGCCTTCGGTCTGGCGCCCTATTTCCGCATTTCCTACGCCACC